>JAQYVU010000104.1 GCA_030145385.1 Desulfococcaceae bacterium
AAATCCCAGTGCGGCCGCGCCGTTGATGGTTGCCATGGCAATAATATCCTTTGGTGAAATATCAGCAAACGACTGTGACAAAAACTTCATTTCGTCAAACAGGCTCAACGAATCATTACTTGCCAGACTATCTGTGCCAAGACATAATTTCAGCCCGGATTTGAGCATCAAGGGCACATCCGGAAGGTGTTGATGAAGAAGTCGGTTGCTTCTTGGACAAAGACAAACATTTACATTTTTTTCAGATAATGTCTGTATATCTTTCCGGTCTGCAAACACTAAGTGGACGGCCAGGGTTTTCTCATCCAAAAGGCCCAGTTGCTCCGCATATTTTACCGGGCCCGCACCCGTTAATTTCATAGCAGAAATATCGATTTTTCTTTGATTTAAAAAATCAGCCCACAGGCCTTTTCCAGTGGTTAAAAACTCAACTTCATCTTTTGATTCCGCCAGATGAATACTAAACGGCAAACAATGCCTGGCGCTAACAGATTTTAATCTGACCAGCAAATCAGAAGCGGTTGTATGAGGTGCGTGCCCGGCAGCAGATATTGTTTTTTCCGGACTGATTTTTTCACAGTCTATGCGATATTCAAAATCAGCACCCAGGTATTCCCTAAAACTTACACCGGATATTTTTGAATTTAAAAAAAGCTGTCGACTGACATCTGAGCCGGCAATATCACCGATAAGCAGTGAACCGGATTCAGCCAGTTCGTCAATACCTGCAACAACGCCATCTACAAGATTGTTTTCACCGGCTTTATCTCTTTGATCAATTACGGATTGAACCCATGAAATGAATCCGGAGCTGGTATTTGTGCTGTTTTTTAAAGCTGATAATTCAAGGTGGGTATGGGCATTTACGAGACCCGGCATCAACACCCCGGGACCATGATCAATAATCTGCTCGCTTACGCCAACGCCCCTGCCCTGTCCGACGTCAACGATTTTACCGGATTCAGTTTTGACAAATCCGTTTTTTATAATATTTTCCGGGTCCACAAAAATCCAGCCGGCTTTATGAATTATTGAAGACGGTGTAACATTATTTTTATTTTTGCGAATCAAGGACATGGCCGCCTCGTAAAAAAATTAAATCCGGACGGCAAAGTATAAAAGTTCTAATTCAAGACGTGCGAATCTTGTGGAATGAGACGTACTTTTCGTACGTTGAAATGACACAAGATGAAGCGCAACGAAGAAGTCGGACTTTTTACGAAGCCGTAATGACATTGTAAAAACAGTCGCGCTGACGTGCCGTATAACCGGCATTTTCAATCAGACGGATAATTTCAGACTTCGGCAGACGGAATTTAACGCCTGCTGCGGCAACTACATTTTCTTCGATCATGGTACTGCCAAAATCATTGGCCCCGAATGCCAGACCAAGCTGCGCAATCTTATCCCCCTGGGTCACCCATGAAACCTGGAGATTTTCAATATTATCCAGCACCAATCTTGAAATTGCCAGAACCCTTAAATATTCAACAGCAGTTGCCGGCCTGACATCAATTTTGGTATTGTCCGGTTGAAAGGACCATGGGATAAATGCAGTAAATCCGGCAGTTTCATCCTGAAGTTTTCTCAGTTTCAGTAAATGTTCGATAATATGCTTTTTTCCCTCAACATGCCCGAACATCATAGTGGCCGTTGTTTTTAACCCCAAATGATGGGCGGTCTTCATGACTTCCAGCCATTTTTCAGCGGAACATTTATTCGGCGAAATTTTATGACGGATCTCATCTACCAGAATTTCCGCCCCACCCCCGGGTATAGAGTCCAGCCCGGCTTCAATTAATTTTTCAAGAATTTTATTTATGGACAATGATGACAGATCCGCTAAATAAGCAATTTCCGTTGGCGAAAATCCGTGAATATGAATTTTAAAGCGGCTTTTGATATATTGAAGCAGATTGATGTAGTAATTTAGGTCAAGTTCCGGGTGCATTCCGCCCTGAAGCAGAATCTGAGTACCGCCCAGAGCAATGGTTTCTTCAATTTTTTTATCTAAATCAGATGTTTCAATAACATACCCGTCTTTATGTCCCGGAGGCCGAAAAAACGCGCAAAACTTACATCCGGAAACGCACACATTGGTATAATTAATATTCCGGTCAGATACAAATGTAACAACAGGTTCCGGATGAAGATCTCTCCGGCGTTGCCCCGCAAGGTCCGCAAGCTGTAATAATTCAGCCTGATCAAATAATACCAGTGCGTCATCGGGATTAAGCCGCTGATTGCTTAAAACTTTTTCTTTTATATGTTCAATATCTGACATAATTTAAAATCCGTTCAAATTTCATTGTAAAATGAATCCCTTTCCACAGCTTCCCAGCCGGCCGATTGAATCATGTCCCGGATTTTTTGACGGGTCAGGCCTTTTGAAGATGTAGCACCAGCCATATGGGTTATTTTCTCTTCGATAATGGTTCCATCCAGATCATCCGCGCCAAAGGCCAATGCCGTCTGGGCCAGTTTTTCCCCGATCATGACCCAGTAAGCTTTAATATGGTCAAAATTATCCAGCATCAGGCGGGCAATGGCGATATTTTTTAAATCCTCAAAAGCCGTGGTGGAGGCAATATCCATCAACAGCGTATTTTGAGAATGAAATGCCAGCGGGATAAAGGCGGTAAATCCGTTGGTTTTGTCCTGCAGGGAGCGAAGACGAATAAAATGTTTTACACGTTCTTCAAGGGTTTCAATGTGTCCGTAGAGCATGGTGGCATTGGAAGTCAAGCCGGCTGAATGAATTTTGGTGATGACTTCCAGCCACCGGTCATGACCGATTTTTCTGGGAAACAGTTTATCCCGTACACGGGCACTCAATACTTCCGCGCCTCCGCCGGGAATCATTTCAAGACCTGCGCCCTTTAATATGTCAATTGTTTTTTCAAGAGATAATCCGGAAATTCCTGCCAGATGATCAATCTCAACAGCCGTAAACGCCTTAATGGTAACATCGGCCCGGATTTCTTTTATAGTTTTGAGTAAATCCAGATAATACTCAAACGGCAGTTCCGGGTTAATCCCGCCCACCATATGGATTTCAGTAATGGGTTCAGCAATCCTGTCTGATAATTTTTTGCGGACATCTTCGATGGTCAGTGTGAACGCCCCGGGTTGCCCTTTGCTGCGTGAATATGCACAAAACCGGCAATGGTTAATGCAGACATTGGTGTAATTGAGATGCTGGTTATAAACGAAAAAGGCCTTTTTGCCATGACGTTTCCGGCGAACAAAATCCGCCAGATGGCCGATGCCGATGATATCATTACTTTTATACAGCAACAGGGCATCATCCGCATCCAGTCGAATACCACTAAATACTTTTTCACTAATACCTTTTAACTGATTGTCTGTGATCATATCTTCCATTTTTCTGTCTTTATTTTAAATCATATGTTTTTTATATTCAAAAAGTGACCAGGTGGTCATAAAATAATGCACTCCATTTCCGAAAGCAAGATTTTTTAATCATTAACTGGACACATGGTCCTGACTTTGTTAAATCAACAAGCTAAATATAATACATCTTTGCCATTTTAAAATAAATTTTCTTGATCAGAACAATTTAAAATCAGGACTGTTGCCATGAAAATAATCACACACGAAGAAATCAATTCAAAACTATGCGGAACACCCATCAATCTTGAACCCGATTTCAGCCGTATTGAGCTGAAAACAGATAATTCCATGAAGGTCGACAAACAAGGCCTGGTGCACGGTGGTTTTGTTTTTGGATTGGCTGATTATGCGGCAATGCTGGCGGTCAATGATCCGAATGTGGTTCTCGGTGGTGCGGATGTTAAATTTTTAAAACCGGTTAAGGTTGGGGATGTTGTTGTTGCCGAGGCAAAAACAATTTCAAAAAAAGGCAAAAAACATATTGTTTTCGTAACCGTCCAACAAAACGATGAAACGGTTTTTTCAGGCGAGTTTACCTGTTTTGTTCTGGACAAGCATGTTCTTTCTTAAGGTGAAAGTAAGCAGAGCCGCGACCGTGAGGGAGTGAGAAAGGGGAAGGCTTAACGTTCGTAAGTCGGGATTCTTACCCGACAACTGGAACATGCCAATTTCCGGGTAAGAAACCCGGTCTACCCGATAGAAGTTATATTATGAAACAGTGACGCAAAGTGGCATCAATAAGCTTTTTACGAAGCCTTCAGCCTTGAGTCTTCGGACTACCCCCCTGCTCTGCCTCATTAATCTTTGATATCATGGCAGAAAGCTCTGAAGCCATGACTGCTGCGTCTTCGATGGCTGATTGCTCCTCGGCAATTTCATCATCTGGTTTTGACAGCTTGTCCCTGGTCGCACTCAGGCCTGCAGAAGAAGAAATTTCAAGCAATTCACCGGACCGATCAACAAATACGGACACCCCGGTTTGAGGCCCCAGATTTATTTTATATGCGATCTCATTATTTTGTATCATGATATCGCCGCTATCAATTGTTATATCCTTTAAAACATCGATCTTAAATTGACTTTTGACCGCTTCTTTGACTGATTTCCAATTTAAATTTTCAACGATTAGATCAATCAGCTTTTGTTCACCGGTTTTAATGGCATTGGGATCTGTGAGTTTCAATTGGGATATCCTGTGTATGTTCAAAATTTGATTTTCTATCCGATTAATTTTTCTGCTGCATACGATTTATCTTGTCCATCAGTTCCTCTGCCAGATCCATGTACGCCAGGGTTGCATCTGATCCGATATTCTGAAATGCTGCGGGTTTTCCTAAGGCGAGACCATCGGATATGTCTTTACTGGCCGGGATACGTGCAGATAAAATAAATTCCTTGATGCTGTCTAAAACCTGAATTGAAAATTTATCTGAGATATCCTCAATCCGATTACACCTATTTAACAGAATTCCAATGATTTTAGGGAACACTTGAAACTGCTCCCTTAATGTTATTAAAAGCTGAAAAAGCGCTTTTATTTCAGAAAACGGCAAGAGTAATTCCTTTGAAGATTTAAAATCCGTATTTAAGGGAATCACTACCCAATCAGTTGCCATCATGACGTTCTTTAGTAAATTAGGCATATTAGAAGGAGAGTCAAAGACAATATAGTCAAAGTCTTTTTTAATTGCCTGAATCATATCATGCAGCTTAAAAAAATCCCCATCCGTGTCTCCAAATAAAAAGTCCGCTTTGGAAAAATCCACACCAGCCGGAAGAATTTTAAGAAATTTTAATGAACTTGCCAAAATTTCTTCACTGATCATTGACCTGTCCGTCATCACGGAATAAAAACCCGAAGATTTTCCCGGATAAGTCAGTATACTGGTCCCGTATCCGGCACCCTGCCCCGGGTCGCAATCAATGAGTAACGTTTTTTTCTCTAAAATGGCAAGTGATGCGGCAAGATTAATTGCCGTGGTGGTTTTACCGGACTTTTTGGCGGGAGCGGCAATGGAAAAAACTTGGCTCATATGTCCTCTGTATTATCGGAATAACTTTTAATGACATGAATCAGGTATGAAAAATAATAAATAACAGTCTTGTAAAATTTATACAAAAACATGTTCAAAGACAAGGCAAATAACTTGTCTTTTTTAATTTGACGGATATTCGGATTCTTTGTAACTTATTCAGATGCAAAACTAAAAGCAAATGGGTAACAGATCATCTTTTTGAAAAATACCGAGGCATTAATGGAAAATTCCGTATCCCGGCGAATTTCTCAACTTCGCAAACAAATTTCCAAACAGCAGATTGATACATTCCTTGTTCTTATTGAGGAAAACCGTCGTTACCTGAGCGGTTATACCGGAGAAGACACACAGTTTGATGAATCTGCCGGCGTGCTGATAATAACCCGGGATGAATTGATTTTAGCCACTGACTCAAGGTTTGTACTCCAGGCACAGAAAGAAGCCCCGCTGTATGATGTTGTGTGTTATAAAAAAGGTCTTGTTAAAGAACTTCCGGCAATCCTCAAACAGCTCAAAACAAAACGACTCGGCATTGAAGGCTTGCGGATGTCATACAACCAGTATGTGAAAATTGTCCAGGAACTGGAACTGCAAAACCTTGCCGTCAAATTCATCGATACGGTTCATCTGGTTGAAGATTTGCGCGAAATCAAAGATGATCATGAAATCAAAGCCATCAGAATGGCGGTTGAAGTTGCAGAATGTGATTTTCAGCCATTTTTACAGCAATTAAAAATAGGAGCCAGTGAAACGGATGCTGCCTGGGAGCTCGAGAAAAAAATGAAGACTGCCGGAGCACAGGCCCTTTCATTTCCGGTTATATCCGCTTTTGGGAAAAACAGCGCCCTGCCCCATGCTATTCCCGGCAACCGGACCTTAAACGCAAACGAGCCGGTCCTGTTTGACTGGGGTGCGAAATTAAACGGTTATTGCAGCGATATGACCCGTACCGTGACCATGGGAAAACCGGACGAACAATTTACTAAAATATTTACCATTGTCTATGATGCCCAGCAAAAAGCCATTGAAGCAATACGCCCGGGTGCCAGCTCCAAAAGCATCGATGATATTGCCCGAAATCATATAGCTAATAAAGGATTTAACGACTTTTTCGGTCATGGTTTAGGGCATGGCGTGGGACTGGCAGTTCATGAACCCCCCTCTATCAGCCCGTTAATTGAAAAAGACATTACGATTAAAGAAAACATGGTGTTCACTGTTGAGCCCGGTATCTATCTGCCGGACTGGGGTGGCATCCGGCTTGAAAATATGGTTCTCGTGACAAAAGACGGTGTGCAGGTTCTGAATCAATTGGCCGTGGAATTAAATATTGCCGAATAATGAGTGGAGGCTTTTGCCCAAAAAAATCCCATTTTTGACCGTAAAAAAGAATAATCTAATTTTATGAACTCAATTCATGAACTGATCGACCAATATATAAATTACCTGATTGTGGAAAAAGGATTGGCCGATGCCACCATTGACTCATATTCAGGAGATCTGAATAAGTTTGTCGCATTTTTAAAATCATGCAAAATTAATCTTATAGCTGAATCCGATACAACGGTTATTTTAAAATATTTAATCCTTTTAAGAGATCAAAGTCTGTCGGCACGTTCCAGGGCCCGGCACCTGGTTACACTCAGGGGGTTTTTTAAATTTCTGATCCAGGAAAAAGTCTTAAAAAAAGATCCCACGCGTATTGTCGACCTTCCCAAAACCGGTATTAAGCTGCCGGATGTGCTGTCCATAGGCGAAATTATAACGATCCTGAATGCTCCTGACACCAGTAAACCAAGAGGCGTAAGAGATGCTGCCATGATCGAGCTGATATATGCCGCCGGGTTAAGGGTCAGTGAACTGATTCATGTAAAACTTCAGGACATCAATTTAGAGATGGGGTTTGTAAGAGCTTTCGGAAAAGGGTCCAAGGAACGCATTGTCCCCATTGGCAGTCAGGCCATAGAAAAAATAAATGATTATGTGACTCATGCACGGTCAATATTATTAAAAAATCATGTCAGTAAATTTCTTTTTGTTGCCAGGGCCGGAAAACCCATGACGCGTCAGGGGTTCTGGAAACTTTTAAAGAAATATGGCATGCAGGCAGGCATCGCTAAAAAAATTACCCCGCATTCTTTCAGACATTCTTTTGCCAGTCATTTGCTGGAAGGCGGCGCGGATTTGAGGGCCGTACAGATGATGCTCGGCCATGTGGATATCTCAACAACACAGATTTATACACATGTTGCCAGAGACCACTTAAAGAAACTGCATGAACAGTTTCATCCAAGAGGCTAAACCCGCAATTCGCATTATGCTTTGCATATAAATGAATCAAACTGGTGAGAACTCCGGGGCTAAAGGGGATGAATGGAGATCAGATTCTTTTAAAAATCGCAATCTGATGGATGAGGATTACAGTTGGTCAGGTATCACAAATCCCTGCAGAAAATCATCAAAACTGACACCAAAACCGGAATCCGATATTCTTGTGATTTCACCGGTTATCTTAATATGAATTTTCTTATCCGGATGATCAAATGTCAGCGTAACGGGTTGCCCGGTATTCAACCTTTGCATCGTATCCTGTGGACATTGAATATATACGCCCCCGGAACTGATATTTTTGATAAAGCCGTTATAAAGCTGATCATTTACCATATACTGGACGTTCATAAGATAATCTTTGCGGTCATGCTTTCTCGAGTTTATGCCCTGTGTTTCAGTTAAATCAGACAGCAGGCGTCGTCTCTGATCAAACGGCATCTTAAGAATAATATCAATTATTTTGGCAGTGACGGCAGAAATGGAATTTTCATTTTTGTATGATCTCGACATGTTGTCCTTTCGGATTTTATCATTAGTATATTATTGTATGCCGTACATAAATTACTTAGAATTTTAATATACAGAAATAAAAAGCCGAAGTCAAATTATAACCTATCGGATATATTATCTTTGTTCAGGTTTACTCAAAACAAGGTATTTATAAAGCATCCACTCTGCCCGCCGAATCCGGCTTTTCCCTCCTGTTCCGGCGGCAAAGGTGATGGGCCTTCTATTATACCGCCTTCAGGGTATGGCGCACCATTTGATACACCGATGGCATCCAGGTCAAATCCGGCACTGTTGACGGTCGGAAACGGATCATAAATAACATTGGATTCAGAATCGAAGAAACTCCCATCGCCGATAATATCAACAATTCGGACATGGGTGATTCGGAAAAGATCTACTATGCCTGATTGCACTTCAGGTTTTCCTGAAATATCCGATAAATTAAATGGAGTGCCATACCCCTGTATGAATTTACCGGCAAATCCGTTGATTAATGTTGTGTCAATGCTTCCATAACCGCTGACCGGATCAGGCGTTAAGGATATATTATCAAATCGGACAAAATCAAAGCCGTTGCTTGACACCTCAACATAAGCGAGTTCCAGGTTATAGTCATTAAAGGCATTTTCAAAAACCGCAAAATCCCATCCTTCACCATTTTCAATGGGAGAATCAAAGGTCATTGTGATTTTTCCGCCGCGCCCCAGCGAAACAATATCATAGGATGTGCCGGCCGCCCGACCAAGGGCATATTCCGGAGTTTGCCACACATCATCAAGGTCCGTACCGATTATGTAATCTTCATATCCGCTCGCCCAGCTGACAAATGCAGGATCATCCATATGAATAGCTGTAGATCCTTCCTGCCCGGCTGCCGGTGAATAGGAAACAGCACCTGCTGCAGGTGCCAAAAAAAGAAAAAATACAAAAGTAAAAAACATTTTCAGTAATTGTTGTTTCATAGCCGTCGATAAACCGTAAAGGCGTTTATTTGTTGAACCTAAGTTTAAAAGTATGTCCACCGGATGCCTCCGTAAATCGTCCGCTCAGGCATGGGATAATATTGTTCACTGTATGCGCTCGTTGAATATAATTCATTAAACATATTGTTTATCCCGGCAAATATGATCAAACGTTTATATTCATAGGTTACTTTCCCGTCAAAAACGATGGCGTCATCAAGTTTGTCATACCGATCGTTATCCGTATCATTGCCGTCAAATCGTGACCCGGTATATGTTCCGGATAAAGATAACGCCAGTTGATTGATCATCTGCCAGTGTATTCCCGCTGAAGCCATGTGATCTGGAACCAATGGGATTGTCGTGTTTTTTTTGTCAAATTCTGCCTGGGTAAATGTATAGCTTCCCCACAGGCGAATATCTTCGATCGGGTATAATGTGAAATCGGCTTCTATGCCCTGCCGGATGGTTCTGTCATCATAGTTCCGGTTAATATCACTGTAATAAATTTCATCATCAATCCGGATATCGAACAGGGCAACAGTCATTGACATAAAATTGCCGAATTGCTGCCTGCCGCCGATTTCGCTATGGAACCCCTCCTGAGGTTTAAGCCCATCTTCACTTTCCGCAAATTCATCAACATTCGGGATTCGAAAACTGGTGGCGAAGCTTCCGAAAAATGAGGTTTTAGGGGATATGGAATATGTAACACCAAGAGAATAGGCACTATTTTCCCATTCAGACTTTATGGTATCGCCATTGACCCAGATTTTCACATCATCAAAAAGCTTTCTTTCGTCAGTCCGAAATCGTCCCGTGTAATTATTATAACGGGATCCGGCACTCAACATCAGATTATCAGTAAACGACCACCGATTATTGATAAAGATTCCGAAACTTTCAGTTTCACTGTTTTTTCGTGGTCCGTCCGGCTTTTCTTCCCGAAAATATTCGGTTTTGTAATGGTCGATTCCCAATTGAAACATTTGCGAATAGCCGCCGAATGTATAGTTTTTAATATAATTAAGATCAAACTGTCGTGTATCTTCGTCAATTTTGTCTTTTTGTTTGCTTCTGGGAATCTGGGGGTTAAAACCAATGATATACCTGTTATCCTTAAAAAGGTAACCTCTTTTCAGATTCAGTATCCCCCATTTTTCAAAATTCATATCCAATTCAAAACGGGCCCTTGCTTCAGACGTTTGTCCGGAGTCATGAGGACGATCCGTTTTAATTCTTCCGGATCGGGAATTAATATCTTCCTTGCTGACCGGACCGGGAAGACCGTATTCGTCCTCATAATAAAATCCAGAAGCATTAAAAATAAAACGATCATTTATTGCATAGCTTGATTTTGCATTGATATCTTTTTTTCGGAAAAAACCATTGTCTCTGTAACCATCCGAGTCATGAAATCCGGCATTAAGATTTAAATAAAAATCTTTGATTTTTCTATCAAGTGAAGCTCGGCTGTCAAACGTATTGTAACTGCCGTAAGACGAGTATAAATTAACGGAAGGCGTTTTCCCCGCCTTTTTGGTAATGATATTTATAACCCCGCCCACTGCGCCGTTTCCGTAGACAACAGATCCGGCGCCGCGAACAATTTCAATACGCTCGATTTGTTCAATCGGCACCGAAGAGATAGAAGGTCCGGATTGGTCCGGTGCATTCAGCATCAGGTCATCAACCATCACAATCACATTACTGCCTGCGGTATCTCCCATCCCGCGAAGGTCAACGACCGCCTGTTTATCATTTCCAAAAGTGCTTCGAACGTTGACACCCGCTTCCTGGGCCAATAAATCGATGATATTTTTAGCGGTTGACTCCCTGATATCGTCACTGGATATGACTGTTACATGCTTGGGAATATCGGAAACCGGCTCTTTGACCTTGTTTGCGGTAACGACTATGGCTTCGAGTTCATATTCTGCCTGGGGGATCTCTTCATCCCCGCTGACACTATTTTCTTCGGCAGACAAAAAAACAGGACATGATAACCATATCAGGCATGCGAAAAAAACAAATGGATTGATAGTCATTTTCTGTTTCATAATAAAGTTGATGGTTTCGTATGGTAATTATTCATAACCGGATACTCATAATATTACTATCGGGATATAAACTCAGACTTCATCGTATGAATAAAACAGGTACTGTCATCGTCGTCATCATCACTGCTGTCATCTTTGTTAAAACTGTCCATGCAAACATAAGTCGGTGTGTTGATACCAAAATCCCCGGTATCCGATGAAGTGAAAGTAAATGTCAGCTGCTTTACAGCCCCCAGCCCTTTTAAATCAACCCATGTCCAGATATTAACGATATTGGTTCCATCAGCCAGTTTAAATTCTACCGTACCTGTTTCAGCACCAGCAGCATCAATTCCCGTGATGGTCAGCTTAAACCAGTCATCGTCGGTAAATTTTTTTGCAAAACCGTCCCCATTGCTCATTGAATAATAAGCAAAATTATTATTTGTAAAATAGGCGCCGGAGATGACCTGTTCCGCATCCAGGGTTATGGTTGGAGGGTTTAACGCAAAGCCACTTCCATCATATGCCACAGCATATATTTCACTGCCCTCCGCCCCGCTTCCGGTAATGGCATTGTATTGGGCGGTAAACCCTTCAGCGGTTGTGTCTGTAATATTGGAATAAGCAAATCCATCCCAGGAAGAATAGAGCATATTATAGTTATTGCTGAACGAAAATCTGCCGCTAAAAAAACCGCCGTTACCATCAGATCCGTTCCAGTAGCTTTCCGCATTCAGGGACAAATCTTCAAAATCTGCTGTTTGGGCAGATACCGCACTTGCTGCAACAAAATAAAAACAAAATATAAAAGCGAAAAGAATAAACCGTTTCATGAAAAACTCCTTAGATATTAAATTAATAATTTAAATTATCCTAATAAACAAAAAAAGGGAAATCCCGGATCAATAAAAACGACCCTGAGATTTCCCTTTTTATCTTCAGATCATATGACTTTTTTTTTACCGAGAAAAGCAGTCAAATTGTTCAAGCAGGTCTTCTGACTCTTGGATCACTTTACTTGTCGCGCCTTCCCGCAATTTTCTGCAGTGACGTTGTGCGACGTTCATCCCCAATTACAGCGGCGGGCCCGTCCCTGAATTTCACAGGGTTCCCTTTTATGCTTTTAAAAAGCACATGAACAATTATGAGAAATATTTAAATTCACCTTGACGAGAAGTCAAGCAAAAACATTTTTAATATTCATTAAAAATGCAGATAATTATTATAAAAAATGATTTCTTGCAATCACCAGCGAACGATCATCGCCGGAAACAGGGAGCCTGTATTTTTCAACCTGCAGTTTAAATTTGCGATCGTTGATTTTATATACATTTATCCCGGTTTTTGCCGCATCCAGCGCATCAAGTTCTTTTTGTACTTCTTTACCTTTCATGGCAATTATAAATCCCTCCGGCTTGATCAATGGCGCTGCCAAAACAAGAAACCTTTCCAACGAAGTAAACGCCCGGCTGATGACCACATCAAACTGCCCGGCAAAATCAGGATGGATTGAAAGTTCTTCCACCCGAAACTGGTAAGCAAAAATAGTTTGAAGATTTAAAATCCGGATCACATACTTTAAAAAATTTATTTTTTTCCGGGAACTGTCAACAAGACTGAATGACAGTGACGGCATAAAAATTTTTAACGGAATTCCGGGAAAACCGCCCCCGGTTCCAAGATCAATAACAGATGCATTTGCCGGGATATATTTTGAAGGAATGAGCGAATCGAGGATGTGCTTTTCGGCTATTTCTTCTGCATCCGTGATAGCCGTTAAATTTACCTTTTTATTTGAATCTATCAGTTCAGACGCAAAAATTGCAATTTGGTCTATCAAATGGTTATCAAGATTTATTCCGATAGAACCAGCTCGTGTCTCTAAATTTTTTTTCCAATTTATTGAGTTAATATTGTCCATTAATTTAATATTCCGCGTCTGGAATCAGATTTGAACTATTTTATTATTAAAATTATTCTTTACCCAGTTCAATATATTAACGGATGTCCATATAGCGCACAAATAAAAGACTGGACGCAAGGGAATTGAATATCTGGGCCATGGAGCAAAAACCATGTATAGCAATGTGTAATATATAAAAATAATATAAAAAATCAGTGCGATCTGATTAACATTTATGAACTTTTCTGCATTTTTATTTCGGACTTGAAAAAAAAATAGGGAAATACCGCTAAAAGATAATAATGTAAAAAAAGGATGAAAAGTGTGCATAATTTTTTTTGTAGTATTCACGAATTTAGAAATGGAATATAAGGATTGCGTTACCGGATAAATATAAACATCCCCTTGTCCCTGAAGAATATTCCAACTCCAGAGATAATATGGTTTTTTAAAGCTATACCAGACAAAATAATCATAAGGCCTTTGCTTGATTCTTTCACTTAAAATTTTTATAAAATTTTTCAAAGAAATCCCAAATTCCGGTTGTTCAGGATCCTCTCTGTATGGAAGATATTTATATTTCTCTGTTTTATAAATAAAATCAGGATATGAACCATGGCTCATGGTGGCTATTGCCCGGCTATTGCCTTGAGGGGCATCTGACGACAAACTAGAGTTCCGCACCATCCACATGCACGGAAATAAAGAAAAAATAATGATAAAAACGATACAATTAATACTTGTTTTTTTATGTAAGTATATTTTTTGAATCAAAATAAATGTAAATACACAAATATAAGGTAAAAAAAGGAACGTTTCATTTACGAGGTAAGAACATCCACATAAAACTGCGGAAATAAAAAACAATACAAAATGATTCTTTTTAATAGCGTAAAGAAAAAAGAGTACTGAAGTTAAAAGAGTAAAGCTAAATAAAGTTTCCGTTAAGCAGTAACTGGTCATAGATATCAAATGTGGACTAAAAGTAACTAAAACAGAAGCTGTAATTGCACCGAAAAATGGAAGGAACAATATACCCGCCATATATGTTAAAACAGATAAAAATCCACCGATTACAGCCTGACTGTAAAGTAATAAATCATAATATCCTTTTTCTCCTCCAATAATAAATGATAAAGCTACAAATAAAGGATAACCTGGCGATCGAAATGAATCCGGAGAAGGATTATTAGAAGGAAATTCTTTAGAGAACGTGTCATGAAAGGCGATATTGTACCCATATATTATATATTCCCGGGCATCTGCGATTATAGGATTTATTATAACCGTGGATTTGATATAATATGCTCTTATCAAAACCGACGTAATAAACAGACATACCAATAAGGAAATAATAAAGAATCGTGATGGTTGATACTTATTTATCATTTGACTGAGCCTTCCATGAACCGCTGGAAGGTTCCGGAAATATGAAATATTTTCGGCCGCAAAAATTAAGAATTAAAACAAGTGCTGTAGCGGTAAGTTTAGCTGTCGATGGTTGAAAAGAAATTGAAAGCATTGATATTGTAATTAAACAATCAAAAAAGCACACGCATAAAACCAGCAGGAAAAATAAAGCAATCTCGATCGAACTTTTCCATTTTACCTGGTGCCGAAACAATAACTTAATGCATAAAAGATAATTTAACATACCCGCTGAAATAAAAGCAACAGGTGCCGCAATCATTGAAGATATATTCACCTTATAAAGAAGGAGAAAAACCAGTAAATTAAAAACAGCTGCAAAGCCTCCGACAAATAGATAAATTAGGAATTGTACGGGTAAAGGCGCATGGGATGCATTATATTTAAAAATACAATAAAGTGCTCGAAAACCATCTCGAACGCCTATTTTTTTTCCTTCTTCATAGGTCCGGCCATGATAAGAAATTCCGGCTTCGAATATTCGAAGTCTCATATAAGCGATTTTTGCGACTATTTCAGGTTCAAAGCCGAACCTGTTTTCTTCAATTTCAATTGATTGAATTATCTCTCTTTTAAAAACTTTATAGCAGGTTTCCATATCTGTCAGGTTTAAATCAGTGAACATGTTGGAAAGAAACGTAAGAAATCGGTTCCCCATAAAATGCCAAAAATACAGAACTCTGTGCATTTCACCTGAAAGAAATCTTGATCCCAGAACAACATCTGCTTCATTGCTGATAAGTGGTTGTACAAGTTTTTTCAGGTCAAAAGGGTTATATTCAAGATCAGCATCCTGAACAGCAACAAAATCGCCAGTAGCCTGTTTGAACCCGGTTCTCAGGGCAGCACCTTTACCTTGATTTTCAGAATGATATTTTACACGGATATTTACATTTTTTTCAGCCAGTCTATTTGCTAAAAAAAGACTGTTATCAGTGGAGGCATCATCGACAATAATTATTTCAAGACAAAGATTCCTGTCTTGAATTTCCAATACTTTTTCAACACAACGCTCAAGTGTATTTTCTTCATTATAACATGGAATTATAATACTTAATTTGTTCATATAATATTGAACCTTCCCTCAAAAACTGTATCCTGGGTTAAGCCACTTTTCTCAGGTTGTAACATGCCTGCTCACAGTGAGCAGGCGCTTTCCAGCCATTAGCCGAATGTGACGCAATAATAGTAGATATATTCAACTTATAACTTTTATTTCTTACAAACCGCCAGCAGATCCATTCCACCTTCTGCTGATTCAGAAACATGGAAATCATCGATTTCAAACTGTTCAATATTTTCATCCGATTTACTTGGAGACTGTATATTATTTATTATATTTGAAACGATCTGCCTCACCTTCATCGGCATGATATCTCTGAGCCCAAAAATATCTAAACGAGCGACAACTTTCGCGGTTTGTATTCTGGCAAGTTCCATCTTCTGAAGTTTATCATTCCCATAAATGCCAAAAATCTTTACATCGCTGAAATTCTTTTTAAGAACTGCTCGTAAATCTACGGCACCATACTCTCTCAAATGGAAACGGTTCCAAGGTTTCTGACCAGAATCAAGTCTTATTGCACGGTTCGGTGTAGTCAAAATCAAAACACCTCCTGTCTTCATTACTCGCCTCGCCTCACAAACATATCTTTCAGTGTCTAAAACATGCTCAATCACCTGGAAACTTATCACTCCATCGAAACTCTCGTTTTCAAAAGGTACTTCCCTGCCGTTGTAAATCCTGTAACGACAGTTTTCTGATTGATATTTCTTAATCGCATGCTGAACAGCCTTTTTTTCGACTTCCAGCCCGACTACATTTTTAAAATACGAACCTAAATTTGCAGTACCGTATCCTTCTCCAAATCCCATATCCAGAATAGAACTATCGCACGTGATTGATTTCTTGACATATTCATATGCAAATAAGTGACGCAAATACATGACACGATCATTCACCCTTTTTTGCATTTTATCCGGGACCAGACGCTCCGATGTCTTTAACATCTCTTTCACCATTTTTTTTTAAACGATTCTATCTTCTTAGGAAAAGAATATATGCTGAACATAAACCATTGTTGAATAAATTCTGTGCCATTAAAGAGCTATAAGAGTTTTATAATTGAATTTTAGCCGCTTTGTTTTAACAGTTTTTCACATTGTCGCATTGCATTTTTTTCTTGACTTGATATCCTCCGGATATATCTTACTCATCCTCAAGACAAAATGACAAAAAAATAAAGATACCATTATTTCATAATATGTTGGGCGTAAATTAGGAGCTGTTTCCAAATAATTTATTGAAGCCAAATTAAATTAAACAAGCGGCTATGAATACGAAAGCCTAAATCCATACCACGACAACGGGCCAAAATCTTTTGGAAGATCTCGCTAAGGAGCCCCGGTTTTCATGATCCAAAAAATAGCGTTAAACATAAAACGATCATCTTTAGGTTGACGCCCACGTGGATCTTTCCGCTGTAACGACAGTATGGGCTCAATCACTATCCATTTATTATCTGAGATATCATGTGTGCTCATAATAAAACGAAATAATGAGTAATATTAAATGTCTATACTTTTTTTATATTTTTTTACTTTTTTTTTAGAAACAAACCCTAACTAAGATTAAATTTTCTTTCAAGTTGTTTTTCTTCTAATCTTTCAATAATAAACATACTGATGCCTTGTCATTTGATCATACAGGGCAGAAGCCAATATTTTTTTGATTATTTTTTGTTTAAGGATTGAGTCAAGAGTGAAAAGGCGGATTTGATGAAAATACTCTTTATCACGAGAACATATCCTCCAACAGTGGGGGGGATGGAAACTGTCAGTTACGAACTTACAACACGAATTTCTCAAAAAAGAGAAAGCAATATCATTGCAAACAGGAAAGGGAAAAAAAATTTACCATTTTTTTTAATTTTTGCTTTTATATATTCAATATATTTATGCAAGAAAAAAAAAATTGTTATTATTCATTTGGGTGATGCCCTGTTGTCGCCCATTGGTTTACTCATCAAAAAAGCAACAGGAGTTAAAGTGGTTGCTACTGTTCATGCACTTGACATCACCTATAATAACAAATTTTATCAATTCCTGATTCCTTATTGTTTAAAAAAGTTAGACAAAATTATTGCGGTAAGTAATTATACTCTTGACGAATGCTTAAAAAGAGGAATTTCAAGTTCAAAATGTGTATTTATTCCAAATGGAGTCAATACTAAAAAATTTTCTGCAAACAATATACAATCAAGGAAAAAGTTACAAAAGATTATTAATGTCAATATAGTTCATAAAACTGTATTATTAAGTGTCGGTCATCTTATTGAAAGAAAAGGCTTCCATTGGTTTATCGAAAATGTAATGCCTGAATTAGACACGAATTATATTTATTTGATTATAGGTAGTTATGGTAATGCCAGTACTGGCAATGAATTTATTGTTTATCAAAAATTAATAGATAAACTTGGTTTGCACCATCAAGTT
>JAQYVU010000105.1 GCA_030145385.1 Desulfococcaceae bacterium
TCCGGACAAGGTGGAAGTTGCCGGAAATTCCGCCGGTGCCGGGGCGATTATGGTATTGTGCGACGATACCTGTCTTGAGAAATCAATACAGATGGCAAACCGGATTACCACGGTAGATCTTGCCTGCAATCAAAATTTCCAGGAAATTTTTATTAAAAAACTCAGCTTTCCTATTCCGGAAAATTAAGAAACAGGAAAATACCATGGCAAATCCGGCGCTCATCATTGTGGATATGCAAAACGATTTCGTTCTTCCCGGCGCATCACCGCCTGCTCCTATTTCATAGACGCGTTAGGCGTCCAGAGCCATTTGATAAATCCGTTATTGACCGTATAACTCAAATATTTCTTATCCACCCATAGATTGAGGTAACGGAAAACAAAATCCGGCTCCATTCCGGTCTTTCGGGCAACCCGAACGCTGAATTCCCTGACCGGTTCTTTTTCCAAACCCTGGAAACTCCCGTTTTTTTCGACAATGTCATTTGACACAATATCATAAATCAGCTTCAGACGCTGTTCACTTTCCACGGCAAGACTTTCTTCCGGTGTGCATGTTCCTTCGGCATATCGGTTCTTTGAGTCTTCCCACCTTTCAAACACGTCAGTGTATGCATTGGCGACAAAAGATTCCATGGCATCCGGCTCCAGGTGAGAGGTTTTGACAATCGCTTTATTGGCATCGTAGCGTGTCCAGTTATCCGTTAATATCTGGAGATCATAGTCGTCAAGATTATCCCTGACCGTTGTGCCGGGAAACGGGGCCAGAAAATGGTAGCCATGCTCAATATCCAGCTCACGGGCAAAATCAAATGAATCCTGCATGGTCTGACGGCTTTCCCCGGGAAGCCCGACCATAAAAGAGGCATGGGCAATCATCCCCACTCTTTTACAGGCACTCACCGCAGCCCTTGCCTGATCCAGGGTAATTCTTTTTCTGACCCGTTTCAGCATTTCCGGATTACCGGATTCAATGCCAAAACTGACCGCGTCGCACCCGGCTTTTTTCATGATTTCCAATGTCTCTTCATCCACCGTATCAACACGGGCAAATGCGCTCCAGCCGAATTTGATATTTCGGTTTAAAATCTCCTGGCACAACTCCCTGACGCGTTTTTTGTTGGCAGTGAACAGGTCATCGGCAATATTGATCCTTTCAAATCCCATGGCTAAAATGGATTCAATCTCGTCGACCACCAGTACCGGATCACGATACCGGACCTTGAATCCGACCATTTTTCTGCCCAGACAGAAAATGCATTTATTGGGACACCCCCGACTGGTTATAATACTGATGGGAAATCCCAGCGCCTTGTACTTGGACAGCGGGAGCAGATGACGGGACGGTTGCGGCAGCGCGTCCAGGTTTTCAATAAAATCTCCCGGTCCGGTGGAAATAAATTGTTCATCTTCAAAAAAAGCCAGCCCCTTGATATCATGCCATGCAGACCGGTTTTTCGCTGCCGGCAGCCATTGCATTAATGTATTTTCCGCTTCCCCGATAATAACGGCATCGATTTCAGGAAATCGGGCCAGAGTATTTTGGGCATCAAACGAGACGTGCGGCCCCCCCATCACCGTAACAACAGATGGACAGTGCTGCTTGACCGCCTTTAATATCTCAGCCCCTGCCGGGAAATTCAGCGTCACCGACGTGGCACCCACCACATCCGGTCCAAATTCATCCAGCTGACGCCATAATTTTTCAGGCGTGTAGCGGCTGACAATATAATCAATAATCATCACTTCCGCACCGGCCGCTTCACATGCCGCGGCAACATAACAAATACCCAGGGGCGGGGACGGCGCTTCTTCCAAAGGATATGGCGGGGCAATCAACGCAACTCTCATATTCAGGTCTCATTTAGTTCTTTTAAAGGGCTTAAATACTTTATATTTTTTAATCCCAATCGGTTATACAGATTTAATCAGTGTAATAAAATCCATTACAGGTCACTGTCGGACAGCTGATTGATTTTTTTACATGACAGAAATGATTTTTACTGTCAACGAGCAAACCGGTCTTTCACCTTATGTAAAATATAAATCCCGTTGAAGCAGTTTGTATATTCTGATATAATCGGATAAAAAAATTAAATGGCGTTACATTGCCCCGATTCCGCTCACCTCCTCTCCAAACCGCCGCCATATTCAAACGCCGTTTTTGACGAAAAATCCAATATGCTTTTTGTTTTATTAATTTTCAACATTGAGCATATAACAGATAACCATTTAATTTTTATTGTTAATATTCTCAAAATATCATTATCAAAAGAACCGACCTAATCGATCATCAACTTAACAAAAAAGGAGTTGAACGATGGCTGTTATTACCATTTCAAGACAATTTGGTGCCGGCGGCAGAACCCTCGGACGAATGATCGGTAAAAAACTGAATTACCGATTTCTTGATGATCTCATTCTTCAGGAAATAGCGAATCAGGCTCAGGTTTCCAAAAAAATGGTCATTTCCATGGAAAGAACCGCAGGCAGCATGCTTTCCAAAATGATCTCCGGCCTGCTTTCAAGCGATTATATTGACCGGATGATGGGTGATGGCAAAGGATATATGGACGAAGAAGTCTATGTTCAGGTTCTGTATGACGTGATGCTGAAGCTGGCGTCCGAAGGCAATGTCATCCTCACCGGCCGCGGCGGACAATATATCCTGGAAGATTTTGAAGGCGCCTTTCATATCCTTCTGGTGGCAAATAAAAAAGACCGGATCGAATTTATGCAGCGGCACTACAATCTGTCTGATGCAAAAGCTCAGGCGGCTGTCGCCAGCGGTGAAAAGAGGCGCACCAATCTTTACAAAAAATTCGGTAAAAAAGATTATAATGAACCAAATCATTATCATCTGGTCCTCAATATGAGCCGGGTCTCCCTTGAAAAGGCAGTGGATCTGGTGTGCAATCTGGTGGGAAAATAAAAAAAAGGGATTGCAGTTATAACCTGCAACCCCTTTGATTTTTTGGCAGAGGGTAAAGGATTCGAACCTTTGTTAACGGGACCAGAACCCGTCGTGATACCACTACACTAACCCTCTTCAAGTAAATTGTGTCAATAACTTAGCAATGGCCTACTGTCAAGTCAAATTTTTATTCAATTTTTTATTCTGCAGCCGGCATTTTTTCTATAAATTGAACCGCGTCGTAAAGTCTTGAAATCACTTTTTCTTTCCCAAGAGCAAGGATCATTTCAAAAATTCCGGGACTCACGGTTTTTCCAGTCAAAGCCACACGGACCGGCTGAGCCACCTTGCCGAATCCAAGTCCGGCATCTTCCATCACCTGTTTAAAAATATTTTCCAGACTTTTTTCATCAAATTCCGCAAGCCCGGCCATACCATCTGCCAGTTGTTTCATTGGCACCAAAAGCGCAGGTTTTAAAAACTTGGCCGATGCTTTTTCATCATACACCGGTTTTTCCTGAAAATAAAACTCAGCGCCATCCGCCATTTCGATAAATGTTTTACTGCGCGGCTTGAGTGTTTCAATCACACCGTATAAATAATCTCCGGCTTCCGCATCAATACCTTTTTCTTTTAAAAACGGCATCAAATGGTCGGCCAGTGCTTCTGAAGAAGCAGCCCGAATATGCTCGGCATTTATTGCCAGCAGTTTTTCCGGGTTGAACACGCCGGCGGACCGGCCGATATGCTCAAGATTAAATTTTTCAATCAGTTCGTCCCGGGTAAAAAATTCCTGATCCCCGTGGGACCAGCCGAGACGGACCAGAAAATTCACCATCGCATCCGGATGATATCCCATATCCCGGTACGCGGTTACGGACATGGCCCCATGCCGTTTGCTGAGCCGGGATTTATCATGTCCGAGAACCATGGGAACGTGCCCGAAATCAGGGACTTTCGCGCCCAGTGCCTGATAAAGAAGAATCTGCTTGGGCGTATTGCTGATATGGTCATCACCGCGAATAATGGTATTGATATTCATGGTAATGTCATCTATCACCACCGCCAGGTTATACATGGGTGACCCGTCACTGCGGGCAATAATAAAATCATCGAGTTCCGTGTTTGCAAAGGCAATATTTCCACGAATTTTATCTTCTATCAGGGTGCTTCCGGTCAGCGGCGCCTTGAAACGGACCACTGCGCCTTCCTGCCATTGAAGATTTTTCTCCCGGCAGGAACCGTCATATTTTGGTTTGCCGCCGCTTTTTTTTGCTTCTTCCCGCATCCGGTCTACCTGTTCCGGGGTGCAGGTGCAATAGTAAGCGTTCCCGGATGAAATCAGCCGGTCAATGTGTTCCTTATATATATCAAAACGCTTTGACTGAAAATAAGGACCTTCATCCCAGTCGATTCCCAGCCAATCCATTGCGTCGAAAATGGCGTCTACGGATTCCTGGGTGGAACGCTGCATATCGGTATCTTCGATACGCAGAACAAACCGCCCGTTTGTATGCCTGGCATACAGCCAGTTAAAAATCGCTGTCCGGGCGCCGCCTAAATGAAGATACCCCGTCGGGCTCGGGGGAAAACGGGTAATGATTGTATTTTCCATATCCTATAATGCCTTTAATACCGTAATAATTATTAATATTTTCATGTTATAAAAAAATTTGATTTTGCCTGCACCTTGATTTTTTTGGCCCAAGACAAACATATCACTTTGTTTTTTTGATAAAACTTTGTTTTTTTATACTTTTGCTTAAAAAAATATTGACGAATCCCTGCCTCACTGGCAATCAGTAGCCAAGGATTGAATTTTTAAAAATTTTCGAAGCTAACACAAAAGCAAAGTGAATACAAGGAGCATAATACGGTATAACATGAAATCCCTTGACAACATATATGATTTAACATACTAGTTTTAAAAATAATAATAAATCTTTATCAAAAAAATAATAATAAATTTCAACCAGTTAGGAGATAGACATGGCAGTACCAAAACATAAAGTTTCAAAATCAAGACGTGATAAACGACGGGGACATCAGAAAACAGGCGCGCCCAGCGTTGGCACTTGTCCGGAATGCGGCGAAGCCAAACTTCCCCATTTTGCATGTCCTGAATGCGGGGTTTATAGAGGCAGAAATATAACAGAAGCATCTGAATAATTTCATCAAACCTTTTTATTCCCGAATTTAAAAATCAGAATAAACTGATCTCCGACAGGCGACCGGCTTGCCATCGGTTTTCCGGATATTTTATAAAACCGTATATTTGTTGAATATGATCAGCGACATCAAACGAACGATTGTTGTGACCGGCGGTTCCAAAGGTATCGGGCGAGCCATATGCAAGGCGTTTGCCGCTCCGGGCGTTGGCGTATATTTTAATTTCAATTCCCCGGAAACAACCGGCCAGGATACAGCTGAAGAAATATCTGCCGCCGGAGGCATTCCTAAGGGCATGCGGGTTGATGTCGCCTCGGAAACGGAAATCACCGATTTTTTCAAAACCGTTTTAGATGAAACCGGCAGAATCGATGTACTGGTCAATAATGCGGGAATTACAAAAGACACCCTGCTGCTCCGAATGAAGGAAAAAGACTGGGATGATGTGATCCGTGTCAATTTAAAAGGCACTTTTAACTGCACGAAAATAGCGGCCAAAGCAATGCTGAAACAGCGCTATGGCCGGATCATTAATATCACATCCATTGCCGGGGTTGCAGGAAACCCCGGACAGGCGAACTATGCAGCTTCAAAAGCGGGCATCATTGGCCTTACAAAAACCGTGGCCAAAGAACTTGGATCACGGGGGGTCACGGCAAACGCCATTGCTCCGGGATTTATCCGGACGGATATGACCGCCGGGCTCTCGGAAAAAGCGGCATCGGATATTATAGCGCAGATACCGTTAGGCCGAGCCGGCACACCGGAGGACATTGCCGGGGTTGCTTTATTTTTAGCTTCAAAAAGCGCGGATTATATTACCGGACAAGTTATTCATGTGAATGGTGGGATGTATACCTAAACGAATGGAGAGGCCTTTATGAAGATTGAAGACAAAGTCAAAAAACTTATTGCGGAAAAACTGGATGTTGACATCAGCGACGTTGTTCCGGATGCATCTCTTATTGATGACCTCGGCGCGGATTCTCTTGCTATCGTTGAATTAATCATGACCATGGAAGAGGAATTCGACATCGAAGTTCCGGATGAAGACGCTGAAAAACTCGCGACCGTTAAAGAAGCAATCGCGTACGTGATTGAAAAAGCGTAGGAATACAAATTAAAGATCAGGGACAAACAGTTTTATGAAAAACACATCACCAATTGTAATGGGAAGTGATCATGCAGGTTATGCTTTAAAAGAACTTATCAAGGATTACCTGGCAGCCTTAAATTTTCAGATTAAAGACTGCGGCGCATTCAGCGAAGATTCGGTTGACTATTCGGACTTTGGCATTGCCGTTGCCGAAAAGATTGCTTCCGGTGATTTTAATCGCGGAATTCTGGTTTGCGGAACCGGGCTCGGCATGTCTATGGTGGCAAACCGGTTTAAGAATGTGCGGGCGGCCCTGTGCAACGACATTTTCTCAGCGATGATGAGCCGGCAGCATAATGATTCCAATATCCTTGTTTTAGGCGGACGGGTTATTGGCGAAGAACTCGCTAAAGAGATCGTGCACGTCTGGCTCAAAACACCGTTTGAAGGCGGCAGGCACCAGAAACGGATTGAAAAATTTGACACGATAAAAAGCAATACCATTTAATAATCAAAGGCACTCCCCGAGAGAATATAGTTTCAGGAGAATATAGTATTGGATGTTAAAGAAATTGAAAAAGTGGACCCGGAAATTGCGGACGCAATCTCCCGTGAATATAACCGACAAAAAAATACATTAGAGCTGATTGCATCTGAAAACATTGTCGGCCCCGCAGTCATGGCTGCCCAGGCAAGCGTCATGACAAACAAATACGCTGAAGGATATCCGGGCAAAAGATATTATGGCGGTTGTGAAAACGTTGACATCGCGGAAACAAAAGCCATTGAACGCGCAAAAGAACTATTTGGGGCGGACTATGCCAATGTTCAGCCGCACTCGGGCTCTCAGGCCAATATGGCCGTTTATTTCGCACTGCTGAATCCCGGTGATACCATTTTCGGAATGGATCTGTCCCACGGCGGCCATCTGACCCATGGCGCAGCTGCCAGCTTTTCAGGCAAACTGTTCAATTTTATTCATTACGGGGTGGCTAAGGAAACCGGTACCATTGATTATGACCGGCTGGCCGAACTGGCAAAAGAACATCAGCCCAAAATGATCGTCGCCGGTGCCAGTGCTTACCCGAGATTTATTGACTTTCAAGCATTCAGCGATATTGCCCGCTCGGTAAACGCTTACCTGATGGTTGACATGGCCCACATTGCCGGCCTGGTTGCCGGCGGTGTTCATCCGTCACCTGTGCCGTATGCGGATATCATCACCTCCACCACGCACAAAACGCTGAGGGGGCCCCGGGGCGGCTTGATTCTGGCCAATGAAGAACTGGGGAAAAAGTTAAACAAGGAAATCTTTCCCGGAATCCAGGGCGGCCCGCTGATGCATGTCATTGCAGCCAAAGCCGTGGCCTTTAAACTGGCTTTAGCTGATTCGTTCAAGGTGTACCAGCAACAAATTATCAAAAATGCGTCAACTCTTGCAGGTTATTTAATGGATAACGGCATCTCCCTGGTATCCAGCGGGACCGATAACCACATGATGCTGGTTGACTTAAGCAACCTGAATATCACGGGCAAAGAAGCAGAGCAAAAACTGGAGCACGCCGGAATCACTGTTAATAAAAATACGATCCCTTTTGAAACGCAAAGTCCCTTTGTTACCAGCGGCATTCGTATCGGCACACCGGCTGTTACCACTCGGGGAATGAAAGAAGAGGAAATGAAACAGATCGGCGGATTTATCGTCGATGTCTTAAAGCAGACGGACAATGAAGAAGTGATCCGCCGGGTTAAAGAAAACGTCAATAAGCTGTGTGCCGGTTTTCCGCTTTTTCCGGAAACCGACTAAGCAGAAAACCGACAAAAGAAACTGATGACAACAATGACCGGTTCTTACAATATCTGAGGGGAATTGAGTGTATGACCGCAGAACAACGTCCGTCCTGGGAAGAATATTTCATGGACATAGCCCTCCTGGTGGCAAAACGATCCACCTGCTTAAGGCGGGCAGTCGGTGCATTGATCATCAAAGACAAACGCATCCTTGCAACCGGTTATAACGGTGCCCCCAGCGGTATCCGACATTGCGGGGAAGTCGGCTGTCTGCGTGAAACCATGAATATCAAATCCGGCCAGCGCCATGAACTTTGCCGGGGTATTCATGCCGAACAGAATGCAATCATCCAGGCGGCATATCACGGTGCTCAAATCAAAGACGCGAGTTTATACTGCACCAACCTTCCCTGTTCCATATGCACCAAAATGATTATCAACGCCGGTATTAAGAAAATATACTATCAGGAGGGCTATGCGGATGAGCTCTCAAAAGACATGCTTGCGGAAGCGGAAATTGAGGTTATACAACTCGAAAATTCTTAACAATACATCACACACCCGTTTGATAAGGATGTAAAAGGATGGCAGAAAATGAAATGCCCCTATTGCCGTGATAACAACAACAAGGTGATCGATTCCAGGCTCAGCAAGGACGGAAATGCAATTCGCAGGCGCCGGGAGTGCATATCCTGCGAGCGGCGGTTTACCACCTATGAACACATTGAAGATATTCCGCTCATGATCATTAAAAAAGACAAACGCCGGGAAGTTTTCAGCCGGGAAAAGGTGCGGTCGGGTCTTCAGAAAGCCTGTGAAAAACGGGAAATCAGCATGAACGTGATCGAGGCATACGTTGAAGAACTGGAACGGGACCTGCGGGAATCGGAAGCAAAGGAAATTCCTTCCACCATTATCGGGGAAAAAATGATGGCAATCCTGCACAGCCTTGACAAAGTCGCCTATGTGCGCTTTGCTTCGGTGTATCGGGATTTCAAAGATGTCACTGATTTTGAAAATGAACTAAAAACATTAAAATAATTTTTTTGCATTCCCGTTTAATTTGTTTATTAATTTAATTAATTAAAAAATAATTAAAGATTTACTGAAATGGTTTTGCAAAAAAAATTTGCGAAACCATTTTTTTTGATGCCTATACACATAATCAGGCGAATGGCAGTTTTTGATCGACAAATTAGATCAAAACGAACAGAAGCGTTTTGACTTTTTATAAATCCTTCTTATCGTTAATTGGTTGAACGAAAACCTGAATATTTTTGCCTGGCCCAAAAATAGGCCAAGATTGCTGGTTTTCGCTCAACCACTATTTAAACGTACATCAGCTTTGTGCTCTGTGGGCGTGTACCATCGGATTAATGACCATGAACGACAATCATTATATGCAAATTGCACTGGAACTGGCAGCCAGAGGAAAGGGATATACCTCCCCGAACCCGATGGTCGGCGCTGTTGTGGTTAAAGACGGCAAGATTGTCGGCAAGGGCTGGCATGAAAAAGTCGGCGGTCCCCATGCCGAAGTCAACGCAATTGACGACGCGGGCGACCAGGCTGCGGGAAGTACGATCTATGTGACGCTCGAACCCTGCAATCACCAGGGGCGGACCCCGCCCTGCACGGAAAAAATTCTGTCCGCCGGCATTCAACATGTGGTCATGGCAATGAAAGATCCGAATCCGGATGTAAGCGGCGGCGGGGCCGACTTTTTAATCCAAAACGGAATCTCTGTTGAATCCGGTGTCTGTGAAGCCGAGGCGCGGCGCTTGAATGAAAGCTTTATAAAATATATCCGCACAAAACAGCCGTTTGTGTTGCTAAAATGCGCGGCCACATTAGACGGCCGGATTGCCACGCGAACGGGTGATTCCAAATGGGTCACCGGCGAATCGTCGCGAAAATACGTTCATGAACTGCGTCATGAAATGGATGCGATCATGGTCGGGGTCAATACGGTAAAAACCGACAACCCCAGCCTGACAACTCGGCGGGAAGATAAAAAAGGTGTGGATCCCATCCGAATTGTCTTGGATACCCAGCTGTCCATTCCGGAAAATTCAAAGTTATTGCAGATCCCTTCAGGCTCTGATACGTTAATTATTACAGGCAATTCTAAGTCATCTCCAAAACGTACCGCCATTGAAAATATGGGCGTTAAGATTATTGACACAGCGCTAAAAGACGGCCGGATCGACCTAAATGCCCTGATGAATCAATTGGGAAAAACAGGAATCACCAGTCTTCTGATTGAGGGCGGCGCACAAGTCGTTGCATCCGCACTGCAGTCAGGCATTGTTGATAAGATCAATTTTTTTTATGCGCCCAAAATTCTGGGCGGAGACGACGGCGTTCCCATGTGTAGCGGGCCCGGGCCGGAATTGATGGCCCAAAGTATCCCGGTCAAAGACATTCACGTCAGGCAATTTGACAATGATATAATGATCGAAGGATATTTAAACTGATATGTTTACAGGCATTATAGAAGGATTGGGAAAAATAACCGGTATCCGTTCGGCCGGTGAAGGTATGCGGCTTGCCCTTAATGCTGATTTTTCTATAGAGGATTCTAAAATCGGTGACAGCATCGCCGTTAATGGGGCCTGCCTGACTGCGGTCACGATCGAAAAATCATGGTTTGAAGTGGATGTATCACCGGAAACCCTTGATAAAACGACATTAAAAAATATAAAAATCGGACAACGGGTCAACATCGAACGGGCATTGCGATTGTCAGATCGACTGGACGGGCATCTGGTGTCCGGCCACATAGACGGCACCGCTCAAATTACGCATAAAAACCGTCAAGCAAACGCCATTTTAGTCGGATTCTCGGTCGACCAATCCCTGTCCCGGAACATGATTGCCAAAGGGTCTGTTGCCATCGACGGCATCAGCCTGACCATCAACAGCTGTGACCAGAAAAATTTTGAGGTCAGTATTATTCCCCATACAGCCGATATTACCACCATCGGGATAAAAAATGTCGGTGATACGGTGAACATCGAAACCGATATGATCGGGAAATATGTGGAAAAGTTTCTCTCAAACAAGAATGAAGCTGACAATAATAAAAATTCAAAGAAACCGGTTGATATGGAATTTTTATTGAAAACCGGATTTATTTAAACCATAAAAGCATAATAATATTAATCAAATTCGAAACATCCGGATTCACGATAAACGTCTTACCATCTTTCCGGTGTTTGGGTATATTTAAGGAGATATAATGTAATATGTCACATTTAAGCATTGAAGAAGCAATCAAAGACATCAAAGAAGGGAAAATGGTCATCCTGGTGGATGATGAGGACCGGGAAAACGAAGGAGATCTCACCATTGCGGCAGAAGCCGTAACACCGGAAATTATCAATTTCATGGCCACCCATGGCCGGGGGCTGATCTGCCTGTCGCTGACAGCGGATAAGGTTAAAAAACTCGACCTGCCGATGATGGTCAACGACAATACATCACAATTTAAAACCGGTTTTACCGTGTCAATTGAGGCAAGAAAAGGCGTGACAACCGGTATTTCCGCCGCAGACCGGGCAACAACGATTCAAACAGCCATTGCAAAAGATGCAAAACCGGAAGACATTGCCCGACCGGGTCATATTTTCCCTTTGCGCGCCAGACGCGGCGGCGTTATTGTCCGCACCGGCCAGACAGAAGGATCTGTTGACCTGGCCCGCCTGGCCGGCCTCAATCCGTCCGGTGTGATTTGTGAAATAATGGATGATGACGGAACCATGGCCAGAATGCCGTCTCTGGAAAAATTTTCCGAAAAACACGGTATCGGGATCTGCACCATCGCCGATCTGATTGCATACCGGATGCAGACGGAATCATTTGTTCACCGGGCCGTTGAAGCAACCGTTCCCACCACCCATGCCGGGGACTTCAAAGTCATTGTATATGAAAATGATCTGGAAGATTTTCAGCATATTGCCCTGATTAAAGGCGAAGTTGATCCGGAAAAACCGACGCTGGTGCGGGTCCATTCGGAGTGTCTGACCGGGGATATTTTCGGATCTCTCAGATGCGACTGCGGAGAACAGCTCGGCCGTGCCATGCAGATGATGGATGAAGAAGGAAGCGGAGTCCTTTTATACGTCCGCCAGGAAGGCCGTGGTATTGGCCTGGTCAACAAATTAAAAGCCTATAACCTTCAGGATGAAGGGTATGATACCGTAGAAGCAAACGAAAAGCTCGGATTCAAAGCGGATTTAAGAGATTACGGTGTCGGCGCACAAGTGCTGGCTGACCTGGGAGTTAAAGAAATGCGCTTAATCACCAATAATCCTAAAAAAATTGTGGGCCTGGAAGGATATGGACTCAGCGTGGTTGAGCAGGTTCCCATTCAGACGGAACCAACAAAGGAAAACCGGTGTTATCTTGAATGTAAGCGCTTAAAAATGGGGCATTATCTTAATGTCGATACAACCCCGTAACTGATGCCTCTCCTGAAATGAGAAATTTTGATCAGTTTCAAGGAATATGAAATCGGACAAAAGAACCATTGGGAGACGAACACAAATAAAAAAGGAAAACCTATGTCAAACATCATAGAAGGAAATCTGCTGGCCCAGGGAAAACGGTTTGCGCTCATCGTCGGTCGTTTTAATGATTTCATCTCGGAAAAACTGCTCAGCGGGGCACTTGACGCATTAATCCGAAGCGGTGCCAAAGATGAAGATATTGATATCGTAAAAGTTCCCGGTGCGTTTGAAATCCCGCTGGCTGCAAAAAAACTGGCCAAAAAACAATACGATGCCATCATCTGCTTAGGGGCTGTCATTCGAGGGGCCACTCCCCATTTTGACTATGTCTGTGCCGAAGTTTCAAAAGGAATTGCGACTGTCAGCATGGACGCAGAAGTGCCCGTCATTTTCGGCGTAATTACCACCGACACGATTGAACAGGCCATTGAACGGGCCGGGACCAAAGCCGGCAACAAAGGCTGGAGTTCTGCCATAGCCGCCATTGAAATGGCCAACCTGATGGGCGCGATCGAGGGAAACAAATAACATTTATGGGAACTCGCCGCAAATCAAGGGAACTGGCCATGCAGGCACTCTTCTGCATGGATATGCTGAAAAATGAATCCGATGAATTAATGGAGGGGCTTTCGGAAATGTTAAAGCTGGCTCCTGATATTCGGAGATTTTACATGACTTTGATCAAGGGAGTCATTGAAAATAAAACGCAGATTGATCAGCTCATTGAACAATTTTCCAGTAACTGGAAAATCAGCCGGATGGGCTGTGTGGATCGGAATATTCTACGGATTGCAGCGTATGAAATTCTGTATTGCCATGATATACCGCCAAAAGTATCCATCAATGAAGCGGTTGATATCGGCAAGCTTTACGGCACTGAAGAATCCGGATCGTTTATCAACGGAATTCTTGACGGCATATACCGGCAGCAGGCCTCCAAAAATAAAAAAAATGAACAATCGGATTAATCCGTAAATGCCCTAACACCCGAAGGACAAGGAGTTTAATATTATGGAACAACGAAAAGTCTTGTTAACTGAAGACGAGATGCCCCGTCAATGGTACAATATTCTTGCTGATATTAAAATGAATCCGCCGCTGGGTCCGGACGGCAATCCAGTGACGCCGGATCAACTCGCTCCGGTATTTCCGATGAACCTGATCGAGCAGGAAGTAAGCACCGAACGCTGGATTGATATCCCGGAACCCGTCCTTGACGTATTAAAAATCTGGCGCCCTGCCCCGCTTGTCAGGGCTGTAAATCTGGAAAAAGCTCTGGGAACGCCTGCCAAAATATACTTTAAAAATGAAAGCTTAAGCCCTGCTGGAAGCCATAAACCAAACACAGCGGTCCCCCAAGCCTATTACAATAAAGAATTCGGTATCAAAAAAATCACCACGGAAACCGGTGCCGGCCAGTGGGGCAGCGCACTATCCTTTGCTTGCGCCCAGTTCGGCCTCGAATGCAAAGTATACATGGTCCGGATCAGTTTTGAGCAGAAACCCTACCGAAAATCCATGATGGCCACCTGGGGCGGAAAATGCATCCCCAGTCCGAGCATGAATACCAAGGCCGGCCGCGCAGCCCTGGAACGGGATCCGAATACACCGGGCAGCCTCGGAACCGCCATCAGTGAAGCCATTGAAGAAGCGGTATCCGATGAAAGCGGTCAGACCCGATATGCTTTGGGCAGCGTCTTGAATCACGTCATGCTGCACCAGACCATCATCGGTTTGGAAGCCAAAAAACAAATGGAAAAAATCGGCGAATATCCGGATGTTATTATCGGATGCGCCGGCGGCGGAAGTAATTTTGCCGGCCTGGCTTTTCCGTTTGTACGCGATAAGATGAACGGCAAGCAAATTGAAATTTATCCCGTGGAACCCGCCGGATGCCCGACGCTGACCAAGGCACCGTTTGTCTATGATCACGGCGATACGGCAAAATATACACCACTGCTGCCCATGCACAGCCTGGGCCACGCATTTGTGCCGCCCCCGTTTCATTCCGGCGGTCTGCGTTATCACGGCATGGCGCCCACCGTCAGCCAACTCGTGGATGAAGGCCTGCTGACCCCGAAATCCGTCAAGCAAAAAGAGGTTTTCGAGGCCGGTATCCTCCTGGCCCGAACCGAAGGCATCATTCCCGCTCCGGAAACCAATCATGCATTGGCAGCAGTAGTTGAGGAAGCGAATAAAGCCAAGGAAGAAGGCAAAGAAAAGGTTATTTTATTCAACTGGAGTGGTCATGGACTTCTGGATCTGACAGCATATGAAAACTATCTTGCCGGCAACATTAAAGACGTTGTTCTGTCTGATCAGGAGATGGCGGAAGCAGAAAAAATCTATGCTGATTACCCGAAACCGGAATCACTGAAGAGCAGATAGTTAAAGGAAAATAAATTAAATGTCAAATCAACCAATAGAAGACTTGGAACGGCGCTGCCCGAGACTCGGCAGCCCGATTTCCTTTCGTTACTGCCTGATCAGCGGAGAAGATGACGACATCTGCTGGAAAGTTCTGGACTGCTGGTGGGAGACGTTTGATGTGGAAAACTACCTCAAGGCGAATATGCCTGAAGCTGTTTTCAATGAACTGATGAAAAAAGCAGACAAGCCCATGAACAAAGTCGGCAGCATCCTCGATATCGTCGAAAAAGTAAAAAAAAAATAAAAGGCTGAAGATATAATTTTTTTAATGTGAATGCCGGATTCGCTCGCAGAGCGTAATCCGGCTTTTGCTGACAGTGGATGGAAGAAGAACAACCCGAGTCTTTTATAAACTATGAACATATAACATTTTAGGAGAAAACCGTTGATCATCAAAACACTCGCCGTGGGACCGATTATGGCAAACTGCTATATTGTGGGCTGTGAAAACACCAAATCAGCCGTGGTAATTGATCCGGGAGATGAAGCGGATAAAATTCTCATGGCGTTGGCCGAATCACAACTGACAGTCAAATATATCATCAACACCCACGGGCATTTTGACCATGTGGGTGCCAATAAAAAAATGAAAGAAGCCACAGGCGCGGAAATCCTGATTCATGCCGCGGATGCGGATATGCTGGAACAGATATCTGTTGCATCGCAGGCTTTCGGAATGTCCGTGGAAGATTCTCCCCCGGCAGACCGGACAATTGCTGAAGGAGACCAGATCACATTTGGAGATATTACATTCAATGTGATTCACACGCCCGGTCATTCTTTAGGCGGCATATCCTTGTCAACCGACGGAGTTGTTTTTGTGGGTGACTCCTTGTTTTACGGGTCCATCGGCCGGACTGATTTTCCGGGCGGTGACTATAACACCCTGATATCCAGTATTAAAAATAAATTATTTCCTCTGGGCGACGACGTGGTGGTTTATACAGGCCACGGCCCGGAAACATCCATCGGCCAGGAAAAACGGATGAATCCGTTTTTGAAATAATTTTTTTTCATTATATTTTTAATAAAAAAGCCCATCCGTTTGGATGGGCTTTTTTGTTTTAGAGATTCATTTTTTATCGCCGGCACAACAAATTATTCGAATCTGCATTATTTTAAACGTTTCAATTGAGCTTTTATCCGTTGGCATGGTTCGGCATTTTATTTTGCGGAAAATACACATTTACCTCTTTTTCAATTTTACTTCCCACCTTACTTCGAGCTATTTTCATATTGAAACGCACCTGCAGGTTAATCCAAAATTCAGGTTCTATCCCAAAATATTTGCCAAGTCGCAATGCTGTATCAGCAGTAATCTCTCTTTTGCCATGAATAATCTGGCTAATACGGTTTGCCGGTACATTAATATCTTTTGACAGCTGACTCTGACTGATGTTCATTGGCCTGAGAAATTCTTCTAACAATACGTCACCCGGTGTGATTGGAGTTAATTTTTTTGCCATGTTTTTTATCCCTTATGGTAATCAACAATTTCTACTTCAACAGCGTTTTCTCCCTCCCATACGAAACAAATACGCCATTGGTTATTAATCCTGATGCTATGTTGACCTTTTCTGTTACCTTGCAATTGTTCAAGCTGATTTCCCGGAGGAATCCGCAAACCATTTAAGGAAACGGTCGCATTTAAAACTTCGAGTTTTATGCGTGCAATCCTGGATATGCTTCTGAACTTTTTGCCATCTAAATCATTAAAAAGCTTTTCCGTTTCCTTGCAAAAAAGGGACAAATGCTATGTGAATAAACCGAGAAACAGAATTCTTTGACCGACGAAGTGGTGGTATATACAGGCCATGGCCACGAAAACCTCCATCGGCCAGGAAAAACGGATGAACCCATTTTTGAAATAATTTTTCTTTTTATAATTTTATAATGAAAAAGCCCATCTGGAATCAGATGGGTTTTTTTTGTGTGATGGTTATTTTTTTTAGATATGACTCGGATGTAATCAGTCCCTCTCAATGTGATTGTATGTTCGTGAAACATCTGACTGTAGAACTGTTTTTTTTAATATTTTTCCACAAAAACTATTTAAACTCTCATTAGCCTGCATTGCTCGAACTGCAAGTACTTTATGCAAATCACTATCAATTCGTAACTGGAACTTTCCTGAATATTTCTTGGCCGTAATATTTGAAGGTAAAGGGATTTTATCTTCTTCGTAAATTTCAATCCATTCTTCGAGTATCTGGCACAATTGATGGTAAACTTCTTCTTCATTATCACCATGACAACATTTCCCGATCCAACCGGGAATTGAACCCACATAGCATTGATCTTCGTCCGACCATTCAACAATTTTTAAATAACGATCTTTCTTCTTCATTTTATAGACCTCATAATTTTGATCTCAACTTCTTTTTCCTGATAATATTTTGCATCATCCCCAAGCTTGCCTGAAACGGTAATAGCAATTCCTTTGGGGTGGATAAAATTACGATGGCTACCCTTGCCACCGCGATTAATAAAACCTGCTTTTTCAAGATCCTGAATAAGTTGTCTGATTTTTCGTGCCATGGCATTATAGTATCAATGTGATACCAAAAAGTCAATATTGACTACAAAAACAAAATAAATATGAAATACGATCGTCGGAGGGGGGTCCCATTGTGATGCGGCCCTAACCTGAAGGCTTCCGTGGAATACGAGGGCAAATTGCTTGAGCGGATCAACGGTAATGAACCGGTCAATTTCGGCAAACTGGACAGATAAAAAAGACCTTTGGCATTCCACTTTTAACAGCGACCAAAAGCTTAAACCGGCTGCCCTCGCCACGGAAGCCTTCAGGTCAGGGATTACCGCAGCACAGGGTGGGGTCTTTTGTTACTTTTCTTGCCCATCAAAAAAAGTAACAATTTAAAATGCCCCCAGCTGGCAGGGTTTTATCTTAATCCCCAGTGTTTCACAGGCTCCGCTGACGGCCATTTTTCGGACTTCAAATTTTTCAGCCAGCATCCAGACAGACTTGCACGGCAACCGGTCATTGACCAGTTCATTTCGGATCGCTGTTTCCAATTCCGGTGAAACTACATCAACCGGTTTGACAATTCTTTTTTCCGGTAGATAACCGAACAACCCCAGCTGACATTTGACCAGGCGAAGTTTTGCCCGGTCGGCATATTGTCCCGCCACAGCAGGCGAAATACCCAGTTGACCTGCCGCATCAAAGGCCA
>JAQYVU010000106.1 GCA_030145385.1 Desulfococcaceae bacterium
ACGGAATCTGCGCCAGCTCCCCCCATGAGGCGATGCTGGGCAAAGAAGAATTCGGCCGGGAAGTGCACACTTTTGCCGCTGCCTACAGTGAGGCGGATATGAAATTAATCCTGCCGATTTCCAACCATATCATCTTTAATTCATTTAACCAGTGGCACCGGTTTAAACCGATGATCATGCAATCCGGCAGGAATGTCTCCTGCGGCATGAGGGTTAATCCGGCCCATTCCGAAGTGCAGGTCCCGATCTACGATCCCTGTGCGCCCTGCTCCCGCTTAGGTGTTTTAAGGGATCAATTCGAAGGACGATCCCTTGACGGCATTTCCGGGCTGCATTTTCACACTTTGTGTGAGAAAAATGCCGATGCACTCAAGCGGACCCTGGTGGTGTTTGAAGAAAAATTCCCGGATTATATCCGGCAAATGGACTGGATCAATTTTGGCGGGGGGCATCATATCACCAGAAAAGACTATGATGTTGATTTGTTATGTGACCTGATAATAAAATTTAAAGAAAAATACTCGGTGGACGTCTACCTGGAACCCGGAGAAGCGGTTGCCCTAAACGCCGGTGTTTTAGTGGCTTCCGTGCTGGACATTGTAAAAAACGATATAGAGATAGCTATCTTAGACACATCAGCTGCCACCCATATGCCGGATGTCCTGGAAATGCCGTATCGGCCGGAAATCATCGTGGCCGGTCAACGGGCCGGACAACCCGGTGAAAAACCATATACCTACCGCCTGGCCGGCCTGTCCTGCCTGGCCGGTGACATCATCGGCGATTATTCTTTTGACGAACCGCTGGAGGTGGGATCAAAATTGGTTTTTTGCGATATGGCGCATTATTCCATGGTGAAAACCAACACATTCAACGGTATTGCCCTGCCGTCCATTGCTGTTTACAAAGCAGAAACTGACGAGTTCATTATTATTCGAAAATTTGGATATAGCGACTTTAAAAACAGACTTTCTTAGGAATAAAAATGAAAAGCAATCATGCATACCCGCATTTTCTGGCATCCGAAATCACCCAGCCGCTGCCTGAAAATTCCCTGTTTCATATCATACCCGTGCCCTATGAAAAAAGCGTTTCCTACGGCACCGGCACCGCCAAAGGACCGGTGGTGATTCTGGAAAGTTCGCAGCAGCTGGAACTTTTTGACGGTATCAGCATTCCGGCTGAACACGGCATTTACACTCATCCCTTTGTCGACTGTGACGGCAGCGCCGAGGCGGTGCTGCAAAAAATTTCAACCGCGGTTGCAAAAGTGTTGGGCCTTGGAAAAATCCCCGTGCTGTTGGGTGGAGAACACACGGTCAGCGCCGGGGCATTTGCTGCCTTTAAAAAAGGCGGTAACAATTTTGGAATCGTTCAATTTGACGCCCATGCGGACTTACGCGATACCTATGAAGGAACGCCGCACAGCCATGCCTGCGTGATGCGCCGCGCACTGGACATGGACATCCCCATTTATCAAATCGGCGTGCGCAGTCTTTCTTATGAAGAACATCTGCTCAGAAAAAAACTGAAAATCGGACATCTGGATGCGGCGACAATCTATAAAACCGGCATACAGGAACCCATTCTGCCGCCCGATTTTCCGGACAAGATCTATATTACCTTTGATGTGGACGCCTTTGATCCGGCCGTTATGCCGGCCACCGGCACGCCGGAGCCAGGAGGGCTGAACTGGTATCAGACCTTTCAGATTCTTGAATCCGTAATTGCCGAACGAAAAGTGATCGGGTTTGACGTAGTGGAACTGGCACCGATTCATGGCATGCATGCACCGGAATTTACCATGGCCCGGTTTATTTACAACCTGTTCGGGATCATTACCCGCAAAATTATCGCATAGATCCCTTTTTCTTCTTGTTTTCAATAATTGCGTTTCGTTTTGCCGGTGATTGGTTCTGCCAGCTTTTATACTGCTTCATCACCTTCTGCTGCTGGGGTGCGGGCATTTGCTGGAATCTCATATGCTGCTGCCGCATGAGCTGTCTTTGAGACGGCGGAAGGTTCTGCCATCGCCGGAATCTTTCCCGAACCTGCTCCTGTTCCTGCGAAGATAAAGACTGATAACGATTAAAATTATCCTTTATCCGGTCCTGTTCATCTGCCGGAAACGCTTTGAACATCTGGTAATTTTTCTTCAGCTGTTCACGCTGGTCTTCCGGGAGGTTTTTATAGTTACGATACTGCTCCCGCAGCCGGACTTTTTCGCCCGGAGAAAGCGTTTCCCAGTGGTCCATACCGGACTGATCGTCCGTATCAGCACACAATGCAATGGCTGATACAGTCAGCAGCATCCCTGCAGCCAATATAATGATACTAATTTTCCTTCTCATTGCTCTCTTCCTCAGCGAAAAGGTGATAATCTTTTATCAATTCCATTTCTTTTAATATTTCCATTAACTTCAACATTTCAAGGACCTCCACAATCTCTTTGTCCTCATCTGTCAACACTTGGGATTCGTTCGTTTTACCCTCATCTTCCGCCGTTGCGGTTGCGGCAAACCCGAACAGAATCAAACTAGCAATAATGGTAATAAATTTTCTCAATTTTTATATTTCATCTAGTTTAATGATTTCTTCCCAGTTCTCAAAGAGCTCAAGGTTATCGATAATTTCGTAATCACTGTATAGCGCCATGTTTTCAGCAATCAACATGCCCGTGGGATCAAGGGCGGGCGGCGCCGACCGGTAGAAAATGACCGTTCCTGCAGCAATCAGTATCACCGCAGCCGCTGATACCAGTGAAGGACGCAATCCCCATGAAAAATCATTAAAAATCGGCCATAGCGATTTCTTTGTTTTCCGGGCATCAGTTTTGGTCTTCCGGGCATCAAGGGCATCCACTTTTTTCCAGAATCCCCGGGCAAAATCATATGAAGGTTCAACCGGCTTGACATCGCGAAGCAAATTGTCGACGGATTTCAGTGCATCAAATTCTTTTCTGCATATGACACAGTCTTCAAGATGCTGCCGCACGGATTCCGTGTCTTTTGGGGACAATTCTCCGTCAATCAACGAAGAAATCATCTCTGTAACATTGCAAGGTTTCATCATTTTTCTGCCTATTTAGAGAACCCCTTTGAGGGTCTGCTTCAGATGCTGCCTGCCTCTGAATATTAATGTTTTTACCTTACCTTCTGATACCGACATCTGACTCGCGATTTCACTGTATGAGAACTCGTTATATATCCGCAGTACAACCGCGACACGCTGCTGTTTCGGGAGATTCTTTAACGCCGCCTTAATTTGTTCCTCCCGCTGCCGGGACGCCATCATACCGTCGGCCGAAATCTGATTTTCATCCTGATATTCCGGCAAACGATTACCTTGATCATCTGCATTTGCAAACGGACGATCAATTGATTGGGTCAAATAGCGTTTCTTAAGCTTTCGTGATTCATTCAAACATACATTGACCGCAATCCGGTAAATCCATGTGGAAAATCTGGCTTTGGGACGATATCTTTTCGCTGCCCGGTAGACCCTTAAAAAAACTTCCTGAGCCAGATCTTCCGCCAGTTGGCGATCAGAGCAGAAACGGAAGCAAAAATTAATAATCTGGGTCTGATATTTTGAAAATAACTTCCGGAATCCGTCTTCATCTCCGTCCTTAAAACAAAGCATCAACTGCACATCTGGATCTGATTTTCTCGGAGACATTTTTAAACTGCCTCCGCATGACCGATTTCCCGGCCAGCCTTAAAATCTACAATTTCCAATCCGCAAGGGCATTCTTTATGCCAAATCTCCGGTTCAACAGACCAGTTGCATATTTGTCGGAATCGAGAGTGTTTCATCGGTATGTATATTAAACACAAAAAGTTAAAAAAAGTTTCAATATTTTTATTTTTTTATCAATAGGTACATTTAATCCGGTTTTTAAATAAATTCACATGCGACGAACACATCAAAAAAAACTATAATTCAAGCAAGTTAAAACATTAAATGAATACCTGCAACAACACGGGTCGCGGGATCCGGCCGAAACCCATATTTCTGTTTAAAAAAATTACCGTGTGTAAAAATACCAGCCTCAACAAACAATCGTTGATTTGGATAAAATTCATATGACAGCCGGGTATCTGTTTCCCAACCATACCATGTGTCCGTATTAAACAGATCGCCTTGCGGAAACAGCATCGCGGCAACCAGTTCCGTTACAATTTTTAAATTCGGCTGATATTCAAATTTGACCCCCGGTGCGATCACACCGTCCCAGGTCACGCCGCCGAGAAGGACCGCTTCTTCAATATCATATCGTTCAAATCCGCCATTGAAAAAAATTGCGGTTGTCCGGTTAAACGGCATGGGCGACATAAACGCATTCATGCTTCCTGTTTCAGGGCTCTGGTCACCGCTGGCCGTAAAAACAAATGTGCCTGCTGAAAACTGACTGGAAATATTGTAATTCAGCTCAAGATCAATCAGATATGCGGACACGTCAAAATCCAGACCGGCGGCACCGTCATCTATTTCTAAAGAACCGAATTGCTGCAGCAGGATACAGGATACAAACACATCACGAACAAAAAAATCCGCCTGCCCGCCGACCCAGAAAAAGTCCCCGGCACTCTCAAGGTCCGCATCTTCATAAAATGGTTCAAAGAGTTCCGCAATCCGGTCATCTGCGTCATGATACCATGCACCGATTATTTCAACGGATTCCAGAAAACCCGGCACATAACCAAACGCAATTTTTGCCATCGGCGAATTGTCAAAAACCTTAAATACTTCCCCTGTTATGTAAGTGTTTTTCCAGCTGTCGTATTTTAATGAAATACCCGGCTCATCACTGTAGAACACGATCCCTTTACCCACGGCAAACGGCTGAAGACCGACATCGACTGAAAATCCGGAGGCGGAATAACTCAAAAAAATATCAGCCAGCGTCGCATTCAGATCATTTTCATCCTCCGCATCCCATGAATGGAACCATTCCAGCTCTCCTAAAGCATAACCGGTTATATGGCCGCCAAAATCGACATAGCCTTCCGGATATATACCTAAAATATTATAGGTTTCATCATAGTCGAATGTTGCACTATTCTCATCCAGGTAATTATCTTCCTTGAAAAGTCCCTCAAACACCTCCGCACCGACACGGTACTCAAAGGCCCGGCTCTGCCCGGTAAAAAAAATTATGCTTAGTGCTGCCGATATCATCATCAGCGATATTTTATGCTTCATAAAACAAGCAATCCGACTTCAAGATATTTAAAAAATTAGAAAATATTATTTTAAAGTACCTTAAAAAAATATTTTGGGTCAACAAAATTCATCTTTTTCAATTTTTTTTGAAACTTTTTCTAAAATGCCGGGTTTAAAATTTTAAACATGAGAACTACGTGTTCGGCCGATAATATTAATCCTAACTCAAACACAATCAAAAGGAGTTATTACCGTGAAAACAAACAAACATTTTTTTACTGTTACAATCATTGCACTGACCATGGGTTTATTGATTTCACCGGCGTTTGGCGCCTCAAAAAACATGCAGACCAATCAGGGGATTATCGGCGTTCAGACCGGAACATCCTCTGTTGTCGCCAACCTTCCGTACGAAGAACTGAGTGCTGAAGAAGAACTCGGTATTATCAGAATGCGCGAAGAGGAGAAAATGGCCCGGGATGTCTATGCTTCCTTATATGAGCTGTGGCAGGCAGCCATTTTCAATAACATTTCCCAGAGTGAACAGCGCCATATGAATGCGGTTAAAGTCCTGATAGACAAATATGATATCATCGATCCGGTGGTTGATCCCACAGTGGGTGTTTTTACAGATAATGAATTCCAGGGCCTCTATGAATCATTTGTTGAGCAGGGCACACTCTCCCTGATTGACGCACTTAAGGCCGGGGCAACCATCGAAGAAATCGACATCAGTGATTTGCAGTCACTTATTAGTCAGACCGACAACCTGGATATCAAAACCGTTTATCAGAATCTGCTCAAAGGTTCCCGGAACCATTTGAGAGCATTTGCTTATCAGCTGTCTTTAAACGGTGAGACATATGAAGCCCAGTCTCTTACAGAAGAGGAACTTGAAGCCATTCTTACTTCTCCCAGGGAAACCGGAAGGGTTGATGAAAACGGCGTTCCCCTTTCAACCCCAAAAAATTCGGGAAGCGCAGCAGGTGGCAGGGCCGGAACCGTTACTTGTACCGGCGTTTGTGTTAACAATTAACGGTTTTTACAAAATAATCATTTATATTTAAAAACCTGTTTCAAACAAACAAATCATCGACCTTTTAAGTCAGAGGGGCTTTTTATGAAAAAAAACATATTCACCGGACTGATAATTCTGGGCGCCATGCTGTTAACGATAAACATAACCGATTCAAATGCCTATGAGATCTTGATTGATGTGTCTCCAAATGTGTTAAATATGCAAAGCAAAGGGTCGGTTGTTACGGTTCATACAAATGTGGATTATGATACGGTAATCGTTTCTTCCGTGTTTTTAAATAATGTGCCCATCAGCTATTGCAAGGCGGATGATTTGGGGTACTTTGTTGCAAAGTTTGACATGAATGACATCAAAGACCTTGAATTAACCAATGGAGAATATAATACATTATGTTTTGTCGGGGTTACAGATGACGGTCTGGCGTTTACAGGCAGCCAGGATTTCAAAGTCATCGATGTCATATCCAAAGGACAAAAATAGTCTCACAAATAAATGGCGTGATCAGAAAAAAAAATTTAATCATAGAATCCAACCCACCGGGAGCATTGAAGACTTCCGGAAATCTGCAGGGTGAGGGAAACGGGCAGTCGCTCAACGACTGCCCGTTTTTTTGTGCAACTTATCAAGAAAAAACTTCTATATTTTGACAAAATACTTAAAAATCAAAGGACGATGGTTCTGCAGAATTTGTGAGTTTGCAGGATCGTTCTTATTAACATAAACTGAAAGGACCGGAAGGGGTTACCTATTCCGTGATTGACGTGACAGCAAAGGTTGAAAAAATTGATAATGAAAACAGAATGCTTGATTTAAGGGGCCCCGGCGGCAATATCATTCAAGTCGAAGCGGATGAAAACGTAAAGAATTTTGAAAATATTAAACCCGGCGATAATGTTGCGGCAAAATATATTGAAGCCATGGCCATATCCGTCAGGCCGGCGGATACAACAAAAAAATAACATCTTTACACATAGCACCAAAAAATCCTTTTGCTTTAAAAAAACAGCGGGTATGATAATAAAAACGGCCACCGGTCAACCGGTGGTCGTTTTTGTTCAAAACCCATTGTTCAAAAACAGGCCAAACGATAAAAAAACAGGATAAGCAGATGATTGCGAAACGCGCAGCTGAAATGACATCATTTATTGTAATGGATGTTCTGGAAAAAGCCAATGAAATGGAAAGACAGGGGATAGACGTCATCCACCTGGAAGTGGGCGAACCGGATTTTGATACCCCGCCCTGCATAAAAGATGCTGCTTCAAAGGCATTAAAAGACGGCTATACCCATTATACCCACAGTCTCGGAATGATTGAACTCCGGGAAGCCATATGCGAATATTACGCCAACACCTACCGCGCCAATTTTGACCCGGACCAGGTCATTGTTACTTCCGGAACCTCCCCGGCCATGTTCATGCTTTTTTCAACCATTCTTGAGGAAAACGATGAAGTGATTATCTCGGATCCCCATTATGCCTGCTATCCGAACTTTATCAAATTTGTAAAAGGGGTTCCGGTCACTGTCCCGGTATATGAAGATGACGGTTTTCAATATCGACCATCCGCCATCAAGGAAAAGATTTCCAATAAAACCAAAGGAATTTTTATCAATTCCCCGTCAAACCCCACCGGCAACCTGTTATCCGCCGACCGGATGCAGAAAATCGCGGAACTTTCACCCTATATTATTTCCGATGAAATCTATCACGGCCTGGTTTACGGTGAAAAAGAACACTCCGTTCTCGAATTTACCGATCGCGCATTTGTGTTTAACGGATTTTCAAAGCTTTATGCCATGACCGGGTTCCGGCTGGGCTATGTGATCGCCCCGAAAGCGTTTATCCGGCCCATGCAGAAAATCCAGCAGAATTTCTTTATTTCCGCCAATGCCATGGTCCAGATGGCCGGAATAGCCGCGTTAAAATACGCTTCAGACGATGTCAAAGTCATGAAAACCACCTATGATCAAAGACGGCAATACATGATCAAACGTCTGAAAAAAATCGGGTTCGGCATCACGGTAGAACCCACCGGTGCGTTTTATGTGTTTGCCAATGCCAAACACCTGGGCAAGGATTCATACAAACTCGCCTTTGAAATTCTGGAAAACGCTCACGTGGGCGTCACTCCGGGCATTGATTTCGGTCAAAACGGGGAAGGATATATCCGATTTTCCTATGCCAACTCGCTGGAAAACATTGAAGAAGGCATGCGGCGGATTGAAACGTATCTGAAAAAAAGAGGATAACGTTCATCTACCTTTCTTGGCGAATCTGCAAATTCACAATCCATCGTTCATGAGGGAAGTCCAGCCGACGACAATGTCCATATGCGCAATACGGCCCTGTCTTAATTTAAAAAACATAATGAAACAAAAATTAAAGACAGGTTTTCCATCAATAAAAAAGGTTGGACTTAAAAACGATAATCCTCAGGCTTTTAAGGCCAACAAGCGCGAGCAATGTAGCCACCAGCCTGCTATCGATGACGGCCCTCCGGAGGAGAGCCATGTGTTGACAAAGTCTACAATCGTTGACGAACCCAAAACAGAGGGCTGAATTTTTTCCTGTTATCTGGAAAGCAACAGAAAATTGAGATAAGGGGAAACACTATTTTGTGCCTGCCTGATTATTCCTTGAGGGCCGAATAGCTATTGCAAGATTCACATGGGAGGCAACTTTTAGTGGCGAGCACTTCTATGGCAAGATATATGCTGCGAACGTTTTAATCAGTGGCTTGGCCCTTTGGGTCCGCTGAATTTATATGTTCGGCCTTTCTTTGATCAAAAATGTCAGCTTTAAGGCCCATAGACTTGGCACGTTCCACCCATTGCTTCCGCGCCAGAGCGCGCATGTCTTCAACATCGTCTGTTTCATCCATAATTTCCATGCCCATAAGCGTCTCAATTAAATCTTCTAGTGTCACCAGTCCATCCGTCCTTCCATACTCATTGACGACTATGGCAATATGCTGGCGATTCTTAAGAAAGCGCTCTAACAAAGCTGTCAACGATACAGACTCCGGAACTGCAAGTATTTCACGTTTCAATGCTTTGAGTTTTTCATCGCCTCGCTTCTGCGCGGTGAAAATCAGAACATCCTCTTTAAGAACAAAACCAGTTATGTCGTCAGTATGCGTCCTATAGAGCGGCAGGCGTGAAAATGGGGTATGAGTTATTTGTTTCAATGAATCAATTATCTTCATGTCCTCGGCGAGTGCTGAGATTACAGCACGTGGCGTCATGATATCGGCCACTTTCAGCGACTCGAACCGGAATAGGTTTCGGATAATCTTTGATTCTTTACTGTGAATCTGTCCGGTCTCTACACCGACCTGTGCCATGGCGATGAATTCATCTCTACTGAAAATGTGTATGTTCTTCCCATGCGAGATAAACTTTGTCAGTCTTTCTGAAATCCACACGATTGGATAAAGAACCACAATCAGCGTGTTCACAAAAATCGAAGTTGGGCCTACTAGTTTTGACCAGTAAACGGCGCCTATGGTTTTAGGAACGATTTCGGAAAGAAAAAGGATCAAAATCGTCATGACAGCTGAAAATAGGCCAAACCAGGCGCTTCCAAATACGACTGTCGCTTTGGCCCCGGAACCGACCGCGCCAACCGTATGCGCAATTGTGTTTAGTGTCAAAATGGCCGCAAGTGATCGGTCCACATTATCTTGTTTCAGTCGTTTCAAAAGCGCTGCATGCTTAGGTCGCTTTTCTTTCTGGCCTTCGATATATGAAGGTGTAATGCTTAATAGTACCGATTCCGCCACTGAACAGAGAAACGAAAAGACCAATGCCAGCAAAACATAGGTTATCAAAAGTTTGCTATCAGCGTTCATATCGTCAATACTTCTTTGGTGTGAACATACTTTCTTATCATTTCGGTATCCCAGTCAACTGTATCAACACAATAACCTCTGGCCCAAAAGGAGATCCGGTCCAGGAACCTTTCCTTGACCGCAATCAAGCCCCCTGATTTATATTGTTTAGTGCTGGAATACGGCTGATTTAAAGGGGCTTGAGGCCTTGTTATCCTTTCCTGTCAATGCCTTTTAAGTGGAGGCATGTCGGTGCCGCAGAATTTGCAACTGACAGTTAACTTTCTTTTCCGGGCAGATACAAGTTGGTCTCTTTTGCAGTTACGGCATGTGCGCCGATGAAAGCCCATGAAGGTCGGTAACATAAACAATGGATTCATTGACCTATCTCCTTTCCACTAAAACAAATCATTATCCAGAATCAGTGATGACAGAGAAATCATGCCGATAAGTTCTCCTTGCTCTTGAACCGGAGCTCTTCGTATGCCGGCCCGGTGAATTAAGCGGGCAACATAACGAATATCCATATCAGCCGGCACTGTAATGACTGGTTTTGTCATAATTTCGTAAACATTTACTTCTACAGAAGAACGCCCGGAGATTATCACACCCTTGATCAAATCCTGGACGGCTACAATCCCCCAGGCATCATCCGCATGGCGTTTTTCCACTATCAGGGATGAAATTTGCTCAGCCCGCATTTTTGCGCCGGCTTCTTTTGCAGTGGCCATGCCATTGATAGAGACTATCCCCTTATTCATAACGTCTTTTGCCCGCACAATCGGAGTTTTTGTTGAAGTCATAGACCCTCTCCCTTTTTAAAATAATGTATCAAGTCGGTGGTGGTTTACCTTATACCATTTAAAAATACTGATCCCGCACCCCTTCTGAGAATCGCTTCATCTGGCTCTCCAGGCCGATCACGTGTTCTACCGGCAAAACAAAGGCAATGCCGGTTCCCGGCTGGTTAAACTCGCCGGCGGTGTTAATGGCTTCTAAAATATCCTGGACGACATGTTCTTCAATCAGGAAAATGATTATGTCGGTCTGGGCCTCTAAGGTGAGGCCGAAAAATGATTTTGCCTCATGGATGCCGGTTCCCCGCCCCGTAATAACTGTCGCACCGGTGGCACCAGCGTGCTTGGCCGCATCAACAACCGGATCGGTTTTTTCAGTTTTAACTAATGCTAAAATAATCTTAAATCGCATTGGAACCCTCCTTGGAAGATTTTTTGCTGCGGTTAACATACCACTGCACATATTGAGCGTAACCCAGTACGGTAATAATTGGAAACAAGCTTGCAAACGCGATGAGACCGAAGCCGTCCAGGGCCGGATTGCGTCCGGGAACAGACGCGGACAATCCCAGGCCGAGCGCGGCCACCAGGGGAACCGTCACCGTGGATGTGGTAACGCCGCCGGAATCGTAAGCCAGGGGAATGATATTCTTGGGGGCGAATATTGTCTGAACGACTACAATCATATACCCTGCCAATATATATAAATAGAGCGGTGTGCCGGTGACAATTCGAAAACAACCCAGGCTGATGCCGATGGCAACGCCGATGGCTACTGTTATTCGCAATCCCCACTGGCTGATGGTGCCGGCAGACACTTCATTTGCCTTATAAGCGACTGCAATGAGAGCTGGTTCAGCGATGGTGGTGGCAAATCCGATCATGGCGGCAAAAAGATAAATCCAGCCATAGGCCTTCCATTCGGGGAGGGCAACAGCCGCATCCGTTCCATAAAGGAAAGTTGGGTCCGACAATTGGGCGGCCATTATTTTACCAAGGGGAAACAAGGCCTTTTCAAGCCCGGCAAGGAAAAGGGACAGCCCGATGACAACATACACTCCGCCGACAACGACACGTCGCAGGTGCGGAATCGGCTGACGCAATAACAGCAATTGGAAGCCGGTTATCAGGACAATGATCGGCAGCACATCCCGACAGGTGGCAAGCAGTATTTTAACAAAATCAATTAAAATCATATTGAGTGATCCTGTTTGTCAACCGAAAACGATCAGTCCGTAGCCCAAGACAAAGATAATGGGCAGCAATGAAGCAAAGGCGATCAGTCCGAAGCCGTCAAGCAACGGGCTGCGCCCCCTAATGCTTGAGGCCAGTCCGACGCCAAGGGCCGCGACCAAAGGCACGGTTATGGTGGATGTGGTGACACCCCCGGCGTCATAGGCCAGCCCGATAATTTCTTTGGGAGCGCTCATTGTCATCAGCATCACAATAGCATAGCCGCTGATAATCAAATAGTGGAGGGGCCAGCCGCGGAGAATACGCAACACACCCATGAGTATGGCAACACCCACAGAAAATGCCACACACAACCGCAGGCCCAGGGCATAGCTCTTTCGTGATTCTTCGCCTGGATCAATGAGGTTGCCTTGTATGGCAATATCTGCAGCTTCCCATGATACAGCAATAAGCGCAGGTTCCGCAACAGTTGTCGAAAAACCGAGCGCAAATGAAAAAGATAACAACCAGAAGACGCTTCCTTTCCGGGCCAGGGCATGGGCCATTGCCTCACCAATGGGGAATAGCCCCATCTCAAGCCCCTGAATAAAAAGGCTTAACCCAATCACCACCAGAAGAGCTCCGAAAAGTAAGTCACTCAACTGTGGCAACGGTTGCCTGAGCACAACAAGCTGGAAAAAAGCAATAACCAGAATGATGGGCAGCAGGTCTGTAAAGGCGTCTCGCAGTTTTTTCATTTGTTATTAATTATGCGCATTCAGTTTAGAGTTATTGGGTTACATTAAATTTTTAAGGTAAACCCCTCATGAGATATTTTATAATATACTGATAAAAAGAATAATTCAAACTTTTGAAGTCCCCAGAAAAAAATATTCAAATTACGTGTAAATTTTGGAAGGTTAAAAAAACGATTTGCCATATTATATTAGAATGTTAGTTAAATTGCCGTGGGAATTCTTCCTAAATGTTTAATAGAGCCCATAATTACACATGCGAAGGGAAACAAAATCGTTGCAGCTGAAATTCTTGGAATTGACAGAAAAGCTATTGCCCCACTATGATGGAGAATCTTAGACCGTGGCATATGGTTAGCATCCTCAACTTCTGGAGAAGGATCTTCACCGTGAGTATCATACGACAACAAACCGACAGTATTCTAAAATTTTTCAGGAGTGCCTGGCTAAAGAGAGTGTAATCTTTATCGTAAAATATTCAAAAAGGATCATAACTCCATCCTGAAAGGATCTCCAGTAAACCAGTCGGAAAGCATGCGTATTTTTTTCTTCTTCAAAAATACCTGTTTCAAAAATATATTGACAGCCAATGTTAATTTTGCGATAAAAAAGTGGTCGGACCACCGTATCAACGAACCAAATAGTTTCGCATTATTTTTAAAGAAAGGCATCAGCAGCAATGGGAAAAACTGTTTCTTTATTAAAACCATTAAACAAGACAAAGCTTTACGAAGAAATTGTCGAACAGTTAAAAAACAGAATAATCAACAGGGATATTGCCCCCGGGGAAAAACTTCCTGCGGAAAGAACCCTGGCGCAAATGTTGACCGTAAACCGATCCACTGTCCGGGCCGCGCTTGGAAAACTCGAAAGCATGGGCTTAGTCGAGATCAGACACGGGGAAGGCGTTTATGTAAAAGATTATCTTGAAAGCGGCAGCCTGGAACTGGTGAAGGATCTGCTTTTTAAAAACAACGCCCTGGACATGGATGTGTTTAAAAACCTCATGGACCTCAGACAGCTGCTGGTTCCGGAAATGGCATATTGCGCGGCACAAAACAGAACTGATAAGGACCTTGCCCGCCTTGAATCGCTGGTGTCTGAAACAGATGAAAAAAGCATAGGAAATCGGGACATGCGGCTTCATCATCTCATCGCCAGAGCCAGCGGCAATGTTTTATATGTGGTGTTGCTAAATGCGTTCACCAGTCAGATGAATGAATATTATGACTTGTATTTCAGTGATATGGAAAACCGGGCCAACACATTGGTTTTCCATAAGGACATATACCAGGCGATAAAAAACCGGGAACCGGACAAAGCAAAGCAGATCATGAAGGATGTTTTAAAATCGGCAGTGGGGAAAATACTGGATATGCTGTCGTAACTGCCATGACAGAGGGATAGCATTTCAGACGTTTACGGCATATCCGTTAACACAATATCGGGATCAACGTAAAAACCTGTGCCTAAACACTATTTTGTGAATACAGTTATACATATTAAAAGCACTCCGGAAGGGTATAAAACCCTTTCCTGCATAGGGTTTAAAGAAAATTTTACCCAAGGATGGGGGGATTTTATCCCTGCCTGTTAAATATGAGCCAGAATAGCTACTCATACTTACGACAATATCTTGTTAAGTTTAAAAAAATATTTGATCAACCTTAATCAAACTGGAGAAAATCATGTCAAAGACATTTCAACCGGATTGGAGTGAAAAACCGCCCAAAAGAAAATCATACCGTTCAATTTTTAAGTGGGGCAGCCCAAAGGAATTCAAACATCCGAGCAGTGAATGGTACCTGATGTTGAAAGAAACATTTAACATGGCGGATGAAGATTTTGCAAAACCCCAGTTTGAAGGTAACGAAAAAGTTGCCATTGATCAGAAAATTTCCTTAACCAAGGCACAGATAAAAGCGATTACGGATATTGTCGGGAAAAAGAATGTCAGCACCGATGATTACAGCCGGGTCAAATTCAGCCATGGCAAGACGGTTGATGAAGCCATGGATTTGAGACAGAATCTGGTTCGCAATGTTCCGGATATTGTTGTTCATCCAAAAAACAAATTGGATGTGCAGAAAATTGTTGAATACTGCAATGATCAAAAAATCCCTATTTATGTTTTTTCCGGCGGTTCATCCGTAACTTGCGGCCTGAATACACCGAAAGCCGGTATCATGCTGGTACTGAGCACCCACATGAACAAGCTTTTAGATATCAATGAGCTGAACCAGACCGCGACGGTTCAGCCGGGGATGTTCGGACCGGCGTATGAAGACGCTTTAAATAATGCGCCGAAAAAATTTAATGTTAAACAACGATACACCTGCGGTCATTTTCCCCAGTCCTTTGAATTCTCGACTGTCGGCGGCTGGGTGGTCACGCTCGGTTCCGGACAGGCCTCCACCTACTACGGGGACGCCTATGATATTGTCTTTGCCCAGGAATATGTCACACCCGCAGGATCATTTCAAACCCTGGAATATCCGGCAACTGCCACAGGACCCAAAATTAACGATATCATGAAAGGCAGTGAAGGATCGTTCGGTATTCTGGTTGAAGTGACCATGAAAGTATTCCGGTATATGCCCCGCAACCGTCAGCGGTTCGGTTTTATGTTCCCGTCATGGAAAGCAGCAGTCAACGCGAGCAGGGAAGTTACCCAGGCGGAGTTCGGCCTGCCGGCAGTATTCCGGATATCCGATCCGGAAGAGTCCGAGGTAGGGCTGAAACTCTTTGGTATCCACGGGTCTCCCATCGATAAACTGATGACGTTTCGCGGTTATAAACCTTTGCAGCGCTGCCTGTGCATGGGATGGTCGGAGGGTGAAAAAGGTTATTCCAATCATGTCAAAGACCAGGTCACAAAAATCTGCAAACAAAACGGAGCCATGTCTTTAAGCGGGTATGCCACAAAAAAATGGGAAAAGACCCGCTATAAAGAACCTTATATGCGTGAAGATCTTATGGATTACGGCGTGATTATCGACACCGTGGAATCCGGGGTCACCTGGGAAAATCTGCATCGATTGCACGAAGGCGTCCGCGCCTATATCAAATCCCGGCCCGGGACCATCTGCATGACTCATGCCTCCCATTTTTATCCCCAGGGGACCAATCTGTATTTTATTTTCATCCTGAAAATGATTGATCTGCCGGAATACCGGAAGTTCCATGACGGCGTGCTGGATGCGATTTTAAAAAACGGCGGCTCCATCAGCCACCATCATGGTGTGGGAAAATTATTCGGACCGCTCATGGAACGGCACCTCGGCAAAGAGCAAATGGATGTGCTGCGCACATTAAAAAATCATTTTGATCCGAACAACATCATGAATCCCGGCGGACATCTTGGACTTGATCCGGAAGTAAAGTAATTTAACTTTGTCATAAACGAAAGGGCCCTGTGATGAACAAAAAGCAAGAATTAATTCTGACAATTGATGCGGGCACGCAATCGATTCGCGCGGCTCTGGTGGATCTGAAAGGTCAAATCATTGACCTGGTCAAGACGCCTATTGACCCGTATTTTTCAGAATTTCCCGGATGGGCTGAACAGAAACCGGAATATTACTGGGAGATGCTTTGCAAATCCTGCCGGACACTGCTGACGAATACAGGGGACCTTAAAAAGAATATTGCCGGTGTCAGCATCACCACCCAGCGGGCGACGGTCGTTAATGTTGATAAAGACGGAAATGCGCTGCGGCCGGCAATCGTCTGGCTGGATCAGAGAAAGGCGGATTCAGAAAAAATTCTTCCTTCCGTTTTAAGGCCTGTCTTAAAAGCCGTTAAGCTCCATAATTTTGTCGACGGAGTGATTTCCAACTGCCAGATAAACTGGATTAAACAGAACCAGCCGGATATCTGGGAAAAAACGCACAAATATCTATTGCTGTCCGGATATTTAAACTTCAAGTTAACCAATGAATTTATCGATTCAGTGGGCAGCAACGTGGGGTACCTTCCCATCAATGCCAAAACTTACCAGTGGGCGGGTAAAAATGATTTAAAATGGAAACTTTTTCCGGTTGAAAAAGAGAAACTGCCCAATCTGGTAAAACCGGGACAACGCTTAGGAACGATCACGGAAAAAGCCGGTAAAGAAACCGGAATCCCGACAGGTCTCCCGGTTATAGCGGCTGCCAGTGACAAGGCCTGTGAAATTCTGGGCGCCGGGTGCCTGACACCGGAAACCGCCTGCTTGAGCTTTGGAACAATTGCCACGGTGAATACCTCGATCCAGCGTTATGTAGAACTCCAGGCGCTTGTCCCCCCCTACCCGGCCGCCGTACCGGACCAGTATTATACCGAAGTGGCCATCATGCGCGGGTTCTGGATGGTGACATGGTTCAAGGAACAGTTCGGACTCAAGGAAAAACTGGAAGCGGAAAAAACAGGTGTGACACCGGAGATGCTGTTTGAAAAAATAATCCGCGATGTGCCCCCCGGTTCCATGGGGCTGGTGCTTCAGCCGCACTGGTCACCGGGTCCGCATATGGAACGATATGCCAAAGGCTCCATTATCGGTTTCGGCGATGTCCATACCCGGGGCCATCTTTACCGGGCAATGATTGAAGGACTTATTTACGGACTCAAGGAAGGCGCTCAGTTGACGGAGAAAAAGAACAAAGTCCCCATTACACAACTGCGAATATCCGGCGGCGGCTCCCAGAGCGATACCGCCATGCAGATTGCCGCCGATATTTTCGGAGTGCCGGCCCAGCGCCCCCACACCCATGAAACTTCCGTCATCGGCGCGGCCATCGATGCAGCTGTGGGCTTAAAACTGTTTCCGGATTTTGAGTCCGCAGTAAAAGAAATGACCGGTGTAAAAAAAGTTTTTGAACCGATCAAGGAGAACTGCCGGATTTATAAAGACTTGTATGAAAACGTATATACCAGGATATCTAAAAAACTGATGCCTTTATATAAAGAGATTCAGCAAATCACACGATATCCGGAATAATCTTTTCATTTTTTCAATTCACACTTGTAGTTTTTTTATTAATCACCTATAATCGAATAAAATCAGAATATTATGAATGAATACATAAAAAAAATTTCCAACTCCAACAGTTACATTTAACTGCCAACGCCGAACCTTTTTACTGAAATGGCGGAGCATCAAATGGCCAAAATACCGTTGCCTGAAAAACCGGGAATAAATCACGCTCAAACCGGGAGTCCCCTGGAACAGTTTATTAACAGCAGCAATTTTTACCGCCTGCTGGCGGATTCTGTAACAGATGTTATCTGGGTGATTGATGCTGACAGTCTCCGCGTCGCTTATGTTGCACCTTCCGT
>JAQYVU010000107.1 GCA_030145385.1 Desulfococcaceae bacterium
ACCGACCAAGAATAAAACAGGGCAGGTCCTGGCATTAGAAAGATTCACCAATTCAAATCGTATCAGCAACCTGATCAGAGAAGGAAAACTCCATCAGATCCGGTCTCAGATGGAAACCGGCTGTGAAGAATTTACGCCTTTAGATCTTTCATTGGCGGACTTGTACAAGCAAGGAAAAATTGATTATGAAGACGGCCTGATGTATTCGGTTAATAAACAGCTTTATCAGGACATTACCGGTGTCAAAATCAAATAGGACTTGATTTAAAATCGAATTAGAATTTTTATTAACCCCGGGAATTACATTATCTGTTTCCGGGGTTATATTTTTAAAATTCCAATTAATTATCAACACTTTGAAATTAAACAATCGATATGATTTTAGAATCTGTCATCAACATAAACTGCAGGGATATTCTGGATAACTTGCCGTATGGCATTTATTTTACCGACATTAAAAGAAAAATAATATACTGGAACAACGCAGCTGAAAGGATTACCGGATTTCGTGCAAAAGATGTCATTGGCTCCCATTGTTTTGACAATATTCTTACGCACATTGATGAAGAGGGCCGTAATCTATGCAAACAAATCTGTCCGCTGGCCCAAACAATCAGCGATGGGATTTCCCGTAAGGGAGAAGTTTTTCTTCATCATAAGGACGGTCATCGGGCTTCTGTAAAAATACATACGGTTCCTTTGAAAGACATCAATGGGAATACTGTCGGGGCAGCTGAAATCTTTTCAGATAACAGTGAATTTACATCCATTGAAACAAAAATAAAAGAACTGGAAAAAATTGCTTTTTTTGATAAACTTTCAAAATTGCCGAACAGAGAACATATTGAATCAGAGCTTGATCTTATATTTCAAGAATTCAAACGTTACGGTCAGAGCTTTGGTGTTCTTTTCCTGGATATAGATCACTTTAAACGATTTAACGATACGTATGGTCATGATGCCGGGGATTTAATTTTAAAAACAGTTGCCAGGACGCTGCGGTCATCATCCCGTCCATTTGATATTTTTGGAAGGTGGGGGGGAGAAGAGTTTGTTGGTATTATAAAAAACGTGGATCGCCAGGAATTGAAAAAAATTGGAAACCGGTATCGAAAACTGATTGAGAAATCTTCGATCACCATTGAAAATAATCGCATCAGCATAACGGTTTCGATCGGCGCAAGCCTTGTAAAAAACGATGATTCTAAAAATTCAATTATTAAACGTGCAGACCAGTTAATGTATGAGTGCAAGCAAAAAGGCAGAAACTGCTTGGCTTCCGATTAGAAGGGCATAAATGAGTTTTCTTACTGACAGTTTCTTATCCGCTCTAAAGCTCATGGCTTCTCTGGATGCCGCACTGATTGAGATTGTTACTGTTTCTCTTAAAGTAAGCGTAAGTTCAACGTTTATTGCCTGTTTTATCGGTGTTCCTGCCGGTTTTGTTATTTCAACATATAACATTCCTTTTAAACGATCCGTTATTACGCTTTTAAATACTTTGTTAGCCCTTCCTACGGTTGTTATCGGCTTGTTTGTTTATGCATTTATATCCAGAAACAGTATTTTCGGAACATATGATCTCTTGTACACACAGCAGGCCATTATTATCGGGCAAAGTATTTTAATTATTCCCATTGTTTGCGTGTTTACGTTATCAGCTATCAATCGCATCGATAAAAGGTACCGTAAAACAGCCTTGACACTCGGCGCCAACCAGGTCCAAACGGCACTGGTCATTCTGGTGGAAGCCCGTTTTGGAATAATTGCATCGGTTGTTGCCGCTTTTGGCCGCGTAATTTCGGAAATCGGCATCAGTATGATGCTGGGAGGGAATATCCGCGGCTTTACCCGGACAATGACTACAGCAATGGCGTTGCAATACGATAAAGGTGAATTCGTACTCGCGGTTGCTCTGGGTATTATTCTTTTGAGTATCAGTCTGTCCGTCAATATTCTGCTTAATTATTTTCAGGGAAAATCATCCGAGTGATTCTTTATTCTTTAAAAAATATTAAAAAATATTATACCGGACGAACTGTTTTAGATATTTCAGAATTAGACATCCACTCCGGAAACATCTATACCCTTTCAGGTCCTAATGGTGCAGGGAAAACCACTTTTTTAAACATATTAAGCTTTCTCTTAATGCCTTCTTCCGGTCGCCTGGAGTTTCTTGATATACCTGTAAAATTTAATGAAAAATATTTGCAGCAACTCAGACAAACAGTTGTTCTGGTTAACCAGCATCCGATTCTTTTCAGCACTTCCGTGTATAAAAATATAGAGTTTGGACTAAAGGTCAGAAAAATTCCGCTTAAAAAAAGAAAAAAAATGATTGAGTCGGCGTTAGATTTGGTGGATATGAAGGGATTTATAAATGCCGACGCCAGGCATCTTTCCGGCGGAGAAACCCGCCGAATTGCCATTGCCCGTGCAATTGCCTGTTCTCCGGGCGCTCTGCTGCTGGACGAACCCACTGCAGACCTTGATCTGGAAAGCCGCTTAACCATTGAAAACATAATCAGACAAATCCACGCCCAAAAAAATATCACCATTATTTTTTGTACCCATGACCTTTCCCAGGCCTCCCGTCTGACAAGTAAGAATATATATTTCTTAAACGGCCAGATACATGACATCTATCATGAAAATATCTTTAAAGGAGACCTGGTCGCATCTAAGCCGGATGAATTTTATTGCAAAATTAATGAAAAGATATTGATCCCTGTCCAATCAACCGATAAGGATAAAATTAAAATCTCAATTCATCCGGAAAAGATTAATATTATTGACTGTAAAAAAAAAGATTCTGATGTTTCCTTATCATATATGGGATGCGTGACACATCTGGGAATGGAAAAAGATAAAATCAGAGCCGTCATTGATATCGGAATATCGGTCAGCGTTTTAATGGAAAAATCTGAATATGACTTGCACATGCTCCGGCTGAATGATTCTGTTAAGATTAATTTCGATGTCAGTGGGACAACGATTCTTTGAGGGACAACGATTCTTTGATATGATGATTTTTTATAGATAATATGGTCAGCGATTTATGAAAACAGCAATCCTTTCTGATATACACGGCAATGCAACAGCCCTTGAAGCTGTTTTAAAAGATGTTGATTCATGCGCCGTTGATATGGTTTTAAGCCTTGGGGACAATATTGGTTATGGCCCGGAACCTGAAAAAGTCATAAACATTTTACGTTCACGAAAGATTCCGTCAGTGACCGGCAACCACGAACTCGGCGTTACCCGTCCCGATTTTTTGCCATTGTTTAATCCTGTTGCCAGAAAATCAATTGATATGACAATTGATATGCTCTCTGAAAACGGCATTCAACATATTAAAACTTTCCCCAACGCCATTGTCAAAGATGATTTACGTTTTGTTCACGGTTTTCCACCGGAATCTCCGACAAAATATTTATTTGAACTTTCAGATGACGAAATTAAAGATTCACTGTCAGTCATGGTTGAAAGGTATTGTTTTATCGGACACACCCATGATCTGGAGATCCTTATTCTTGAAAAGGACCGCCTGGTCCGCCACCCGCTGGCTGAAGGCATTTTCCCACTCAACCCGGAAAATAAATATCTAATCAATGCCGGCAGTGTCGGCCAGCCAAGAGACGGCAATAGTCAGGCGAAATATGTGATTTGGGATTCAAACACCAAAAAGCTGACTGTAAGATACATCACATATAATATCTCCGATACCGTCAAAAAAATTTACAAGGCCGGCCTGCCCGAACAGCATGCCTTGCGACTCATGTAATCGTCTATTGTTTCTCTGCCCTGACGATCAATTCCTGTCCGACGTTGATGAGCAGATCCTCTTTTTTCATGTCGTTTAATTCCTGTAATTTTTCAACACTGATACCGTAGTTTCTGGAAATACGATAAAGGGTTTCGCCTTTCTCAACACGATGAAATATTAATTTAACCGTTTTCGGCTTTGCAATTACCGGTTGTGGCTGAGATTCCTCTTTAAGTGCCGCAACAACGGGTTTTGACTTGATTGCCGGTTTGGGTGCTGCGACAACGGATTTTGTTTCAGCAACCGGCTGTTTCTTCACTTCAGGCGCTGACTTTTCTGCAGGTTTTATCTGAACAGGCTTTGACTTTGCCAGCGGCTTTGTTTCAGTAACCGGCTGAGGTTTTTCCGCTTTAGGTATTGGCTGCGATTTTTTTACTGCAGCCGTCTTTTGTTTTTGTTGAATCGGTTTTTTGGCCTGGGGTTTAACATCAACGATTGATTTTGTTTTTGGCACATTTTTTAAATCTTTTTCAATTCCATCTACTTTTTTTATTGTTTCTGAAATGACTTCCGCGTTGGATTTTATCCAGTTGATCAACTGCTGGTATTCGACGGGATTTTTTGATGGATCAAATTCCCGGATACTGATATCGGATCCGCTCAGGTCTTCAATTTTCTGCTCCAGCTGGTCCAGACGCGAAACAAGATGTTTATAATCCTCTAAGCTGATTTTACTTTTTTTAGGAATAAATAAAACAAAAAGAATGACCAACACCAGTAGTCCGGCGCCAACCAGAATAATCGGGAATTCCATGCGATCGATCAGTTTACCGGTTTTATTGCTTTGAAACGAAGAATACGGCTCAATTTCCGACTCGTTTAAATTCGAATCTGTTTTCCAATCCATTATGTCTCCTTGGGTTATCAATCAAAATTAAAATGAATTTATATTTATTATACGGTCAATATTTTGTATTAAAAGAATGTCGCCTTGACCTGAATCTTTTTTTTAATTATGTTCGAAATGTTATAAATGATGAGGAAATGAGCGCCTGCAAATTATCTGCGCGCAAACATACCATGAAATAAATTTAGTTTGTTGTCAATGAAGTCATAGTTAATTTTATCATCACCTTGAATCACAAAAAAAATGTAAATATCGTCAACGGAATTTTAAATGAAAAAATACTCACACAACTTTGTTGAAACGTATGAAGGTATGACCGCTTTTGGATGGGACCGCGAATCAGATCAAAATACGGTGATCTGTTATCTGCAGATGTTTTCAGATGATCAGCTGATGGAAAAAATTATCAGCAGGCTTTCGGAAAATGAACTGGAAGAAGTTTACTCGCTGATTAACCGCCTGCTGAAAAACCATTTTAAAGATGCCGAGTATCACCGGTTTTTTCTTAAGGAAGATCATCCTTAAACTCTTAAACTCATAATTTGGGAGACTTCTCCAATGCTTAATAGTAAACAGCTTCACCGTTATGCAGATGTTCTTTTATGGGGCCTTAACACCGCCCGAAACGGGAAAATAAAAAAAAACGATATCATTGTCATCCGATATGATCTGCCGGCAATTAAACTTGTAGAGATACTTCACAAAAAATTAATCGAAATCGGTGTTCATCCGGTCCACCGCCTTATATCGACACCGGTGATGGAAAGAAATTTTTATTCTCTGTCTTCAAAAAAACAGCTGGTTTTCATACCGCCGGGAGAAGAAGAATTATATAAAAACCTAAACGGAGCCATTGCCATCCTCGGGCCGGAATCTCTGACACATTTGAGCGGCATTGATTCAAATAAAATCGCTCATTCTTTAAAAGCGAGAAAACCGTTACGGGAAATTCTGGACCAGCGTGAGGATCAGGGGGATTTCAGCTGGACCCTGGGCATGTATCCTACAGCTGAGCTGGCAACTCATGCCGGAATGTCTGTTAAAGATTATGCCGACCAGATTATTAAAGCCTGCTATTTAAACCGTACCGATCCGATTGCCCAGTGGGAATCCGTATTTGAAAAAGCGCAGACACTTAAAAAATGGCTCAACCGGATGAACGTCTTAAAATATCATATTGAGTCTGAAAACTTGGATCTTGAAATTACACCGGGTGACAAACGCCGATGGATCGGAATTTCAGGTCATAACATACCCAGCTTTGAATTGTTTTTATCCCCGGACTGGCGCGGCACAAGAGGAACATATTATGCGGATCAGCCATCATATCGCAGCGGAAATTTTGTCAAAGGAATCCGCATTGAATTTAAAAATGGCAGAGCAGTCAATGCGACGGCGGAAAAAGGAGAGGAATTTCTAAAAAAACAATTGACCATGGATGCCGGGGCCTGCAAACTCGGTGAATTTTCATTAACCGACAAAACCTTTTCAAAGATCAATATGTTTATGGCCAATACGCTTTTTGATGAAAATTATGGCGGGAAATACGGTAACTGTCACGTTGCCTTAGGCGCCTCCTATTCCGATACCTTTAGCGGAAAACCGTCGGAGTTAACCAAGGAGATGAAAAAAAATCTGGGATTCAATGATTCCGCGCTTCACTGGGATATTGTTAACACGGAAAAGAAAAGCGTCACCGCGCACCTGGCATCCGGCAAAAAATGTATTATCTATGAAAACGGTCGGTTTAATTATTAAAAATGTTTACTCCGCTTATTTTAAAAAACAGCATCCAGAAATACGCATGGGGATCATATTCTGCCATTCAGCAGCTGACAGGTGCCGAACCATCCGACGAACCCTGGGCGGAACTCTGGATGGGTGCTCATCCCAAGGCGCCGTCACAAGTCAATGTTGATGGTCAATGGGTTGCGCTTCAGGATTTTATCAGATGGTTTCCAAAAGATATTCTTGGTGAACATACGGCCAAAAAATTTAACAACACCCTGCCCTATTTATTTAAAGTTCTGGCAGCTAAACAAGCGCTTTCCATCCAGGCCCATCCGAATGCCGAGCAGGCAAAAAACGGATTTGAACTTGAATCAGCAACCGGACCGGATATCAATGCGTCGGCAAGAAATTACAAAGACAGCTGCCACAAACCCGAATGTATTTGCGCACTCACACCGTTTACCGGGTTAAAAGGTTTCCGGAAAATCACTTCGATTCTTGAAATGCTGACACGTTTCTGCCCGCACGGATTGGCAGATGAAATTAAAGCACTGAAAACAACGAATCTAAAAATTTTTTTCCAGGCCCTGATGGAACTGCCGCAAAGTAAAAAAAAGTTGGTGATACTTGAAACAGTTGAAACCGCCCAAAAACAAGCGTCAAGCGATCTAACCGGTGAATGGATTCTGAAACTCCACCAACAATACCCGACAGACATCGGAGTCATTTCACCACTGTTTTTAAACCTGTTCTGCCTTAAACCCGGTCAGGCGCTTTTCCTCCCGGCCGGTGAGCTTCATGCCTATCTGGACGGCCTTGGTATTGAATTGATGGCCAATTCCGACAATGTTTTAAGGGGCGGCCTGACGCCCAAACATGTGGATGTGCCGGAACTCCTGAATGTGCTGAATTTTGTTGAATCAGATATTGAAATTATGCTGCCGGAAAGTATATCCGACTGCGAGGGAAAGTACCCGGTTTTTGCTGAAGAATTTATGCTGTCAACAATACACCTCAGTGATTCCAAAACTTATATTTCACCTCAACAGCGCAGTGTTGAGATCCTTTTGTGCACATATGGCAACGCCCAATTAACTTACAGGGATAATCAAAATGAATCCATTGATTTAAAAAAAGGCGATTCACTATTAATACCAGCAGATGTTCATGCGTACCGTATTAACGGCAATGCACAGTTTTATAAAGCAGGCGTTCCGCTCTGACTCCAAGTTATCAAACAAATTAGTTTTTCATATGAATTTAAAAGTTAATGAAATATTTTACAGCATACAAGGAGAATCCCTATATTCCGGGCTTCCGTGTCTGTTTGTCCGGTTAACCGGCTGCAATCTCCGCTGTACCTACTGTGATACGCAATATGCCTATGATGAAGGGCATTTGATGTCTGTCACGCAAATTATTGAACACCTTTCTCAATATCGCTGTAAACTTGTTGAAATTACCGGCGGCGAGCCCCTGTGTCAGAGCGCTACGCCACTTCTAATCACACATTTGATCGAAAACGGGTATACGGTTCTGCTGGAGACAAACGGCAGTAAAGATATAAAAATGGCGGATCCGCGATGCATTAAAATCGTTGATATCAAATGTCCCGGCAGCGGTGAATCCGAAAACAATGACCTGGAAAACCTGAACCGTTTGTCTTCAAATGATCAGCTGAAGTTTGTTATCACAGACAGACAGGACTACGATTATGCAAAAGAAATTATCCATTCCGCCTGGCCTGGCCCGTATCCGGTCCCCATTTTATTTTCAGCGGTATCTCAAGCGCTTAATCACGCGATACTGGCAGAATGGATTCTTGCAGACAACCTGGATGTAAGGCTTCAGGTTCAGCTTCACAAAATACTCTGGCCCAATGAAGATAAAGGCAGATAAAGGAAATGAATCAAACTGAAAAAAAAGCGATTGTTTTATCCAGCGGTGGCCTGGATTCCACCACCGCTTTAGCCATTGCACGATCTGAAAACTTTAAATGTTATACGTTAAGTTTTTTCTACGGACAGCGTCATCATCATGAATTAGATGCCGCCAAAAGGATCTCCCAAATACATGGTGCGGCAAAGCATTACGTGGTAAACGTCGACCTGAAGCAAATCGGCGGTTCAGCATTAACAGATGATATCGAAGTCCCTAAAAACAGGAACGAAAAAGAAATCAGCACCGGCATTCCCGTAACTTATGTCCCGGCCAGAAACACGATTTTTCTTTCTTATGCCCTTGCCTGGGCAGAGGTTCTTGGGGCATCGGATATCTTTATCGGCGTCAATGCCTTAGACTACAGTGGATATCCTGACTGCCGGCCGGAGTATATTGCCGCTTTTGAAAAAATGGCCAATCTTGCGCTCAAATCCGCAGTTGAGGACCGGACTGCCATTCACATTCGAACACCGCTGCTGCACATGACCAAGGCGGAGATTGTTCGAACAGGAATAAAGCTGAATGTCGATTATTCCATGACACACAGCTGCTATGATCCGGATGCATCCGGCCGCGCCTGCGGCCGCTGCGACAGTTGTCTGCTACGGAAAAAAGGATTTGCTGAAGCCGGGGTTGCCGATCCGACTATATACATCGACCCATGACAATTTTTGATGGCTTTGTAAAAAGTCCAAATTCTGTGTTGCACTGCATTCTTCGTCACTGCGAAGCAGGCTATCCACGCTCCATTCCTCAGAATTTGTGCCTTGCCGATTTTTATAAGAATGGTGGAGTTTTTTTCTTTGCCATCTGTATCTGACTTTTATAGGATCATCAATTTTAAAGCGTGAAAAAATGAAAATCGCCTTTCTCCATTATCATTTAAAACCCGGCGGAGTAACGACTGTCATTCAACAGCAGATGTATGCCGTTAAAAATGACTGTGAGATCCTGGTGATAACCGGTGAACCGCCGAAAGATGATTTCCCGTTTAAAACCATTGTGATTCCGGAAATCGGATACGACCAGCCCTGTCATAAACCGCAGCCACCTGTAAAAACCGCCCAAAAGATTATCAAGGCGATATCTGATCACTGGCCTTCCGGGTGTGACGTTCTGCACGTTCACAATCCCCTGCTGGCTAAAAACCGGCTGTTTTTACAAATTCTGTCAACACTTTCCGAAAAAAACATCCGGCTGTTTTTACAAATTCATGATTTTGCAGAAGACGGCCGGCCCTGGGTTTATTATAAAGATTCGCCCTATCCTTCTGACTGCCATTACAGCGTCATTAATTCCCGCGATTATGATATGCTTGTAAAAACCGGGTTGAAAAAAACCGGGCTGCATCTTCTGCTGAACATGGTCACCCCGTTTAAACTGGTTCCGGAAAACAAACTTGCAGATGATTTTGTTTTATATCCTGTCCGCGCCATCCGAAGAAAGAATATCGGCGAAGCCATTTTGCTTTCTCTTTTTTTTGCGAAAAATCAAACCCTGGCCATCACCCTGCCCCCTAACAGCCCCCATGACTGGAATTATTACAATATCTGGAAACAGTTTACCGCTGAAAAACATTTAAACGTTCTTTTTGAAGCGTCTGTAAGCTATGATTTCAAGGATCTGGTAAAATCCGCTAAACAAATGATCACCACCAGCATTTCAGAAGGCTTTGGGTTTTCATACCTTGAACCGTGGACGGCCGGACAGATGCTATCCGGCAGACGTCTTGATTCTATTTACAACGATTTTACCAGCAAAAAAATGGTTCTGGATCATTTATATGATAAAATTTTAATTCCGCTTGCCTATATTGATCACAAACTGTTTTTTCAAAAATGGAAATCCTGCGTCATGGATAATTCGGCTAAATTTAAAATTTTAATTTCAGATACCGCCATTGATTATGCTTATGAAAACATGACAGCAAGCCAATATATTGATTTTGGAATTCTTGACGAACATTTTCAACAACAGGTGATTTCATACATTCAGACAGACAAGAACGTAAAAAACAGGATCATGGAGCTGAATCCATTTTTATCTGATTTTAGCCAAACACCAAATAATTCAAAAAATAATTCAGAAATCATCAACCATAACCGATTGATCGTGGAATCAGAATTCAGTCAATCCGCTTATCGAAAACGACTGCTGAGCACCTGGCAAAAAGTGATTCACCAGACAGTCAACCATAAGATAGACAAACAAATCCTGGCCAGAGAATTTTTAAACCTGGAAAATTTCAGCCTGCTGAAATGGAGTGATTCTTATGTTTAAAGACATTATGGCGCCCTATGTCACAGTTCTTGAACCGTTGCCAACACTTGTCAAACCGGAAATTAACTTAAAATCACCGGTTCGGGCAATCATTTTTGATGTTTACGGCACACTTTTTATGAGCGCATCCGGTGATATCAGTATCGCTCATAAAAATTCACAGGTTTCAGCACAGCTTGAAGCGCTTTTAGAAAAATATGAAATTTCACTGAGCCCGGCACAGTTATCCGATTTGCTGTTTCATGCCATAGAATCTGATCATGCCGCAAAAAAAAACACAGGCATCGACTTTCCGGAAGTCGAAATCGATGGGATTTTGATGCAGGTGCTTCAAACCGTTGATACTGCAACTGCCCGGCGGTTTTCCGTTGAATACGAAATGATTATCAATCCGGTCTATCCCATGCCGAACCTTGTGGAAACCCTGAAAATCCTGAAAAATAAAAACATACCCATGGGAATAATTTCAAACGCCCAGTTTTTCACACCCCATGTTTTTGATTTGTTCTGCAACGACTTTCCTGAAAAACTCGGTTTTGATCCGGATTTGACCTTTTATTCATACGAATACGGTTATGCCAAACCATCTGTTTTTTTATTTGAACAGGCTGTCCGGCAGCTGCCAAAAAAAGGCCTGAACCCCGTTGACGTACTTTATGTTGGAAATGATATGTTAAATGATATCTATACGGCTCATACCATCGGGTTTCAGACCTGCCTTTTTGCAGGAGACAGCCGATCTTTAAGGCTGCGGGAAAATGATCCAAAATGTGTATCCTTAAAACCCGATGCAATAATTAAAGAGTTGAATCAATTGACGGATATGATACCTTCTTAATGATTTATCCTCATTTTTTTAGAATTTTCAACTTGAATACAATGAAAGATTTCAACTTGAATACAATGAAAAATTTTAAACGCTCAATTTAGGTATAATACTGGAGTCACTATGATCATAGAAAAAGGAAAAACCGTTTCATTCGAATATACCCTGACCTTGGAAGACAATAAAGTGATTGATTCAAATGCCGGTGGTGAACCCCTGACATTCACCCATGGTTCCAGCCAGATTATTCCCGGCCTTGAAGATCAGATGATCGGAATGAAAACCGGAGACAGCAAAAAAATCACCGTAAAAGCCGAAGACGGTTATGGACCGGTAATCCAGGAAGCAATTATTGAACTCAAAACCGAACAGGTGCCGGAATCTTCCAGAAAAGTCGGAGCCATGCTTCAAACCAACTCTCCGGACGGACAGATTGTCCGGGGAAGAATATCATCAATTGATGAAAAAAAAGCCGTGATCGATTTAAATCATCCCCTGGCCGGAAAAACACTTTTTTTTGATGTTAAAGTGTTAGACATCAAATAATTTCACTCAATAAAGGCGTTATCATTAAATGCTGAAAAACACTTTCTGCCACCTGAATAAAATCGGACCGAAAAAGGAAAATTCGTTCTGGAAACAAAATATTTTTTCATGGGAAGATCTTTTAACAAGACTTGAACCAGGCATCAAACAATCCCCCAAATTGCCGTCACATTTGAAGAATGAACTTAAAGATTCTTTTCAGCATTTTACGGACAGCAATGCAAAATATTTTGCAAACCGATTAAGTTCAAAAGAATTATGGCGTCTGTTTGCCGATTTTCGTCACAGTGTCGCGTATGTGGACATTGAAACCACCGGTTTATATGATCCGGACATCACAACGATTGCCCTGTATGACGGCCACGATATTAAATACTATGTTAGCGGACAAAACCTGAAACAGTTTGCCGCTGACATTCTTCATTATGATCTGCTTGTCACCTACAACGGCAAAACCTTTGATATTCCTATTATTGAAAATTATTTCAGGATCAAACTGGATCAGGCGCATATTGATTTGCGGTATGTTTTAAAAAGCCTGGGGTATTCCGGCGGCCTGAAAAGCTGTGAAAAACAGCTGGGCATATCCCGTGGCGACTTGGATGGGGTGGACGGCTATTTTGCTGTTTTATTGTGGAACGATTATTGTCGCAATAAAAACATCAAGGCCCTGGAAACCCTTTTATCCTATAATATTGAAGACGTGGTGAACCTGGAAAAAATTATGGTGATGGCGTTTAATCAAAAAATTAAACATCTCGATCACATCAGCATTCACGCACTGGCAGATCCGGATCAGCCGGAAATCCCCTTCTCACCCGATCCGGCCACCATCGACCAGATAAAATATTCAAACCAGATGCGCAGTTTTTATTAAGTTCGCGATCCTCAATTAATTCAGCGATGATTCACAGCGCCCATTAACGGAATTTATAAGACTGACGGAATTGTTGAAATTTATAAAATTGATAAAACGGATTTGTCCGCTTTTCTGCATAATTATTCTTTTGGCAATTCCTGCAACCGCAGCGGCTGATAACGATGCCTGGCGGTTTGTCCTGGGCTACAGTTATTTAAACAATGTGAAAGAAATAAAAGATTCCTATAAGTATCTTTCAAAAGATGCCGAAGGCGGCCGTGACATCTTTAACGCTTCCATCAACTTAAGCTTTCAGCCGTATTATCAGTTTCAAAACGGATTCCGGGCCGGTGCCGGTGTCGGCCCTCTGGTTCTTTTGCTGGGTGATGCATATCATGTTCAAGTACCGGTAAATCTGACGTTGGGCTATTCTTTTTTTCAAAAATCCGATTATTGCCCATATTTCAGGTGCGGCATCTCGTACCACATGGCATCCGGTGATTTTTACGCGGATTCGTCCCCTGGTTTTTACGGCGGTATCGGGGTTGAGATTTTTAACACAAAACCGACTCATTTAGGGTTTGAAGCTGCTTATGATGCATCGGAAATAAAACTTGATCGTGCATCGAACCAGCCAGATCATGAAAAAATCAAAACCGGAGAGGTGACGTTGTTCATCTATGCCGATTTTTAAAATGGCTTCTCAAAAAGTCCAATTTTTTCGTTCCGCTTCATCCGTTGTTCTTCATTGTACAAAATGTACGAATCATCACAACGGATTCGCGCGCCTCAAAATTGAAGCTTTTTTCTTTGCCATTTAAGCCTTTTTTACCTTAACGTATAATTTTTCTTCAGCGATTTATTCATGAAAATGTTAACTTATGTAACAAAAAAATATTTTATCTGGTTATCACAATCCTGCTTGTTTTTTTTCATCCTTTTAATCTTTACCAATACAGCCTTTGCAGATGTTGATTTTGACAAACTGTACGGATCTGACCTGGGAATGGGAATCGGCGCACGGGCCATCGGCCTTGGCGGCGCGTTTGTATCTATTGCAGACGATCCGTCGGCCGTTTACTGGAATCCGGCCGGCCTGACAGACATCAGGACAGATACCAATCAGGCCCAATTATTTTTATCTGCGGAAGCACCAATGGATTTCAGCGCTGCATCTGTTATTTTTTCACCGAAAATATCTTTTTTACAGGTCATTGATTTAACACTCGGGATCAGTTATGTCCGACGACTAAGATTTCGCGGTGACAGCGGTGACAGCGACTGGAGCGGGTACCCGTCCCACCTGCTGGATCTGGCCATGGTGGATGTGGGCGAAGATTTTTCCGGAAAAATCAATTCTAAAACCTGTGACACCCGTATATCTTTTGCCTTTTCACCGCCCGGAAACAAAAAACTTTCATTTGGTTTAAATTACATTTTTCTTAAATGAAACACCGATCTTTGCGGAACCGGCGGTTCCGAACCTGAAAATTTTAATCTTGGCATCAAATACCAGACTATCGATATCGGCGTTTTATACCGGTTTTCGCCAAAGCATCGCATCGGCCTGATGGTCAAAAACATCGTCGATATCAATGAATCCAGTCATTCAGCAATCGAGCTGCCGGAAAACTCCGGTTTTTCCCTGCCTACTTACACCACCTTCGGGTATTCCGCCCAATACAAAGATTTTCTCCTGTGTTTAGACAACGAACTGATTTATGGTCATTACGGCGGGACAAAATCCAAAAAAGCGACTTTATGGTTTGTACGCGCAGGTGTTGAAAAAAAGCTCAACGACCTGTTTACACTTCGATGCGGCCTCACGATTCCCGTCGTGGCCCGAACCGATACACTCGGCAACATCCGCAATGACCTGCCGTGGCCGAAAATGGGCGGCGCTGTCGGAATCGGTGCTAAATTCAACCGCTTCACATTTGACTTTTCGGTGTACGGGGATCCGGCACAAAGCTATGTAGATCAGAAAATCAGCATCAAGGCTGTGGGGTCTTTGACCATTATATTATAACTTGTCAGGAGATTTTAAATATGACGTTAAAACGTATCATAATTACTTTGAGTATCCTGAGTGTTATTTTTTCGTTATTTTTCTTTAATAAACTTGAAAACGCAATGATGGTTGGTGCCGGGTCTAAAGCCAAATTTTTATGCTCCAATGTGTTTATTTCCCACCGGACACCGGAGTCTGTTCTTGAAAATGAAGCCTGCAATGCCACCCGAAATATCGGCTTTTTAGGGCGGCTTGGGGATGTATTAACAATATGCAACGTTGACCCGGACGATCAAAGTGCATCCTGCCGGCTGCTTTGGATCAAACGAAAAGCCGTATTTCAGCAGAACCTCGGGGCAACCCTTTTATACGGAACCGCAAGTGCGCAGATTAAAAAGTCTGAAAATATGGTCAGAAACCGGAAAATTGCTGATTTAAATCCGTTGCCATCAAAACAGGAATCCATTTCCGTAACAACGCCCTGGCCGATTGGAGATCAAATCAACACAAATGTTATATCTGATAATTGTTTAAATGAAATTAACCTGCTGCTGGATAAAGCGTTTCAAGAAAAAAATAAAAAAACCCCGAGCCGGACCCATGGGATTGTTATTGTATATGACGGAAAATTGATCGCCGAACGATATGCATCAGACTTAGGGTATTCGATGGATACGCCACATTACGGCTGGTCCATGACTAAAAGCGTTGCCAGCATACTGATCGGTATTCTTGCCAAACAGGGAAAACTCGATATTTTTGCGCCTGCACCCATTCAGCAATGGCGTGACCCCCAAGCTCCCAAAGATCCGACTGACACCCGGCATTCCATTACCACAGACCAGCTCCTGAGAATGAGTTCCGGCCTGGAATTTAATGAAGATTATGACAATCCGATCAGTGATGTAAACAATATGCTGTTCGGGAATCTTAGCAATATGGTAGGTTTTGCAGCATCCAAACAGATGATTACCGAACCCGATACCCTTTGGCAATACTCCACCGCCGCATCCACCCTGCTGGGTGCGGTTATCAGGAATACCCTGAATTCAGAAAAAGAATATCAGACATTTGCCCGGCAGGAACTTTTCGACAAACTCGGCATGCACTCAGCCATCATCGAAACAGACCAGAGCGGAAATCTCGGCACCGGATCATACATGTGGGCGTCTCCCCGGGACTGGGCACGATTCGGATTGTTCTGCCTTCAAAACGGCCGATGGCAGAAAGAGCAAATCCTGCCGGAAAACTGGATGGAATATGCCACTACCCCGACTGCAACCGATTCTATGGCTCACTACGGCGCACAATTCTGGCTCAATTCCCGAAGAATCTACTACCCTTCCCTGCCTGCAGACCTGTATGAATGCCGGGGCAAGGATATTCAGCGTGTGACGATTATTCCGTCACAAAAGCTTATTGTGGCAAGATTCGGATATACCCCCAATGCTTCCGACTGGGATCATGAAGGCTTTGTCCGAGAACTTATTCAAATATTGATGCACTCGTAAAAAACTTTTCATGGTTATGAAACACCACTGTATCAACAAATTACTTTTTCAAACCAGGCCGGGTTTCTTTTCCGGCAATTAACGGATGATTTTTGTCGGGAATGGAATCCCGACAATTTGTTCGACCGTAAACAATCGATTTATTTTAAAGGAACATTGATCGGTCTCCCTGTTCCGTCTTAAAATTATATTTTTTCTGAATCATATTTTTTTTCTTGACAAACCCGGCCAATTCTAAATATATTTTTATTGACCGACGGTCGGTCATTAATTTTGCATTTTTAAGCCCAAGGAGTCGCAAACAAAATGAAAAGAACCGTAAAAAAACCGGATGAAAGACGAAAAGAGATTGTTCAGGCTGCCAGGGAGCTCTTCCGGACAAAAGAATATGACAAAACAACCATGCAGGAACTGATGAAAAAGCTGAACATCGCAAAAGGAACGATCTATCATTATTTTTCCTCAAAAGAGCAACTGCTTGAAGCGGTCGTGGCAGATCTTGTTGATGAAGAGCTTAAACGAAAAAAGAAGTTAATGAAAAGCAGACAATGCATCAACCTTAATGCGCTTGACAAATTTCGGGTGCTTGTCACAACGGATACGATGGCAGAAGAAAATGAACAGATTCTGGAGAATCTTCATCACCCGGGAAACACAATTATGCATACCAGACAACTGGGGCGTTACCTTTTAAAACTTGCCCCGGTTTTCGCTGCAGTATTCCAAGAGGGGTGTGATCAGGGCGTATTTAAGACAGAGCATCCGCTGGAATGTGCCGAATTTATGCTGGCCGGTTTCCAGTTTTTAACGGATGTGGGCTTTTACCCCTGGAACACGGCCACGCTTGACCGGCGAATGGGGGCATTCCCCTCACTGATCGAGGCCCAGTTAAGCGCACCCAAAGGCGCTTTCAGTTTTCTTGCCGAATAAAAATAAAACGATTCTGTTACGCAACAATATGGGGGCCGTGTATCACGGTTATGAGGCACAAATGATTTCCAACTACAAATACAAACCGTTGTTATATTTTTCCATAACGTTTCTTACAACATTTGCCCTCTGGTCTGCCGGGGGGTATGTCAGTTTTCAGGATGATCAGGGCGGACTGTATATGATCCTGATGCTGCCCGGATTGATGGCGCCGTTTATTATCTCACTTGCGATGATCTTTATATCAAAAAATTCAGACATAAAGAAAGATTTTGCAAACCGGCTTTTCAACCCCAAACTCATAGCGCCCAAAATGATTCCAATGTTTATACTGATAATGCCGCTGTCTGTTCTGGCATCTATCTTTATTTCACTGCTTTTTGGCGAACCGATTTCGCAGCTGCAGCTGGCCGAAGACTTCTCCTTTTCATCAGGATTTGTGCCCGTAATGCTCCTTCTTTTGCTTGCCGCCGGTTTTGAGGAGCTTGGATGGCGCGGGTATGCCTTTGACAGCCTGCAAAGCAGATACAGCTTATTTACGGCATCGATCATTTTCAGTCTGCTCTGGTCGCTCTGGCACTTTCCGCTCATTTTTGTCAACAACTCCTATCAGTATAAAATCATGACTGAAAACGTCTGGTTTGCAGTGAACTTTTTTGTCAGCATCATCCCGCTGGGAGTCATCATCAGCTGGATCTGCGTAAAAAACA
>JAQYVU010000108.1 GCA_030145385.1 Desulfococcaceae bacterium
CTTAACAGCTGAATTTTAAACGGCTTCTGAATAAAGCCATTGCAGCCTTTTTTGAGAATTTTTTCAGCCGGTCCGCTCTGGCTGTAGCCGCTTGAAAGCAGTACTTTTACATTCGGATTTATTTCTACCAGGCGATCATAAACCTGCTCACCGTTCATTTCCGGCATGACCATATCCAGGATAATTAAATGAATCCGGTCAATATCTCTTGAGTAAAATTCAATCGCTTTGTTCCCGTTCAGAGCGGAATGGACCTTGTAGCCGAGGGCTTCGAGCATTTCTTTGCCGATTTCAAGAATGTCGGGTTCATCGTCTATGATAAGAATGGTTTCAGTGCCGGTAGCAATTGAATCATCCGGCTGATGAATGTCCGGAGTCAGTTTGTGTGATATTGGCAGGTAAAGATGGAAGGTGCTTCCCTTGCCGGACTGGCTGTCGACACTGATATGACCGTCATGGCTTTTAATAATCCCATAGACTGAAGATAATCCAAGGCCGGAACCTTTCCCTCTTTTTTTTGTGGTGAAAAAGGGATCAAATATTTTTGAAACCAGGGACGGCTCCATCCCGGTACCCGAGTCGGAGATAGAAATTTTGATATATTCCCCTGAGGGTATTTCGTAAGGAATGTTCTTCATGCCTTTTATGGAAACATCTTCCGTTGCAATGTCTATGTCGCCGCCTTTGGGCATTGCCTGCCATGCATTAACCAGAAGGTTAATTATTGCCTGTCGGATTTGTCCGTTGTCTGCTTCAATCACTTTGTTTATGTTGTTGTAATATGTATGCAGTCGAAGTTCTTTCTTGGTGCGGCAGAACATGGCCGCCGTATCGTTGATGATTTGATTGATATCGATTGGCTGCCGGTCGCTGGTTTTTGAGCTGGCAAAATCCAGAAGCTGACGGGTCAGTTCCGTCCCGCTTGAGATGTATGACTCGATATCCTTGAATTTATTATAATGTTCGTACGTTGTGTCCATATTCAACAGAGCCAGGGAGGTGTTGCCCTGTATGCCGGACAGAATATTGTTAAAATCATGCGCAATGCCGGCGGCCATTGTTCCGATGGCTTCTATTTTCTGGGCCTGAAATAGTTGTTTTTCCAGGCGTTTCCGTTCTGTGATTTCTATTTTCAGATCGATGTTTGATTTTTTTAACGCATTTGTGCGTTCATCAACCATACCGGCAAGGTTTTCCCGGTGTTTTTTCAGGCTTTCTTCAATGCGTTTTCGTTGCCTGACCTCTTCTTTTAAGTTTTTGTTAATGGTGTCGGCGCGGTGTTTTTCTGCCTCCAGAAAGTGGATCAGGTCGATATTTTCAAACTGAAGCATCAAAGAGGTACGTGTTTTTTTACACAGAAGATATGCGGACATGGATACAATAATTATATAGAACATCAACATTACCGATATTGTCAGCTGCATCAGCGTGCCGGTGAAAAGGAAAACAAAAAAAAGCGGAAGCAGCGTGGGGATTACATAGGCCAGAAATGCCGGCAAAACGGCAGAAAAAGTGGCAACCGCAGCGGATGCTATGCCGATGAGCATCGTAAAAAAGAAAATTTGATGCGGAAATGATGATGCAGGAAAAATAAATAATGCCGAACTGCCCCATATGGCGCCGGAAATAAAGATTAGCCGGATAAATATATTTTTCCAGCGAGGGGCTTCTTCGGTAGAGATCCCCATTCGTTTAAAACGAATTATGAAAAAGTGACGTAGCAGTGTAATAAAAACTGCCGCACTCACCCATATAAAGATATTTGAATGATCAACAATCGGCCAGAGAACAATACCAATGACAATTGCAAGTGTGGCCGAGCCAAAAGTAGCAATGGGAGAATGCTCGTAAAGCTGTTTGACCTGCTCCAGCAGAATCCGCTGCTCATATTTGGGTTTTTGGGGCATAATTAAAATAGATTTTTTGATTGTTGCTTCAGTTAATTGATTTGTATCAGTTTATTCAATCGATTACTTCCTCTATGATCAGGCCGGTTTCAGTTGAGATAGCATCATTATTTGAAAAATGGAAGTCACTTATCAAGCTCTTTTCTGACGATTTGCGCTAATGTCTCGATTAAATATGGTTTTTTCAGACATGCACCCGCACCTAATGACTGGGCCTGTTTGATGCGGTCGGAAGTCGAGTAGCCGGTGGCAATAATGGCTTTTTGTCCGGGATTAATTGCAATGATTGCTTTGTATGTATCCAGGCCATCCATTCCGGGATTCATGATCATATCTAAGATGAGCATATCGGTCGGGGTGTTTTTGATATATTCGACGGCTTCCTCGCCGCTGGATACGGTATTGGTGGTATAGCCCAGTTGAGTCAGTATTTGGGCGGCAAGTTGTCTTTGTTCCTGGATATCATCAACAACCAGGATTGTTTCTTTTCTTCCGTTAAATAGATCATGGCGGGCATAGGGGGCGTCTGTTGAAATATCAGAGTTTACTGCCGGAAAGTAGATTGAGATGGCACTGCCTTTACCGGGAGTGCTGTTGATTTTTATATAGCCGTTATGGTCATGCACTACTCCCCATGCCATGGCCATGCCAAGGCCGGATCCGCTTTTCCCCATTTTTTTTTTGGTATAAAAGGGCTCAAAGATTCTGTTCTTATCTTCCAGTGTCATGCCGGTACCCGTATCTTCAATCCGGAGCGTTACATATTTTCCTGCCTTAATTCTTTCATACCCGGGCAAAGGAGTGTCAATATATTGATTTTTTGTTGCAATGATGATTGTCCCGCCATCCGGCATGGCTTCGGCTGCATTTGTCAACAGATTCATTATGGTTTTAGATATGTGAACGCCGGAAGCGGACATATTCAACAGACTGCGATCCAGCCGGGGGACGACATCTATCAGCGGATGATGGTTTAAAAGAGTCTTGTATTCCGGGCTGTTAAGGTGCTCCCTGATAAGGGCGTTTAAATTCAATATGGAAAGATCGGGAAGTCCTCTTCGAGCAAGTGTCAGCAGATCCTGAACAATTGCCGCGGCTTTTTTTCCTGATTTTTGGATGGTTTGAATTGGTTTTTTCAATGGGCTGTCCGGAGGGAGTTTCATCAACAGCAGGTCCGGGTAGCTGACAAGCCCGGAAAGAATATTGTTCAGGTCATGGGCAACGCCGCCGGCAAGGGTGCCGATGGCTTCCATTTTTTGGGCATGGCGAAGATAGCTTTCAAGTTTTTCTTTTTCTTTTTCTGCCTGGATGCGCGGGGTAATGTCTCTGGCAATTCCTTTAAATCCAATGATATTTTCATTGTCGTCTTGAATTGCCGAAATTGAGGTTTCAATGAATCGCTCGGCGCCGCCCTCCTGGAGCAGTTTCCAGTTAATTCCATCAGCAGACTGCCCGGTCCGGTATACCTGGTTAAATGTTTTAAAAATAGAGTCAATATAATTTTCGTCACAATATTCACGGAAGTTCATTTTCTGTAGTTTTGCTGCCGGGTATCCCAGAATTTTACAAATCGAGTTGTTAAAAAAAGTGAGGCTTCCTGAAAGATCAATCTCATAATAGCCTTCTTCGATATTTTCCAGAATGTTTTTGTATTTTTTTCTGCTTTCGAGAAGGGCTTTTTCCGATCTGTCCCGCTCCTGCAGCAACTGATCAATGTCCATTTTAATCAAAGAAACAGCTTCAGCCACCGGGCGAAAGGGATGTGACGGGTTGATTTTTTTTGTTATAGCTTCAGAATCCTGTTCTTCCCAGTTAATACCGGCGAGGATGCTGATTAGTTCATCAACGTACTTTTGATTTCTGTCCTTGGATTTGTGTTGTGTATCGCAGGTGCCGCTATGGTCTGGTTGCAGATGACGGGATTTATCTTCAGCAATCAATTTTATGGCAGAATTTAAATTATCCGCGATACGGACATTGTAGGAAGCGACGGCTCTGGCGATATTAATTGCAGCTCGTGATATCCAGTTTGCGTTGTAAAATATGAGCATCGGCAACGGATGCTCACGGTGCCATTTCCCAAGGGCCTTTTCAAGGAGGAGGCGGGCTTTTAAGGATGCTCCTTTAAGCGCTTTCAGGTCTGATAGCAGATAATATTCCCCGTCCTTTAAATTCATTTCCGCAAACACTTTTTTTTGCAATTGAAAGATGGGGTCAATATGTTTTACTTTTAAAAACCCGGATGGCACCGGATGGAGAATGTCATCATTGATGAGTTCAAATCGCATGCTGTATTCATCGAGCTCCAATGACCATTCTTTTTGATGAGTGATTTTATGAGCAAGGTTTTTGTTCAGAAGATCGCCATGGTTTTTAGGCAGTAATTTTTTTTTTGATTGAATATTTCCGGCCAGAAGAATCGCCTCAGAAAGATCCTTTGCGATGCGAATATTAGTTTTTATCGAATATATTTTTGTGCCGAGTTTGATGCTCAGGTTAAACATGGCGGATGTATTACAGAAAATCAAGGCCAGTACATTCTTGCGGTATTTAAGATCATTAATGAAAAACTTTCGGGCATCTTGGGAAACCCCGGAAAGGTTGGAATAATCTTCTATGATGATATAGGGGGCGCCGTCGGAAATGCATTGCCGGATCACTTCGTAGCCGAGGTTAAACGATTGATTCGCATCATGCAACGTCGCATAGCCGGAAGGCCGGCTGATAAGGATGTTTTCGCCTGTAACGGTGAAATCTGCCCGATAATTTTTGCCGAAATTTACGTTACGCCATTCGGGTTTGCGGTAAACAGGAAGACCTGTTTTTTTAAGAATGCTTTCATACTCCTGTTCGTCGGATTTTTTCGGATTAGGCATAAAACAACCTCTTGGCTTTATGTCAACAGGTTAATTCGTGAGCAGGTTTTAAACGTTAATTTTTAATATAACATACTATGATCTGTTATGCATTATAAAATACAGATGATTATAGTCGTTCGTTTTTGATAATTGAAATTCTTTCAGAGCTTGCGGAATTGTATGCAAACAGAAAAATAATGCCGGCGGCCGCCGACATGAGTGATCCGACCAGAATTGCAAATTTTGAATAATTGATGAGCTCCGGGGTAGTGAATGAAAGGCCGGAAACAAACAGGGACATGGTAAACCCAATCCCGCCGAGCATGGAAGCCCCGAAAATATGGGGCCAGGCAATACCCTGAGGCAGGGCCGCAATCTTTGTTTTAACTGAAAGGTATGAAAAAAGAGTAATGCCGATTGGTTTTCCAAGAAATAATCCCAGGATGATTCCCATGGTGACCGGATGGGATATTGCTTCGGAAAAATTTAATTCGTGAAAGGTCAGTCCGGCGTTTCCCAGGGCAAAAACCGGTAAAATGAGAAACGCCACCCATGGGTGCAAAACATGCAGTATTCGCTGTAACGGTGTCTCGACGTTGTGGCAGTCGTGTTCCAGGTTTTGCACGGCATTTAAGTGGTCTTCGTTTAATAATATGGAAAAACCGCAACTGCTTTCCGCGCACTGAAAAGCATCCAGTCGATGTTTGACTTTTTGAACAAAAAGGTCCGTGTCGTATTTGCCCTGAGCCGGGATAAACATGGATACAATGATTCCGGCAACCGTGGGGTGGAGTCCTGAACCCAGAACAGCGATCCAGGTCATTATGCCTAAGACCGCGTAAACAATGGTCCAGCGTATCCATAGAAAGTTGACGATCCCAAGCATCAGAACCAGGATGCCGCAGATGGCAATATTGGAAAAAACAATTTCTTTTGTATAAAATAAAGCAATGACCAATACGGCACCTAAGTCATCGGCAATCGCAAAAGCGGCCAGAAAAACCCTCAGGCCCATGGGCAGTTTTTTGCCGAAAATAGCAATGGCGCCCATGGCAAAGGCGATATCGGTTGCCATGGGAATCGCCCACCCGCCGGCGGATGGGGCGTTGAAATTGATCAACGCAAAAATAATGCCTGGCACTATCATTCCGCCTAAAGCCGCGAAAACAGGAAATAGTGCTTTTCTCGGTGTCGAGAGATCGCCGACAAGCAGTTCCCGTTTAATCTCCAGGCCAACGGTAAAGAAAAAAAGCGCCATTAATCCGTCGTTGATCCAGTGGATCAGGCTTTTAGTGATTGTGGCCTGGCCGATGGTGAACCCGATTTCAGTATGCCAGATATGGTGATAGGATTCAAACACCGGAAAATTGGCCCATACCAGGGCAATAATGGTGGTGGCCAGCAAGAGGAGGCTGCTGGCAGCCTCCTTTCTGAAAAACCTCTGGGTGGGTTTGATGATCTGATCTGAAAAAATGCCGTGGATGGCGGATCGATATTTTTGAATAACTTTCATATACGTGTATTTGCGGGTATTATGGTCGGTTCAGAAAAAAAGTCGAATCACTTCAAGATTTACCACCTTCAGCCTTTCACCTGTTTTTTTATTCTTTCAGTTTGTGCTTCAGGTTCTCGCAGATCAGGTCAACCGCCTCCTGTACTGAATTTTTTCCCATATCAATGATCAGGTCGTAGAGGCCGGCATCATTCCAGTCCGCATTGAAGTATTCTTTAATGTATACCTTCAGGTCTTCCTCGTCGGATTTGATTTTATGTTCCGCGGCTTTCTCCGTCAAGTTTTGACGTTCTGCCAGTTCAGATATTTTTAGTTCATGGTCTTTTCTGAGCCTGACGTGAAGGGTGTTGGGTTCGCCTTTGAGGATGCACTGGGCGCCCCAGCCTAAAATAATGACATTGTCACTGTCATACAGTTTTTTAACCAGTTCTTTTGTTTTCTCATAATATGCCTTGTCATCCAGGCATCCGTGTTCGCGATCCACTACTTTTTGAACAATCGAGCAGGTGTACTTGTCAACAAGCCTGAGGACCGATGACTTTGAGGTTTGCAGGAAAGTTTCCGCCTCATGTTCTGACAGGTTCAGTTCCTTGGCGATCTGGGCCAGAAGCTGCTCTCCGATATATTCATATCCAAGCTTTTGCGCCAGTTTGGATGCAACGCGCTGGCTTTGGGTGCCGAATTCTTTGTTGATTGTGATTACCGCCATGAATTCCTCCTAAAGAGTGTCTAACAGTTAGTTATTTAATACGGCCTGAATGTTGAACCGGTTGTCAATTAATCTATTATATGTGGTGAGGTGCTTATCGTTAATAATTACAGATTGTTTTCTTGAAATGTGATTATTTAAACTGTTTTTTTAGCATATTTATCTGAATTTTACGATTTATTATTACCTAAGTCAATTTAGGTATTAATCTAATTCTCTGCTTGATCTGCGTCAAGCCTGATTTCTGTTTTAACCGTTTTGGGGTTGAGTTCATGCTGTTTGTATGCAAGATTGTATCTATCATCCACAAAAAACCCTTTGAATCTAAATTTTTTAATATTCAATAATCATTACAAAAAAATAAATTTTTATATGTTTTTTTTTCTTGACAATTTTGTGATTTTCTATATTTTAAAATAAGTAGTGGAGCAAAATGGATTTTAATGGGGGAGTCATTCCATGATTCGGTTCCGGGGACAGTCAGCACATACCATTGACCCGAAAGGTCGTATCATTATTCCTGTACGGTTCCGGCAGATGCTGGAGAAGCAGGATAATGCGGGGCTTATGGTTTCCCGCATGGATAAGGCCCTTGTGGCTTATCCGTATGATAAATGGGATGAGATCGAAGACCGGATTCTTGCTCAGGCTGAAAAAAGCGATGCCATGCGGCGCTTCAGGCGTTTTTTTATTGGTGGCGCGACTGAATGTCCGTGGGATAAGCAGGGGCGTATCCTGATTCCTCCGGAATTAAGAAGTTATGCAGCGCTGGAAAAGGATATTGTCCTTGTCGGTGTTACGGATCATTTTGAAATCTGGAACCGGGCAAAGAGGGATGCTGAAGATGCGCTGCTGGAAGAAGAGGATATGAAGAAAGAGGAGGTCCGAAACGAAATAGCAAAATTAGGGCTATAATGTCATGACTTATCGACATATACCCGTGATGCTCAATGAAGTGATTGAGTATCTGGATTGCAAGCCGGGAAAATGCTATGTGGACTGTACGGTCGGCGGCGCAGGACATTCCAGTGCAATACTGGAAAAGATAAAGCCGGATGGGCTGCTGGTCGGAATTGATCAGGATGCAGACGCAATCCAAAACGCAATGCAGGTGCTTAAGTCTGACGTTTCAAACGTTCGTCTGATTCATGATAATTATGTCAATCTCCCGAATATCCTTTCACAACTAAATATCTGCAAAGTCGATGGAATCATTGCAGACCTCGGCCTTTCATTCAACCAGCTTGAAAACAGTGGGCGTGGTTTCAGTTTTCAGAAGTCCGAGCCCCTCGATATGAGAATGGATGCCGGTTCCGGCATCACTGCAGCAGAGATAGTCAATAACGAGACCGAAGAAGGGCTTGGAAGAATTTTCAAAAGCTACGGTGAGGAAAGATGGGCCAGAAAGATCGCCCGTCGAATTGTTGCCGTAAGAACCGGTCGAAGAATACAAACCAGCACAGATCTGTCTGAAATTGTTTGTGATGCAATCCCGAAGCGGTCGATGCATAAACGCCGGAAACATCCTGCCACAAAGGTGTTCATGGCCCTTCGCATTGCAGTTAACAATGAACTGGAAGTCCTGGAATCGTTTATAGCGAATGCCGTAGATTATCTGAACCCCGGCGGGAGGATTTGCTTCCTGTCTTTTCATTCCCTTGAAGATCGTATTGTAAAAAGAGAATTTAAGGCACTGGAGGGTAGGTGCACCTGTCCGCCGGATTTTCCGAAATGTGTTTGCGATAAGAAACAAATTGTCAGGATTTTGACCCGTAAGGTGGTTCGTCCGACAGAAGAAGAAGTCAATGTCAATCCAATGGCAAGAAGTGCAAGTTTGAGAGCCGCGGAAAAGGTGGAGTAGGCGGCGGAGCGGTTCAAGGTATTGTGGTATTTACGATAGGGGGAATATCATGGTTAAATTAAAAGTCTTTTTTGTGATGGGAATTGTGGTCTTCATGCTGATTCTGTGCGCGTTTGCGCCGGGTATTTGTATTGACCGGTTTGTGCTGCCGGACGGCTGCTGTCCCGGTTGTATTGAGCCCTCCGCTTTATGCTGTAACGATTGTGTTGTCGAAGAAAGCAAAAGCTGTTCATGCCGATAAGCCCGGAAAACCTCCGATCTGTTTGTGTCTGCGTTTATTTTAAAACCATCAGGATGGATCCCGGCTATGAAAATCAATAGAAAGTCAAAACCCGATATATTTACACCGCGAGTGATTGCGGTGAGTTTTGTTTTTTTATCGGTTTTTATTATTGAATTTTTTTTAAAGACATGGTGCGGGGTGCAGTGTATTCGAACCGGATATGAAATCACGGACGCAATGAACAAACAGCAGAACCTGATTAATATACAAAAGAATTTAAAAATTGAACTGGTTCATCTTCGCTCGCCGCAAGTGCTGATGAAAATAGCAAAAGAAAAATTTGAACTGACAATCCCGGAACCCGACCAGGTAATTGTTATCCAATGAATTCTACAACAGTTGAACAACAGAGAAATACCCTTCGAAATCGGCGAATCCTCGTTATCGGGGGCTTTCTGACTTTTTTGTACCTGGTGGTCGGAATCAAAGCATTTTACCTGCAGGTGATTGCCGATGATATCCTTTCTGCGCGTGCCTCGGTTCAATATCGAAAATCAATGGAGTGTCAGGGAAAACGCGGGGCCATATTTGATGCAAATTACCGTGAGCTGGCGATCAGTACCGGTATTGTTGAAGTCGGTATGCATCCCAAGGATGTAAAAAGTAAAGATGAAAAATCATCTCCGGACAAACGGGAGTTGGCAAAGCAAGTGGCTAAGGTGCTGAACCTGAATGAAAAGGTGATGTATAAAAAGTTATCCGCAGACAAGGATTTTGTCTGGATTGATCGGAAAGTGACCCCGGTGCGGGCTGCGACGCTCAGGTCCCTGAGGCTGACGGGATTTGAATATGATTCTTCGTATTTACGGGTTTATCCTTATAAATCACTGGCGGCACAGGTCGTCGGATTTGTGGGGGTCGATGGATACGGTCTTGACGGTCTTGAGCAGCACTTTGATGATGAGCTTCAGGGAAACCTCCGTCAATGGACGATTATCAAGGATCGTATGGGACGGATTTTTGACCGCCAGGATGTTTGCTCTCAGGGATACGAAGGTAATAATATAATTTTAACCATTGACAGCAACATTCAGTATATCGCGGAAACCGCTTTGCAGAAATCAGTGGAAGAAAATAATGCCAAGAGCGGCCTTGCCATCGTGATGGCGCCGGAAACGGGTGCGGTAAAAGCCATCGCCCATTATCCGACATATAACCCGAATTCATTTAATCAGTTTCCCAAACAAACCTGGCGCAACCGATCGGTGACAGATACCTTTGAACCCGGGTCGGTTTTAAAAGTTTTTCTGATGGCCGCGGCCATAGAGTCCGGTCTGTGTGATCCGGAAATGATCATTAACTGCGAAAACGGAGCTTACCGAATCGGGCGAAATACAATTCATGACACGCATGAGTATGATTTTCTGACGGTTCATGATGTGCTGAAGTTTTCCAGTAATATCGGTGCGGTAAAAATCGCCGAAGTTATCGGTGCAAAAGCCCTTTATGAGACACTGGTCAGTTTCGGATTCGGAGAAAAAACCGGTATTAATTGCCCGGGTGAAGTAAAAGGCCTTTTAAGGCATTACCAGGGGTGGAAAAAGATTGATAATGCCACCATTTCTTTTGGTCAGGGAGTTAACGTTACGCCGATTCAGCTTATTACGGCCATTTCCGCGGTCGCCAATAACGGGGTGCTGATGACGCCATATGTTGTTCAGGCAATTACCGATGAAACCGGTAATATTATAAAAAGTTTTTCCCCTACGGAAAAACGGAAAGTGATCATGCCGGAGACGGCAATGGTTCTGATGGAAATGATGAATGCTGTGACAGAACCCGATGGAACCGGCGGACAGGCCGTCCCGGTCGGTTATACGGTATGCGGTAAAACCGGTACTGCCCAGAAAATAAATGCGAACGGAACATACCGAAATTGCGAATATAACGGTGTGTTTGTCGGCTTTGCACCGTCGCAGTCACCGGAACTGGCGGTGTTGGTCGTTATCGACGAGCCGCAGAAGCATCACTACGGAGGCGTCGTGGCCGCTCCCGTATTCAGGGAAATTGTTCATGAAACATTTAATTATTTGAATATTCCCCCAAACGTGACCAAAGAACAGCTGAATGTTTCCAATGGTGTCGGGGAAGTGGGCGCATGAAGATTTCACTGCTATTAAATTCGATGGAGATTGTACGAACTGAAGGCCTTTCTGCGGATCAGTGGAATGACGCATCGGCCCCTGAAATTACATCAATTCACTATCGATCCAATGAAGTCGCGCCGGGCGGAATGTTTTTTGCGGTTAAAGGAAATCAGACGGACGGGCATCGGTATATTCGGGATGCGGTAACAAGAGGCGCGGCGGTTGTTGTGGTCGATTCCGAACAGCCGATTGATGATGTGGATGCCGTGGTGGTCGCTGTAAAAAATACGCGAAGGGCACTGGCAGCCGTGTCGTCGATGTTTTTCAATGATCCATCAGAAAAATTATATGTAATTGGAATTACAGGTACAAATGGTAAAACAACAACAGCTTATCTTGTCGAGCATTTTCTGCTGAAAAATGGAATTGATGTCGGTGTGATCAGTACCATTAATTATCGTTATCACGGAAAGGTTTATGATAACCCCCTGACAACCCCGGAATCTTTGGATCTTCAAAGAATCCTTGCTGAAATGGCGTCTGCCGGCGTGACCCATGCGGTGATGGAAGTCTCATCCCACGGGGTGGCTATGGATCGCGTCTATCATTGCTGGTTTGATATGGGCATCTATACCAACCTGAGCCAGGATCATTTGGACTTTCATGGAAATATGGCAGAATACTGGTCGTGTAAAAAAAGATTTTTTACCGATTATTTAATGGCGGGCCCTAAGAAAAACCAGGCGGTTTCGGTGATCAACACGGACAACCCAAAGGGAGTGGAGCTTTTGGGAGCGATGAAAAAGTCCAGGGTCATCTCTGTGAGTGCGAATGCATCCAGTGATGTTCGAGCCGGACATCTCCGGTTTGACCAGAATGGCATGAGCGGCGAGATCCGGTTCCCGGATAATGCAGTTTACTTTAAGTCCGGATTAATCGGCCGGTATAATTTTGAAAATATTGTCTGTGCAGCAGGCGCTGCTATAGCACTGAATATTTCTCCTGCATCAGTCTCGCAGAGCATCGAGTCATTTGAAAATGTCCCGGGACGATTGGAGCGTATTTTCAATGAATCCGGCCGGCACGTATTTATTGATTATGCCCATACCCCGGATGCATTGGAAAATGTTTTATCCACTTTAAAGGATGTCATTTCCGGGCGTCTGATCTGCGTTTTTGGATGCGGAGGAGACCGTGACAAAGCGAAACGACGTCAAATGGGAAAAATTGCGGGCAAATTAAGCGATTTTGTGGTGATCACTTCCGACAATCCCCGGACTGAAGATCCAGAAGCCATCATAGCGGAGATTCTTAAAGGCGTGTTGAATTCATCAGCCAATGAATGCAGAGCGTCCGAGCTTGAAAACGGATTTTCGGAAAAAGGGTATGTCATCGAAGCGGACCGGGAACGAGCGATTTATCTGGGTGTTAGAATTTCCAAGCCGGATGACACCGTATTAATAGCCGGTAAAGGGCATGAAGATTATCAGATCATCGGGAAAACGACCATCCCGTTTGATGACAGAAAAAAGGCCGAAACGGCGTTAGCGACATTGTTACAGGGGTAAAATGGAAACAGTTGTCTGGACAATTGATGAAATCATAAAAGCCACCGGCGGGGAACTCCTGGCTGCAAAGAGCTTTCACGGTTTTACGGGCATTTCAATTGATTCCAGGAATATCTCTGATAATGAACTGTTTGTGGCCGTAAAGGGGCAAAATCATGACGGCCACGGGTTTGTCCAGGATGTTATCAAAAAAGGCGTCCGGGGCATTGTCGTTGATCGGGAAAAGTTCAGCCCGATGATTGAAGCCCGGGGAATATCTGATGTTTACTGTATTCTGGTGGATGATACAATTCGGGCGTTGGGGGATCTGGCCGCATTTCATCGGCAACGGTTTTCCATTCCAATAATTTGCATCACCGGCTCAAATGGCAAAACAACGACCAAGGAGATGACGGCTTCAATCCTGGGGCAAAAATTCAAGACGCTTAAAACCCTGGGCAATTTAAATAATGAGTTCGGCGTCCCGTTAACGATTTTCCGGATGAATCATTCCCATGGTGCAGCCGTTTTAGAACTCGGAATGAATCATCCCGGTGAAATCCGCCGTCTTTCAGAAATCTGCCGGCCGGATTTAGGTATCATCACGAATATCGGGCCGGCACACCTGGAAGGCCTGGGCAGTATCGAAAATGTTATGTCCGCTAAAGGCGAGTTGATTGAAAATATCAAACAAGACGGTGTGATTATATTAAATGGTGATGATACCTGCAGCTTGAGACTCGGCGGCACTGCCCGGCGGAAGGTATCATATTTCGGCCGGTCAATTTACGCTGATATCCGGGCAATCGATATTGTAAAACAACAAAAACAAACGGTTTTTACTCTGGAACTGCCCAATGAGAAAATTTCCGTCACAATCAATGCGCCCGGTCAGTTCATGGTATTAAATGCCCTGGCCGCGTCTGCCGTCGGATATTTGAGCGGTCTAAACGCCAGTGAAATAAAGTCAGGCATCGAAGCATTTACGCCGGTAAAAGGCCGGATGAATGTGAAAGAAAGCCGGTTGGGATTTTTTATTATTGATGATTCATATAATGCCAACCCCGGTTCAATGGAAGCGGCCATCAAAACCCTGGTGTCGTTAAAGGGGCGGGAAAAAGGGGCTCTGGTGGCGGGCGACATGCTTGAATTGGGCAAAGATGCCCAACGATTGCATGAAAATATCGGACAGTTCGCTGCCGGGTCAGGGGTTAACAGGCTTTTTCTGACAGGGGATTATGCACCATCAGTGAAAAAAGGAGCACAAAGCCAGGGGATGACGGATCAGGATATTATCATCGGCGATAAATCGGAACTGGTGAAATCTCTGGTCAAATTTCTTGCTCCCAAAGACTGGGTTTTGGTGAAGGGCTCAAGAGGGGCGGGAATGGAGGAAATTGTCAAACAGCTGGAGGCAGCAGATGAAACGGCTGCGTAACCATACTAAGCTTATCGTATTTGGATATTTGAATGTTTTATCATCTTTTTAATATGCTGCAGCCGGATATAACGGTTTTAAACGTATTTCGATATATTACGTTTCGAACCATATGTGCCAGCTTAACCGCCCTGGTGATTTGTTTTGTGTTCGGTCCATGGGTGATCCGCATGCTCGGTGAAAAGCAGATCGGTCAGTTCATCCGGAAAGTCGGACCGGAAAGCCATCAGGACAAGGCCGGCACACCCACTATGGGCGGGGTACTGATTCTTCTGGCAATCGTTGTGTCGGTTATTTTGTGGGTTGATTTAACGAATTTATACATATGGATTATTTTATTTGTCGGCGCCGGTTATTTTGCCATTGGATTTGCCGATGATTACTTAAAGCAGATTCAGAAACGGAACCTGGGCTTAAGCGCGAAGGCCAAGTTTTGTCTGCAAATCCTGATTGCCGGTATTGCAGGGTGTATGATTTATGTTTATCCGGAATTTAACACCCATGTCACGGTGCCGTTTTTTAAAACCATCACACCGGATCTGGGCCCGGGGTACGTTATTTTCGCAATACTGGTGATTGTGGGGGCGTCTAATGCGGTGAACTTAACCGATGGGCTTGACGGTCTGGCCATCGGGCCGGTGATCATTGCTGCGGCAACATACATGCTGTTTGCGTATGTAACGGGGCACATTAAAATCGCTGAGTATCTTCAGATCAACTACCTGGCAGGCTGCGGTGAAGTCACGATCATTTGCGGCGCCATGGCCGGGGCCGGGCTTGGGTTTTTATGGTACAACACGTATCCGGCCCAGATTTTCATGGGGGATGTGGGTTCTTTGCCGCTGGGCGCTTTGCTGGGAATCATCGCCGTGATTACCAAACATGAAATTCTTCTGGTCATTGTGGGCGGGATCTTTGTGATCGAAGCGTTGTCGGTAATTTTGCAGGTTGGGTATTTCAAGATGACAAAAGGACAGCGGATTTTTTTAATGGCACCGTTGCACCACCATTTTGAATTAAAAGGATGGGCCGAGTCCAAGGTGATTGTCCGGTTCTGGATTATCGCCATTATTCTGGCGCTGATATCAATCAGTACGCTGAAACTCAGATAGGTAGCGTGAAACGTTTTAATGGATTTGAGAAATAAACATATTCTGGTAGTGGGGCTGGGAAGATCGGGCATTTCCGTGGCGAAATTTCTGGCCACCCAGGGATGCACTGTCACGGCTGCGGATAATCGCAGTGAAGACGTGTTCGGTGATGCGCTGTCTGAAATCAGAAGTCTCGGGATTTGTGTTGCACTGGGGCCCCATAATCCTGAAATTTTTGAAAATTGTGATCTTGTCGTGCTGAGTCCCGGGGTGCCGCATACGATTGCGCCGGTGAATCGGGCCAGGGAAAAAAATATACCCGTAATCGGGGAAATCGAACTGGCATATCATTTTATAAATATACCGATTATTGCGGTCACCGGCACCAACGGGAAATCGACCACCACCCTTTTGATCGGCGAAATGCTGCAACAGTCCGGGTTCCGGGCGCTGACCGGCGGAAATCTCGGGACCCCGTTAATTGAACTGATCGACCAACAGGAAACAGCGGACTTCATAGTTGCGGAGATCAGCAGTTTTCAACTCGATACCATCGACAAATTCAAACCGCTGGTAAGCATCATATTAAATATTACCGATGATCACCTGGACCGGTATGAGGGTTTTAACGGGTATGCCGCTTCCAAGGCCAGAATTTTTGAAAACCAGACAGTACAAGACGTCTGCGTGTTAAATGAAAGCGACGCAACCATTGTATCGATTGCAGAGAAACTTACCGCTCAACGGTTTGCTTTTAACTGCAGGCACTTTAATGAAAACAGGTCATGGATATCGGGTCAAACGATCTGGTTTCATACACCGGATGCCGGTGACCGGCACGTGGACTGCATCGATATCCCGCTGACCGGGTGTCATAATCTTGAAAATGCGTCAGCTGCGGGGCTTGCGGTTCTGGCTGTCGGCGGTACCATTTCAGGGATTACGGGCGCATTGCAAAATTTTAAAGGATTGTCTCATCGGGTGGAGTATGTGGACACGGTCAACGGTATTCGCTTCTATGATGATTCAAAGGCCACCAACGTGGATGCGGTGTCGCGAGCCCTGGAATCATTTTCTTCACCGGTTGTTTTGATAATGGGCGGCCGGGACAAGGGCGGCGGGTATGAAAGTCTGAGACCCCGGATCAGCCAATGCGTTAAACAGTTGATTGTTATGGGGGAAGCCGCGGGAAAAATAAAATCCGTGTTTGAGGATATGGTGCCGACGACAATGGCGGCGGACATGGCCCAGGCGGTGAAACTGGCGGCATCATTTTCAGCGCCTCAGGATTCGGTTCTGCTGTCGCCCGCCTGCTCAAGTTTTGATATGTATGACAGCTACGCTCAGCGGGGCAGGGATTTTGCGCGAACGGTTGAGCGGTTAAAAAGTGTTTCAGGGTGACGATTCACCACTCTATCAATAAATAGCGTATCTGTCATTGCAGACGATTATGGATAAGTTAGTTTAAAGTGAAAATAAATGAAAAGAAGACACCATAAAACCAATTATCTGTCTTATGACCTGGTTATCCTGTTGCCGGTTCTTTTTTTGACTGGGATCGGTGTTGCCATGGTTTACAGTGCCAGCAGTGCCATTGCATTGCATGATTACGGCAATGAATATTATTTTTTTACAAAGCAGCTGATGTTTGCCGGACTCGGTTTGCTCGGTATGCTGGTTTGCCGTTATATCCCTTACCGCCTGTACCGCAACCTGACATATGTCATGGTTGCCGGTGCTCTTGTATTGCTGGGAATCGTATTGATGAAAGGCATGGGCCATGAAGTAAAGGGCGCGATCCGGTGGATTCAGTTCAGCGGTATCCGGTTTCAGCCGGTCGAGTTCGCACGGTTCGCATTAATTGTATTTATGGGATATTCCCTGACAAAAAAGCAGGATGATATCGAAAGCTTTTCTATCGGGTTTATGCCCCATGTGATGGTTTTACTGATTTTTTCCGTACTCATCCTTTTGCAGCCGGATTACGGTTCTGTCGCAATTTTCTGGATGATGGCCTGGCTGATCATGTTTGCCGGCCGTGTACGTTTGTCGCAGCTGAGTTTGTCTGCACTGGTTTTTGTTTTGCCGGCAGCGGTTGTTCTGATTTTTTCAAGCGACTACCGGCTGAAAAGGTGCATGTCGTTTCTGGACCCGTGGCAATACCCGAAAGATGAGGGATACCAGGTGATCCACTCGTTAATGGGTTTCGGCTCTGGGGGTATCTGGGGCAAAGGTTTCGGCCAGGGATACCAGAAGCTGTTTTATCTGCCGGATCCGCATACGGATTTTATTTTTTCAGTGATCGGTGAAGAAGGCGGGCTGCGATGGATCCTTATCGTGATGTTTCTCTATCTTGTTATCCTGTGGCGGGGTCTGGGCATCGCAAAGTCAAAGCGGGATTTTTTCGGTTCCCTGCTGGCCTTGGGCATTACCATTTCCATCGCACTGCAGGCAGTGATCAATATGGGCGTGAACTTAAGTCTTTTACCGACCAAGGGACTGACCTTGCCGTTTTTAAGTTACGGCGGTTCTTCTCTGGTCATTAACCTGGCGTTAATCGGCGTACTGATGAATATATGGGCATCTCAGAAACAATAAAACACAACGGCAATAAGACCGGTTCCGGCACAA
>JAQYVU010000109.1 GCA_030145385.1 Desulfococcaceae bacterium
ACCCCGGACACTGCGGATATGAGCCGCATGCTCTAACCAGCTGAGCTACATCGCCTTGTTGAAAACTTCGTAAAAGGCCCAACGTTTCTCTTTTATCGATTCCTTTTACATATTTCATTAATCATCTTATTTTATTCAAAAAACCTCCAAACCAGGATATTCGCACCTGATATCGGACGTTTTACGAAACCTTCAACAGCGGTCTGACTTAAAAAGGAGCTGTTTAACAACTATTATCATTCAAGTCAAGCCAAAAACATTTTTTTAAAATTTTGGGTATCACGACCAACCCGTATTTATTTGGCGGATTGAACCACCTCAACAGTTAATTCATTTATTTCTTCAGGTAAATTTGAAAAGACAACCGTAAAGGGGATATTTTTGCCGGACTCAATGCCGGCGGTCAAACTATCATCCCCCATACGATTGTTTAAACGTTCGTTAATAGTTTTAAATTCAAGAGTGGTTAAGTCCGAATCCGTCACCATGTTGCCGCAATACGCGGATGACGTGACGATGACCTTCCCCGCAATATCGTAAAGGCTTCCCTTTACTTCAATATTACTGCGGGGATGGTCATATCTGTTTGTCACAGTTCCGGTTACCACAAGGATTTCACCGGAAACTTTATTTTCAACGAACTTATACTCAGGATTGGCTATCATTTCAATCTGAAGATTACCCTGGTCTATCACGACCGGAGGAACCGGAGCCTCTTCTTTGCCGGAAAACATTTTCATGCCGACAAAAACAACGGCACCCAGTAAAATCAAAAGGAACAACGGAATCAAAATCTTTTTAAGATTTCGCTTTTCCTTACCCCGTCCAGCAGTTACCTGTGATAGTCTTTCTTCTCTAAATTCTTCTTCACCCTCTTCTGGGATTTCTTCAATGATTGTTTCGGGCGCTTCACGTTCCTCGATAACCGTTTTCTTGTATTCCTGCTCTATCTGTTTTTCTCTTTCTTCAACGGTTTCTAAGGAAACTTCCTTTTCATCACCAATCACCTCATCTTCATCATCAAGCATTGTCTCGAGATCAATAGACATTTCATCGTCATCAGAAACAGTAAAAGGCCCTGTTTCCTCTAATTCCATGCCCAAATCTTCCAGATCACTGCTCGCTCCGACCTCTTCAGGTTCCGGCAATTCGTCAAAATCGAGGACATCTTCAATTTGAGTCAGATCAAACTCTTCAGTCTTTGTCACTGAATCATCACCTTCATCGACAAAAGATTCAGCAATTACTGAAGACGCATCACCCAGATCGTCATCAAAATCCAGGTCCAGGTCAAAATCATCTGATTCCGTTTCAGCTTCAACAGGTTCAGGCTCAATATTCAAATCCAGCTCAAAAGCCTCCTCTTCAGCACCCGCTTCATCTTCCGATTCAACACCTAAATCAAAATCCAGATCAAAATCTTCCTCTTCGGCAGACACTTCTGCTGAAACTTCGGCAGCTTCTTCCGGTTCCAGATCAAAATCCAGATCAAAATCTTCCTCTTCAGCCTCAACAGTGGATGATTCTTCAGCGTCCTCGCCCAGATCCAGGTCCAAATCAAAGTCATCATCGACTATTGTTTCTGTATCGATGCCTGCTAAATCACTCTCAAGGTCCAGATCATCCAGATCCAGATCCAGATCCAGCCCGAGATCTTCTTCAGCCCCGGCCTCTGATTCCATATCAAGGCCCAAATCCCCTTCAACCGAGACTTCAGCCGAAGACTCTTCAGTCAAATCAAGATCTTCAAACCCGTCCAGATCCAACCCAAGATCATCCTCTTCAATGGATATCTCTTCTGAAACTTCGGCAGCTTCCTCCGGTTCCAGGTCTAAATCCAGTTCAAAGTCTTCCTCATCAGCCTCAACCGTTGATGTTACCTCAAGTTCATCGTCACCCAGATCCAGGTCCAGTTCAAAATCTTCTTCAGCTTCAACAGTTGATGTTACTTCAAATTCATCTTCGTCCAGATCAAGATCAAGATCCAACCCAAGATCATCCTCTTCGGCGGCGACTTCTTCCAAAGCTTCTGCAGTCTCTTCCGATTCAAGCTCAAAGTCCAGCTCAAAGTCTTCCTCATCGGCCTCAACTTTTGACGTTTCTTCTGCCGGTTTTTCTGCTTCTTCTTCTATTTTTCCGGCATCTTTTGCAGTACCTTCAGAGGTGTCTTCTTCTTCCGATTCTTTATCTAAATAAAACTCATCCAAATCAGTATCAACACCTCCTTCCGTTTCAAGCGCTATTTCTTCCGGTTCAGCTATTTCTTTGAGTTCTTCCTCAATTTCATTACTCGGCTGACCCTCTTCATCTAAAAAATCTAAAAAATCAATATCCTCCTCATCATCACCTTCTTCTTCTATTGTTTCTCCGGAAATTACTTCCTCTTCTGCCAACACGCCTGAATCAAAATCATCAAGCCCGACCACGTCTTCATCCTGCTCAGATGTTGACTCAAGGTCATCAAGCGCAATTTCTTCATCCTCTTCGTCAATATCGTCAAAAGACAAAATCTCGGAATCATCTTCAACGGTTGCGCGGGCACCAAGATCGCCAAAAGACAGGACATCTTCTTCCTCTTCGTCAATATCGTCAAAGGACAAAATTTCAGAATCATCTTCAACCGTGGCTCGTGCGCCAAGATCACCAAAAGTCAGGACATCTTCATCCTCCTCTTCCAGCAAGGAACCCAAATCGAGTTCATCCTCAACCGTCTCTCCTGATGCCAGGGCATCCAGGGAAAGAATATCATCATCCTGCTCAAGCTCCGACATCATGACTTCAGGCTCAATAGGACCTGCTTCCATATCATCAAACATGGAATCCGAGGTATCAAACAACTCTTCTGAAGCAGCTTCTTCCGAAGTCGCCATTGCTATTTCGGCAGTTTCCAGAGATATCTCAGACTCCAGATCACTGAATTCATCGTCAAACCCATCGCCCAGAACATCATCTATTTTTGCCTCAAGGCTTTCATCTAATACAAAATCAGTTGGTTTTTCGTTTTCCGAGGACTTCGGGTAAGCGATAAATACTTGCTGGCATTTGGAACACCTGACCGTTGAACCTGTTTCTTTGATTAGGCTGGTTTTAATTTTAAAACTTGTACCGCAAGCCTCACAGGTAATAATCATTTTATTTCCTCGCTGGTTATAAATTTAGGTGATAAAGTGCCGGCAAATTCCTGTATTTTTCCGCATAATCAAGACCATACCCCACAAGAAACCCGCCCTCAGCTGAATAACAAGCGTAATCTGCTTTATAATCAACTTCACGGCGCTCATGCTTATCGATAAAAGCACAAACCCGAATGCTTTCAGGATTAAACGACTCCAAGTGTTTAATAAGTTTTGTCATAGTCAAACCGGTATCGATGATATCTTCCACGACCAGAACATCTTTATCTTTTAAATCAGAAGAGATGTCACTTCGCAGTTGAACGTCACCGGATGACAAATCACTATTCCCGTAACTTGAAAATTGAATAAAGTCAATCTCAACCGGAATTGTTAATCGTCTTGCAAGATCTCCTAAAAATATAAATGCGCCTTTTAGTACGCCGATTAATATAAGTCGTTTGTCTTTGTAATCTTCAGAAATTTTTTGAGCGATTGAACCGATTAATTCGTCAATTTCTTCTTCTGTAAGAATTGTTATTAATTCTGGCATATATTTTAGAAATCACTGGGCACAAGTGTTTAATGGTTCAAAAAAAGCATCTAATGTATCCGGATCACATCCGAACCTCAATCCGCTTAAAAGACCAGACACAGGAAACAAGGCGGCAATACCTGTACAAATTATATTTGAGAATAAAAAAATATCTTCTGAATCCGTTACTTCAGCTGCTGATTTGTGAACTGAATTTAAAGAATACCTATATAATATGAATTAATTATCGCTGTCGCACTGCCTCGTTCCCCGGAAAAATTGACCTCAAACGCATTAATAGCAAATTCGTTATATATTGAACCTATACTTTTGTCAATAAATTTACTGTATTCCTGAGATCGATTCATTTTACCGCTGATCACATAAACAGTTTTCCGGTTTTAGCAATTCGTCCGGTTTTTTTCTATATAATAATTTTCATGTGTTACATCTTAGACATAAAAACCCCCGTACGCTGAAAAAACGGTTATCAATTAAAAATTGTTTTGACTCAGATCAAATGAACGGCATTTGATTTTGACGGCATTGCCCGGTCATGAAAAACGCAAATCAGATCCGATGTAGTGCACACATTTGATGAAAATTATAACTAAAATGCTCAATTTAGGTAAAAAAAAGGCCAATAGCCAGAACCAAGTCTGACTATCGGCCTCTTAGAAGCTGTTGAAAAACTATTGCGCTTGGCCGTACGGCGTTAAAACAGACGCACAAAAAGTTCATTTATAGCTATACTGTTTTTTACAAGCTCCGTAAAAGGGCCACTGCCTTTTCTTGAAAATTCCAGGAATAATGACGATCAGGCGCTATTATTAAATCCTATAATCCTTCGCCGGCAAGACTTTCAATTAATTGCTTTTGTTTTTTATTTAATTTCTTCGGCATCGTCACATGAATCTCGACATACAAATCACCGGCACCGCCGCCTTTCATGTGAGGGATGCCGTTTCCGGCAAGCCGCATCTTGCTTTTATGTTTTGTTCCCGGCGGAATTTTCAAGCTGAGCTGCTTTCCGTCCAGTGTCGGAACCGAAACCTGCGTGCCGAGCAATGCATCGGTTAATTTTATTTCCCTGTTTAAATACAAATCAAACTCTTTGAGTTTAAAATTGGGATCATCCAGAATTCTTGATTTTATATAAAGATCACCGGAGGGTCCACCGTAAGGACTTGACTGTCCGCGCCCGGCAAGGCGCAGTTTTTTTCCGGAGATCATTCCTTTGGGAATTTTAACGGTTATTGTTTCCGTACCGCCTGTCGGGTTCTTAAACGACAGTGTTTTTGATGTCCCGGTGAGGATGTCGGAAAGTGTCAGTGAAAGCTCATATTCCATATCCGAACCTTTCGCCGGGGCGGCCGGCTGCTGACGTCCGCCGCCGGAGTTGAACATGGATCCCGGATTAAACGAAAAGCGTCTTCCCCCGCCGCCCATCTTTCTGCCGCCGGAAAAAGAGGATCCGCCAAAACCAAATTCTCTTAAAATATCCTCGATATTGGAACCCCTGAAAATATCTTCCTGAGAAAAATGCTGCTGAAACCCCTCGGAACCGTAAGTGTCATATTTCTTCCGCTTATCCGCGTCGCTTAAAACCGCATAGGCTTCACTGATCTCTTTAAATTTTTCTTCTTTTGCCTTGTCTCCGGATGCGTGATCCGGGTGAAATTTCAATGCCAGCTTCCGGTACGCTTTTTTAATATCACCTGCGCTTGCATCTTTGCTGATACCAAGACTTTTATAATAATCCTTGTGGGCCATTTTATCGATTACCTACCTTCTTCACTTAATTTAAAGACTTTGCTAAACCACCTGATTAACACACTAAAACCATAAGACAGATATCGGAAATGTCAAGAACCAGACCCGATTAAACGCTTTTTCGGTCTTTTTCATTTAAATCCAAGTTGACCGATTTTCAAGTTTGCCGCAAATAAAAGGAAAATCCTGTCTCGCTATAGTCAACTATGCACGGCGGCATTTGACACCGCCGGTGCGGTGAAACTGAAAATCCCGGAGAGGTTAAAACGAATTACCGCCCCTTGCTTTTAGCGCAATCATCAAAATAGAAAGGGCCACCGGGGTCATTCCGTCAATCCGGGATGCCTGTCCCAGCGATAGCGGGCGGATGGCCGACAATTTTTCCTTCAATTCATTGGACAACCCGTGCAATGCAATAAAATCGAATTTTTCCGGTATCTTTTTATCCTCAAGGTCGTTGAACTTTTCTATTTCCTTTAACTGCTTTTGAATATATCCTTCATATTTTACTTCAATCTCCACCTGCCGGACCACCCGCTTATCCAACGGTTCATCCGAAGGCGCAAAAGAATTCACTATCTCATAATCCAACTCACTCCGCTTGAGCAGCTGATCAAGATGCATGCCATTGTCGATGGCCTTGGAACCATGATCCAGCAAATAACAATTCTCATCCGGGCCGGGCTTCATCACAACCTTCCGAACCCGATTTATCTCATCAAGAATCTGTTTCCGGCGTTCTTTAACATCTTTAACCGTATCCGCATCGACCAGGCCAAGATCATGACCGATTTCCGTTAACCGGAGGTCCGCGTTGTCTTCCCGAAGCATCAGTCGATATTCCGCCCGCGACGTAAACATCCGGTACGGCTCTCTGGTTCCGCGGGTAACCAGATCATCCACCATTACCCCCATATACGCCTGGGAGCGGCCCAGCAAAAACGCCGGCCGTTCCTGCACCCGGCACGCCGCATTAATTCCCGCCCATAATCCCTGGGCAGCCGCCTCCTCATAACCGGACGTGCCGTTAATCTGGCCGGCCAGATAAAGTCCGGATATTTTTTTTGTTTCCAGTTTTGGCGTCAAATGAATCGGGTTCACATAATCATATTCAATAGCATAAGCCGGCCGCATGATTTCTGCAGCTTCAAGCCCTTCCACCGAACGAACCACTTTTAGCTGGATTTCCACCGGCAGACTGTTGCCAAGACCGCTGACATAAATTTCATCCGTATCAATCCCTTCGGGTTCAAAAATCAACTGATGACTGTCCCGGTGCGGAAACTTCACCACTTTGTCTTCAAACGACGGGCAGTATCTTGCCGAAGTACCGGTTATCTGCCCGCTGTAAAGCGCGGAAAACCTTATATTATCCAAAACGATCTGAATGGTTTTTTTGTCGACACGGCCGATATAGCTGGGCATCTGGGGCATGTCAAACCCTTTGGAAAAAAACGAAAACGGTTCGGCCGGATGGTCGCCGTCCTGACGGGACATTTTGGAAAAATCAATACTTGCGCGATGCAGTCTCGGCGGGGTGCCGGTCTTAAGACGACCAAGAGTAAAACCCAGATTATTCAGGCTTTCGGCAAGGGCATACGACGCAAACTCCCCTGCCCGGCCCGCTTTAAAAGACCGGGATCCGATATGAACCCGGCCGCTTAAAAAGGTTCCGGTTGCCAGCACCACTGTTTTTGATTCAAACCCGTAACCCGTGTGATCCAGAACCCCGACAACACGGCCGTTTTCCACCACCAGTTCATCCACCCTTGCCTGCTTTACATCCAGATTAGGCGTTTGTTCAATCACTGATTTCATCACCGTATGGTAACGGTTTTTGTCATTCTGGGTTCTGGAGGAGTGTACCGCCGGTCCTTTTTTAGTATTCAGTTTACGATAATGAATAGCGGTCTTGTCCGTTACTTTTGCCATTTCTCCGCCAAGGGCATCAATCTCCTTGACCAATTGCCCTTTTGCCATTCCCCCGATCGACGGACTGCAGGGCATTGTCGCGATTTTATCAAGATCAATTGCCATCAGCAAAACGCGGCAACCCATTCTGGCAGCCGCCAGCGCCGCTTCACAGCCGGCGTGCCCGGCCCCGACAACAATGACATCATATTTTGTTGGATAAACAGCCATATACCTACACTTTCAATTTTTTTCTGTAACCATTGCTATGCGCGCCATTTATATGGTACTGCACACAAAAAATGCAAACTATTTAAAATAATATTCTTATCTTTTCAATGTCAAATAATCAATACTTGTAAGTTATTATGAAAAACAGATTTTACGATTTAAACACCTATTTTAAAAACATTTTCGGACATCGGGTGCACAAAATTACCGTTGATGCGGGAATGTCCTGCCCCAACCGGGATGGCTCACTTTCAACAAAAGGCTGCATTTACTGCAATGCCAGCGGTTCCGGAACCGGTTTTTTTCAAAAAGGCATATCCGTCAGCGATCAGATCCTAAATGCCAGAAAATATGTCATTAAACGGTATAAAGCAAAAAAATTCATTGCCTATTTTCAATCCTATACCAACACCTATGCGCCGGTTGACCAGCTCAAACGGCTCTATGATGAAGCTTTGGCCATTGAAGAGGTGGCCGGCCTTTCCATCGGAACACGGCCGGACTGCGTCAATGAAGAAATTCTGACGCTTTTGCAGGGTTATGCGGAAAAACACCTGATATGGATTGAATACGGCCTTCAGTCCGCCCATGACAAAACACTGGCGCTGATTAACCGCGGTCATAATTTCAAAGCATTTAAAGATGCGGTGGAGGCGACGCAAAACCGGGGCATCAACATCTGTGTTCATGTAATTCTCGGCCTTCCCGGTGAATCCAGAACACAGATGATTGAAACCGCAAAAATCCTTTCCCGAATGGGGATTGACGGGATTAAATTTCATATGCTGTACGTGATCAAAGGGACACAAGCAGAAGCAATGCTTGACCAGGGAACATACACATGCATAACCCAGGAAGCTTATGTTGATATCCTGTGCGAATTTCTGGCATTCCTTCCCGAAAACATGGTGATTCAGCGACTGACCAGCGACCCGCACCCCAAAGAACTGGTCGCTCCCCTGTGGGCCATGAGAAAAAAAGAAACCATTGAACTCATTAAAAAAACCCTGGAAGAAAAAAATCTGTATCAGGGCAAATGGGTGAGAATGACCCGCTGATCCGGATGATCAATCATTGTCTTTAATTCATCTCCGCAAAGGGTTTTTGCAAAAATTTCAACCGGTCCCGAATAGTCGCCCAATCCGAAAATCAGCTCCGGCGAATCCTGATTTCCGGTGCCCCGGCCGGCGGTTACTTCCCGAACCTGCTGCCTGCCGCCATATTTTACATAAACCCGGCTGCCGATGCCGAACCGGTTGCAGCGGTTGTCAAAAATTTTTACCTTTACCCAATGGTTGGCATTGCCGTTATTTTTAAACAAACGGACTCCCTGAGAACTTGCCACAAACAGATCGGCAAACCCGTCATTATTGTAATCCGCAAAACCAGCCCCCCAGGAATTTTCAACCCGCGTGGCCGAACACCAGCTGGCATCCTCAAACAAGCCTCTTTCTTCGTTTGTATAAAGATGCGAATAACGACCGGGATAAATGGATGTCATGAAAAGATCCAGGTCACCGTCATTGTCAACATCTGCCAGCGCAGGATCAGCGTTTGTTTCTTCAAAAAAAATACCGGAATCCTTATATTGATCCGTAAAATGATAATCCGGAAAGCCTTGGTTCATCAGCATCATGTTGACATCTGAAAATTCAATATACCGGGGATGAGCCAGGTTTGTGATAACCAAATCCAGATCACCGTCATTGTCCAGATCCCCGCTCACCGGCCCGATGGAATGACCAAAGGCACCATCCGCCATATATCCCCGCACACCAAACGCATCGGCAGATTCGGTCAATCCGGACTGATTGTTCAGCCACAAAAAATTGGGCTCCAGGCGGTAATTGGCCACCACAATATCGCAAAATCCGTCAAAATTAATATCTGTCCATGTCACGCCGCGGCCGCACATGGCTTCATCCGTTTTTATCCCCATTCTATCTGTTATGTCTTTAAACAGAATGCCGCCGCAGTTTTGATACAGCCGGTCATGATTGCCGATCGCCCTCATCACCCCCCATGTTTCATAATTTGCCACATAAAGGTCTAAAAACCCGTCATTATCCAAATCCCCCCAGGCGGCTGCTTCCGTTTCCATACGGGTAACCGGACCCGGTAAAATTTCCGTTTGATCAACAAAAAAACCATTTCCCATATTCGCAAACAAATGATTTTTTATGCGGCCGGTGATAAAAATATCCGGTCGGCCGTCATTATTATAATCTCCCCAGATTCCGCCGTTTGTTTTTTCCAGAGGATCAAGGCCGGATGAACCGCTGCGATCAATAAACGACCCGTCTCCCGAATTTTTAAAAACACGGTTTCCGTCCAGCAGCAAATCATCAAAACCGTCCTGATCATAATCTCCCCATGCCACGCGACCGGCGTTTACGTTGCTCAGTCCGGCAGCTTCCGTCACATCGGTAAAAGCAATGCCGGTTTCAACATTTGAAAAATATTTGGCAGGAGCGCCTTCATAACCGTACTCTTGAACGATCAGCCGGCTTAAAATTTCCGTTGCATCATCTTCTCTTTCGCCGAGTTCCAGCGCCCGGCGAAAATTTTCAATGGCATCTTCATTTTTCCCTTCAGCCAGTGCAATTTTCCCCAAATAATAATACACATCCCCCCACGGACGATTATTTGCCGCCACCAGACAAAGCGATTCTGACGCTTCAGCGTAATTTCCCGCATTAAACCAGGCCCGGCCCAACAGCAAAGTAATCTTATCTTTTTGTTTTTCCAATTCTTTTTCCCATAAATCTTCTTTAAAAAATTGGGGTTTTTCTTCCGGATATTTTTTAGCCAGCATCAGGCTTTCTGTGAGCAGACCCACTGCCTGTTCCGGTTTTTGGTCGTTGTCAATCAGCCATAAAGCAATCCCCATATTCACTTGTTGGTTTTTTGGGATTTTGCTTAACAGGACATCTGCAAATATATCCGCATCAAAATCATAATTTTGCAGATCCTGGCTTTGTTCAGATTTTATTTTCATCAACTGAAAAACAACATAAGCCACATGCCGCTGAGCGGGAAAATTAAAAACATACGCTTCCATTAATTGAATTCGAGCAATAGTATCTTTTTTTTCCTGAATAATTTGTTCAAAAAGCCGGCCGGCAATTGTTTCCCGGGTTTTTCGATCTTCGGATCCGGCTTTTTGCGCAAGTGAGATAATCAGTTTTTGCTCCTGCGGCCGGTCTTTTAACCACTGATATCCCTCATAAGCTGCCATCAGAACTTCTGTTTCATCGTTGCATCTGTTCAGCAAATCTTCAATTTCACGGCGCACAGCTTCTTTAATATGTTCCGAAGATTTTTCCGCTTGCAGCCGGACTGCCCAGCCAAACGAAAGGGCATCATAAAAAACCGGATCACGGTCAAGGGCCTGTTGGCAAGCAGCCATGGATGCCGGCAGCCGGTCCATATAAAACAGGGCCCGGGCCTTTTCAAACAGCCATTCCGGATTTTGGGGTTCGATTAACCCGGCCTGGTCAAATTGTAAAATGGCTTTTTGATGATACCGATTATTTACAAACGCCCGCCCCTTTTCCATGAGCCGCTCATATTCGGAAGCGTCCGAATTTTGAAACCATGCGGCCGCGGGCATATGTTTTATTGAACAGGCACCGGCACTGGTGATCAGAAAACAGATGAACAGCAGTTTTAAAATATTACTGTAAGATTTCATGATTCCTCAATTTTGTCTGAACCGAATAAATAGTTATGAAAAGATACACAAACAAACTAACACACTAAAGATCGATTTCGATCAATAATTGCTTTTTTTTATAAAATTTTCTACAAATTAGAAACATCCCATAGCGCTGCCATATATCAAATTGCCCTGTCACGGTAAAAACATTATGAAAAGAACAGGATGAATACCATGCGATGGAAACAATTTTTTACTCCGGTTAAGTCATTTAATGCGGTTGAAGCAAAAAATTTAATAACGCATACTTCCGCAGAAAAATTTACTCTCCTGGATGTACGGCAACCGGCAGAGTATCAATCCGGACACATTGCCGGCGCAAAACTAATTCCTTTGGGAGATTTAGGCGAGCGCATCAATGAAATCGATGCGGACAAGCCGACGATTGTCTACTGTGCCATCGGCGGCCGCAGCCGGGTGGCGGCTCAGATGCTCATTGAAAAAGGATTTACAGAAGTCTATAACCTGTCCGGCGGCATCAAGGTGTGGAACAGCGAAAAAGCCCTGGGCCCTGAAGAAACAGGCTTGCGGCTTTTTTCCGGAAAAGAATCTCCTGAAGAATCCCTTGTTATTGCCTATTCACTGGAGGCCGGCCTGCAGGAGTTTTATATTTCGATGATTCCAAAGATAAAAAATGAAAATGCCCGGCAGCTGTTTGAAAAACTGTCTGCAATCGAAAAAAAACATCAACAACGAATTTTAGATGAATATATTAAAATTTCCGGAACCCGGAGCAGCAAACCGATCAGCCGGGAGGATTTTGAAAAAAACATCGTGGTTTCCGCGATGGAAGGCGGTCTGTCAACCGAGGAATACCTGAACATTTATCAACCGGACCTGGAAATCGCAGAAGAAGTCATCTCCCTTGCCATGGCCATCGAGGCCCAGGCTCTGGATCTTTACCAGCGGGCTTCGGACCGGGCAAAAACCATAGAAAGCAGAGCAACGCTGCTGCAGATCGCCGATGAAGAGCGAGCACATTTAGCTCAGCTGGGCAAGCTATTCGAAAGCCTTTAAGCAATGTTTATCCTTATCCATTTAATTTCATTATTTGAGACTCACCGCAAAATGGGAACATTAAATGATCATCACGCCTCAATGGGCATCTTTAACGCTCACCTCGATATTCACCTCGACATCCGGCCATTGGCCGTCGGACGGCTTAATGGTCTGTGGCGCAATAATTTTACATAAAATCCGGCTGTTTTTATTAATACTCTCCATATAAACCGGTGTGGTCGTCACACTGATGACTTTCTCGTCCCCTTCCGCGGCCGGTGACAATACCTTGACTCTGTGAGGATTAATTTCAATCGAACTGATTTTAAAACCTGCGGGAAGATTTCCCACCAGCTGAGGCGTAATGGTCGCCCATTGTTCGGTGATGGCGGCAAGGGTCAGTTCCAGGCTTGACGGAAGCGTTTCTAAAAGCCTGACGCCTTTCGGCAGGCGGATGTTTTCGCTGGTGATAAACACAGACTGTGTTCCCGGTCCATACGGGGAAAGATCTATTTTCACGTTCAGGTCCGAAGGATTTAATGCGTCCAGTGTGGATTTTGTCCCGGCCAGATAAAGCTGCAGATCTTTTTCCCGCTCCCCCACCAGTACAAGCTTGGAAGATGACATGGAGTACTCCACCGGCACGGAAACAACCTTTTCCACCAACTCGCTCTGGGCAACGATGATGGTGGACCAGAAAAACAATGCCAGCCCCAGACTGACCGCCGCCTGGTAGAAAACCGACCGGCGGGATTCCCCCTTATAAAATTCAATGGGATAAAAAGACGCTTTCTTCCAATGATTTCCAATAGTTTTTGCAATCTGTTCCGGACTTCCCATTTTGTACATGATGCCCAGATGGAACGTTGAAATTTTTCCCCGCTCTTCCGAAACAAGAATAACCAGGGCATCTGTTTTTTCTGCCAGCCCCATGGCCGCATGATGGCGGGTTCCATATTCTTCCGGCAGGGCGGAGGTTTCTGAAACCGGCAGGCGCGCGCCGAACCTTGCAAATTGGCCCTTTGAAACGATCAATGCCCCGTCATGACCCGGGGAATGGGGATCAAAAAGGCTCATCAACAGCGGGGAACTGGGCTTTGCCTCAAGCAGATATCCGCCGGCTACAAACTCCTGAACCGGTTCCCTGCCGGGAAACACAATAATTGCCCCAATCCGATGATCGGCCATTTTTGAAAGCCCCTCTGCAATCATCTGGGACAGCTCCTTTCCCGGATCGCTGAATTTCTTTCGCCGCAGGGAAACCGCCTGTTCGAGAATCTTTCTCAATTCAGGCTGAAAAATCACGATCATCGCGATGAGGATCACATTGCTGAGGTTGCTGTAGATCCATTTGATTCCGTTTAAATCCATTAAATTCGCCATCAGGAAAATCGACATGGCCACCATGATGCCCGCCATGATCTTCCAGGTGCCCCGACGGCGCATTGTCCGGTAAAGAATAAAAAAACCGACGGCGATGAACAAAACATCAATCAAGTTTCGCCAGGCAAGCAATTCCTTCATCATTTCAGGCATAACCATATATTCCTCAAAAGCCTCCGACAGAAGGCTATTCACAGTCTGAACATTTGGGTTCACCGGCAGCCAGGATCTGAACCTGCTGTGACCGGTCCCGGTATACGGTCACACCTTTTACTTTGGAATGCGCGGCCATCAGGTACAAAGAGCGGATATCTTCAACCGTAGCATCGGCCGGGAAATTCACTGTTTTTGACACCGCACTGTCCGTATGTTCCTGGAACGCTTCCTGGATCCGGAGGTGCCATTCCGGCCGGATCTGCCATGCGGTCTGGAAAATATTTTCCGGCACCGGCTTATCTTCCTCCACGTATTTTTGATAAACAGGGTGCACTTCTTCCACGACCGTGTCCATGACCCGGCGCTCCAGGTGAAAGGCAAACACCGGTTCAATGCCGCTGCTGGTGCCGGCTATCAGGCTGATGGTGCCCGTGGGCGCAATCGTGGTTAAAGACGCATTTCGGCGTCGCTTAACGCCTCTTGCCGGAAAAACACTGTGTGCGAATGACGGAAAATTTCCTCTTTTCTCCGCCAGGCGGGCCGATGCTTCGGCGGCAAACACCTGAATATGAGACATAATATTATTTGCCAGACGCACCGCCCGGCTGCTTTGATAGGAGATGCCCAGCAGGATGAGGGCATCGGCAAACCCCATGACCCCGATCCCGATTTTGCGGTTTGTCCGGCTCCATTCCTCAATCTGCCTTAACGGGTAACGGTTGATCTCGATCACATTGTCCAGAAAATGAACCGCCAGATGAACCAGCTTTTCCAGCTTTAAATAATTGATCCCCTTCGAATCCAAGACCTTAGTCAGATTGATCGACCCCAGCGTACAGGACTCATAGGGGAGCAGCGGCTGTTCCCCGCACGGGTTGGTGGCTTCGATCCTTCCCAGGCCCGGGGTCGGATTGGCCCGGTTGATCCGGTCGATAAATAGAATCCCCGGATCCCCGGATTGCCAGGCGCACTGGGCCATCAGATCCAGGATCTTTTCAGCCGATTTTTTGGTGACCACGCTTCTGCTTCGGGAATGAATCAGCGGGTATCTTTCACCTTTGTCCAGGCATTCGACAAACTGTTCATTGACGGCCACCGAGAGGTTGAAATTTTTCAGCTGGCCCAATGAGACTTTCAAACGGATAAATTCCTCGATATCCGGATGATTCACATCCAGAACCCCCATGTTGGCCCCGGGGCGCACCCGGTTCCGGTCAATAATATAGGTTGCGGAATCAAACAGATTTATAAAAGTAGCCGGCCCGCCGGACATGCCGTAAGCCGGAAAGATATTGTCTCCCCGCGGCCGGATGTTGCTGAAGGAAAATCCCGTGCCGCCGCCGGTTTGATGAATCAGGGCGGCTTCTTTCAGGGTTTGAAAAATGGCTTCCAGGTTATCTTCGATGGGCAGGACAAAGCATGCAGACAGCTGTCCCATAGGTCTGCCGGCATTGACAAGACAGGGGGAATTCGGCAGAAAAGAAAATGAGGTCATGGCGTCCTCAAAAGCGTCCACAGTTGCCTGCGAAGAGGCATTCGGATCAAGGAGCCGATCCGCCTCGCCCACTGCCCGGGCGACTCGTTGAAACATCTGTTCCGGACTCTCAATCACCGATCCCCGTTCATCGCGGGCGAGGTAACGCTTTTCTAAAACCTTCTGTGCCGATGGTGAAAAATTCATTTGTTCAACATCCCGTAATTATGATTCGATTTCAATAATTGCGGCCGTCTTTGTTTTTTTCCATAGCGTCCACTGACCGGATCTGGATCAATGCGTCAATAATTGACAAAATCATAAAAGAGATCATGCTCATGGCCGGCGACAATCGTAATATGCCGACCAGGGAGGACAATACAATAATGGCCCAGTCGATGAATACGTATCCGGCCACCGCCCCGACGATGCCGCCCGGAACAAGCAAAACAGAGGAGATGTCAGTGAAGCCAAAAAATTGACATATTTTTTTCAATTATTGCCCTGTTTTAATTTCCGGACGCTGGCTGTGCCAGATGGGCGTGTTCCCACCGCTTGTCCAGAAAATAGAGAATCGGCACCGTCATCCGGGAAAACAGCAGAGACGCCACTTCACCGGCCATCAATGAAATGGCCAGTCCCTGAAAAATCGGATCAAACAGGATCACCGACGCGCCCACCACCACGGCTGCGGCCGTCAGCATCATGGGCCGGAATCTCACCGCCCCGGCATCAATTACCGCTTTGTCCAGCGGCATGCCTTCAGACAGACGCAATTCAATAAAATCAACCAGGATGATGGAGTTACGCACCACAATGCCGGCACCGGCGATAAAACCGATCATGGAGGTGGCCGTAAAAAAAGCGCCCAACCCCCAGTGCGCCGGCATGATGCCGATCAATGAAAAGGGAATGGCCGCCATAATGACAATGGGTGTTGAAAACGACTGAAACCATCCCACCACCAGAATAAAAATCAGCACCAGAACCACGGCAAAAGCGATACCTAAGTCCCGGAACACTTCATAGGTGATATGCCACTCCCCGTCCCATTTCATGGCAAACGTCCGGTCCGTGTCCGGAATAGCCGCGGTCAACTGGTCAATTCGATACCCTTCCGGAATCTCTATCGCGTCAATCTTTTTCCACATTTCGAGAATCGCATACACCGGGCTTTCCTTTGCGCCGGCCACATCGCCGGTCACATAAACCACCGGCATCAGGTTTTTATGATAAATGCTCCGGTCAATATCTGTTTCACGCACATCTACCAGCTCGGACATGGGCACCAGCCGGCCGCTGGCGGTGGGAATCTGTAAAGCAAGCAGACGCTGCAGATCCGACTTGTCCGCCACCGTCTGCCGCAGAACAATATTTAAATCTTCCTTTTCAAGAGGCCGGTGAAGGAGCCCGGTTTTTTTACCGGAAAGCTGCATGCTCAGGGTCTGCACAATCCGGGATGCCGGGATGCCGTTAATCGCGGCTTTTTCCTGATCCACTTCAACAAAATATCTTGGCTGCGGGGATTCCATATACCAGTCCACATCCACAACGCCTTCGGTTCCGTTAAAGATAGCCATTATCTGAGCGGCAAGTTCCTGCTGCCGGTCATAATCCGGCCCGTAAATTTCAGCGACAAGGGTTGAAAGCACCGGCGGTCCCGGGGGGACTTCCGCCACCTTGATCCGGGCGCCGTGTTGATCAGCGATTTTTTTCAGCGCATCCCGAACCCTTTTGGCGATTTCATGACTTTGCTGCTTTCGATGGTGCTTGCCGGCCAGGTTCACCTGGATATCGGCCATGAAAGATCCCTGGCGAAGGTAATAGTGCCGGACCAGTCCGTTGAAGTTGAAGGGAGAAGCCGCGCCCACGTAAATCTGGTAATCCACGACTTCATTGACGGTTTTAATATAATCTCCCATCGACGTTGCCGCCGCCGCGGTGTCTTCTAAAGTAGCCGATTCCGGCATGTCGATGATCACCTGAAACTCACTCTTGTTGTCAAACGGCAGCATTTTGACGCGAACCATGCCTAACCCCACCATTGCGCAGGCTGCCAGAAGCATCACAACTACCGATATCAAAAAAGACCATCGGAGCGCCGGCCGGTGGATGAGCGGATCCATGACCCGCCGATACAGGCGGGTGGACCAGTCTTCCTTTTCTTCTTCCGCATGGCCGCCTTCTTCGGCGTGCCCATGCCCCAGCAGGCGCACCGACGCCCAGGGCGTGACAATAAATGCGACAATTAAGGAAAAAATCATGGCCGCCGACGCGCCCACGGGAATGGGACGCATATAAGGCCCCATGAGGCCGCCGACAAACGCCATGGGCAAAATTGCCGCGATGACCGTACCGGTGGCCAGAATGGTGGGGTTGCCGACTTCGCTGACCGCTTCAACCGCCACGGCGGTTTTTGAACGATCGCGGTTGCCCGGCATCCGGAAATGCCGGACAATGTTTTCCACCACCACAATGGCATCATCCACCAGAATACCGATGGAAAATATCAGGGCAAACAGGGTAATGCGGTTTAATGTATATCCCAGCAGATAAAAAACCGTCAGCGTAAATGCCA
>JAQYVU010000010.1 GCA_030145385.1 Desulfococcaceae bacterium
TTTCTGTCATTGCGAGGGAGGAACGACCGAAGCAATCTCCAGGAAAACGGGGAGATTACTTCGTCGTTCGTTCCTCTCTCCTCGTAATGACTGCCATTATGTCGTAGGTTGCGGCATCAACTTGAGCGAACCGGATATGCAAATAATTATTTTTATGCTTTTTTTGTCTGTTACAGAAGAGGATTGAGTAAAAATTGAGGAAAACAAAAAAAGAGCCGGTTTCCACAATGTGAAAACCGGCTCTTTTGTACAAAACTGGCGGAGAGACAGGGATTCGAACCCTGGATGCAAGTTTCCCCACATACTCGCTTAGCAGGCGAGCGCCTTCAGCCGACTCGGCCATCTCTCCGAAACCTGATAAATCAGATTACTTTAGCTATTTGCTGATTTTCTGAAAATCAGTTTATTGATTTTATTGGCGGAGAGAGTAGGATTCGAACCCACGGAGCTTTCGCTCAACGGTTTTCAAGACCGCCGCCTTCAACCACTCGGCCATCTCTCCATCAACTAAAGAAGTCTTAATACAAAATTTACAGTTACAGGTCAATATTATTTTTTTTAAATACATCATATGTAAAAATATTTTCACCAGTTATTTTTATATATCCTGACCGATTTAATTGATTCCTTTTCATTTATCAGATATGACTTGATCTATATTTACCCCTGATTAACTATGCATCAATTCAATCAGGCAGTTGTCCCTGATGAAGGATTTAAATGCTCTGCATTGGATATTGACATGTAAGTTTTTTAACTTATTATATAGACTTGAAATAAATTACCGATTAAGGGCGTTGACCAGCCGTATTTGAAATAATACGGCCTTATTTTTAAGGGAGAACCTAAATGAAGCAAAAGTACTCAATTTTTAAAGATAATAAATCTGGCATCATAACAATCAAGGAATTTGCAGAATTAGATAAAGGTATGTTTTCATTGATTTTTGAAGAAACATACGATAGCGCGATGATCCAGGCGGCGATCGAAGAAGGAAAAGAGGCGCTGATATCTGTTATAAGAACCCCGAATCTTTACCCCATCGCAGAGTACGCTGAAAAAATAGCAGACACAGTCATCGAACTATTTAAAAACACAACCCCTGCAGAAGAGCCGGTAGAGCTCGTTTTTAATGATATCAAATTAATGCAGAAAGAAAAAAAAGAGGAGACGGAAACACCAGAAGATGATTCTGTTGAAATTGACGATCTGCTGGATGATGATGACAGTGATGTTTCCGAAAAAGACAAGGAGTCTTCTGAAAAAAGCAAGGAGTCTTCTGAAAAAGACAAAAATGACGGCTGATGCGCGAACTGTGCAGCAGAAACCAATTTAAGGATAATTGAAATGGCGTTTGAAACAAAAGAGCAGGTTCTGGAAAAAATACTCGAACAGGAAAAACCTGTGTGCCCGAATTGTAATAAAGAGATGGATTTATGGGAAGTTCCGCCGGTTAATTTTAGTGACGGCCTGGGCTGGGATTCACCGTATTTATATATGTGTTTTAATGACGAATGTCCCATGTATGTCAGTGGATGGGATAATTTAATGGAAAATTATGCGCATCGGGCGTCATACCGATGCATCAAAAGTCCATTTAGCAAAAACTTTGAAGCCATGCCGGTGTTCAGCCCCATGGGCGGCCAGGGACAGAAAATTACTGAACAGGCGATGGCTGAAAAAGAAGCCCTCAAAGAAGCCATTAAAAAAGGCTTTTCCATTCTGGCCGATTGTTACACATCCAAGGATGACCTGAGCGTTATCCGGCTCCTTCTAGATATTCATGAACCCGTCCGGGTACGTGTGAAAGCGGCGGAAATGGCAGGCGATCTGGCAGGCCTTGAAGCCCTTGACCTGATTAACAATTATAAATTCGGAAATGATATTCTGCAAAAAAAGGTTAAAGAAGCGGTCGATAAGATTCACGAACGGCATTTTACCAGAGAATGCCCGTTTTGTGCGGAAATAATCAAAAAACGGGCAAAAATCTGCAAACACTGTAATCGGGAAGTTGCCGGGCAATAATAAAACCCGGGTCAGGTTATTCCTGATCCGGTTTGACCGCCATCCGGGACGGATCAACATCTTCAATCACTCTCTGCGCCCACTTGGTGTCAAACTTCAGGTGGATTGAATAATCATCAAAGACCTGGGGCTGGGCGGCAATGACTGTCATCAACTGCTCTACATTATGATAGGTGTTATACTTCATTGGCAGTTTAAAGCTGATCCTCAGCCGGCGGCCGAGCAGCATGCGAACCGTTTCCTTTTTTGAACTCTTGATAATAAATGAAATCCCTCCGGCAGAAAGGTCCGAAAGCTCTCCTTTATAGCCCTTTCCCATGGGTTTTCCGGCTTTATCCAAAAGCTGAAACATAACAGCTCCGGAAAGGTTCACCCGTTTATCCGACCGGCGTTCAATACTTTTACCTTCCAGTTCTTTTTTTACCAAATCATTTTTTATGCAGTAATCATACAGCTTGGACTCTAATGCCGGTACCTCATTTTTCCACTTTTTTAATACATCGGTTTCAAGATATGTCGCTTTCACAGAATTCAGCGGAACCATCGAAACCGTACAAACAGTGGCAGAAAAAAAAGGTTCCTGGCCGATAATATCGCCGGAACCAAGAAGTTTAATCAGGTTTTCCTTGCCTCCCTGATTAAAGAGTGCTTTCACCTCGCCCTTATTAATAAAGTATAAACGGCTATTTAGTTTGCCCTGCTCCATGATGGGCTCACCGGACTGAAACATTTTTGACTTCATTGAATAATACAGCGCGTTTCCCTCGGCGGTCGACAGGGAATCATAGAGTTTGGACCAGATTTCAAGATGTTCCCGGTCCACGCTTTCACTTTTTTCCTCTTCTATGATCTCCCCGGAACGAACAATTTCCGTCAGCGCCATGGGATCTGTTCCATACAGTTTTTCATGCAGCGCTTCCGCTTTTTCAAAATTTTTTTCCTTGGCATATTCAACAATCAAATCAAAAAGCAATTTGCATGCGCCTTCAGTATCATTTTGATTGATACATTGATCAATCAATGCTTCCCGTTTGGATTTGTCATTTTCGCCCATGCCCCCTCCTTACACTGTGGTACCAGTTGCTGATTGAATCTTGTTCAATGCATCGTTAGCAGCGGCCCTCACGGTTGGATCATAAACTTTCGTTAAAAAACCTTTGGTTCGGATAATTCTTTTTAGAACCGGCACAGCCTTTTCTTCGCCCATGCGACCGAGCGCTTCGCAAATTTTTATCATTATATCGGTTTTCACTTTTTTAGACCTGCCGGGTGTTTTTGACTCCAGCATTTCAATCATGCTTGGCACCGGTTCACGATATTTCAGGGTTCCAATTACTGAAAAAACAGTACTTTTCACCTCATCGTCAACCGTATACAAATTTTTATATAATACTTTTCCGGCAGCTGCGCCACCGATATTCTGAATCGCAAGAACCCCTTCCCGCTGAATCCGGGGATTTTTATCTTTCAGTAACTGTTCCAGCAGCTTTAAATCAGATGTATTTCCGATGCGGCCCAGCAAAAGGGTCAGGTTCCGGACATAAAACCAGGGGCCTTTCTGTTGAATTCTTTCCGCAACCGGTTGTGCGCAAGGTGCCCCAATTTCAATTATTACCCGAACAATACGATTCCTTTCGGCTCGATTTTGACTGTCATGCAGAAGATCCAGCAATCGCTCGATATTGACAGACCCAAGAATGACCAGACAACGAATATCTTCTTTGACGGTCGCCGCCCTTTCTGTATTCAGATTCTGCAGCAATTTATTCATTATATCTTCTGTTGCCAGGTTTTGCAACAATTTCGCGGCCACCTTCTGTATTTCTTCCCCTTTTTTCAGACTCCCGAGATATATTAAATTCATTGCATCAAGGATATCTTCCGCATCCTTGAAACGAAACTGCTCAATCAACGTTTGGGCTAATTTTTGAAGCTGGCCGGCAATTTTTTCATATATCGGCGAAAATTTTGTTTCAAGCTTGACCCATTCCGTCAATTTGCGCGACAGCAAAATCCTTTCTTCCAGGCAACCGGTGGATTCGAATTTTTCATCAATTTCAGCCAGCAGCTCCACTGTGGCAATTCTTGTGTCAGGATCTTTATTGAGAAGCAAATGCCCCATTTGACCAAACAACGTAACAATCGTGGAATATTTCTCGTTTGACAATAAGCTTTGAACCGTTTCATTCATTCGATCCAACATTACACGCTCATGGGACACCATGGCCTGGCACTTTAATATACTGCTTAAAGCCGACTCCAACTGTCCGGCGCGCTGTTTAAAAGCCTCGGATGCCGATTCGTCTCCGGCTGCTTCGATCGGAATTTTTCCGGAGATAAACCGGACCTTCTTTATATTTTTCATCAGGCTGGCAACCTGGCGGTTTGTCACGATTTGGGGAAGGGAGCATTCACCCGCTTCTGCAACCATGTTCACCATTTGTTGTATCCGGTGAATAAAATTTTTAAATTTATCATCATCCAGTTCTTTTACAAAAACATCTAAAAAACTATCCCCAAATACACCGTCCAGATCCTGCGTCAAAACGGTCATCAACCCGTCATCGTTCATTTCCGTTAAGGAATGAATAAGATATTTTGAAATTTCCGATTTATCAACATCGGAAGCCGTCTCGAACGCCCCCATCATTCGGGCAAAGATCTCTGATAAATCCTCTGGCCTGTGATTTGCGGCATCTTCCATTAATTGCTTTACCCCGGATTCAAACACTCGTGAAATCCACTCAGGGTCGGTGGCAAGGTTTCTAAACGATTCAAGCATCTCTTTTGACACGGACTGATCGCCTAAAACATATTTTACAATATCCTCGTCAGTAATTTCCATACCCGCAACAATACTTTGGCCGGAATCCTTCTCCACGTATATTTTTTCATCGATTTGAATATGGGTTATTTTCTGATCCTTGACCAATTGTCTTATATTTTCAGCATGTTTAATATCTTCGGGACTTTTTCCGATAATCTGAATAAAACTGATGAGCTCCCTGTTTGTAACGCCTTTTTCAAAGGAAATGCTCCGAATTTTCCAATCGAGCATTACTCCTAAAAAAGCAATGATCGGGAGTTTTTTTTGCTCTATTTCGGCCAGCGGTTCACCCTGAACAATCAGCGTTCTTTCCGCCTCGCCGTATTCAACGACATCCGTATGCTTCATAATCGCGGACAGGGCTATGGAGATGCGGTTTACCGAGTTGACAATCAAATCACTGGTCGCCGGGTACAGACGGATATTATTGATCGCTGTATTGATGGGAAAAATCAAGTCGATGGCACTTTTTTGAATGTTGACATTGCTCATAATTTTTTAGTTATTCATTGTTTGTTTGGTAATCAGATTCAAAGAGCATAAAAAAAAGCGCCTCCATTTTCATAAAAATCGGCATGGCGCACAAATTCCAATAAATAATAAATATTTAAGCTACTTAACAACAACGAAGAATGCAATGCAACCCAAATCTTAAACAGACATTGGACTTTTTGCGAAGCCATCATTCGTTGATTTTTCGGGAAACATTTATATTCATACTGTCATAGGATCGAAAAATAATTTTTTCTTTTTCCAGTTTTTTATCTGAAAATTCAAGTGGATGGAATCCTGATAAAATTTCGGCGGCTTGTAAGCGTGAAGGAATGCGGCTCAACCCCTCTCCAATTTTTTTCCCGGAAATTGTTTCATAAATGACCGCTGTATGACTATCTGAAACCACGGCATACGGGATCGGTTTGGACTCAAAAATTCGGGATGCGGAAATCACCTCCCGCTCCCTGGATTCCAGGGATCCGGCGGCGCACTTAATTACCATAAAACTTCTGTTTTCAACGGATACAACCAGATCCAGCTGGGACGAATAATGACTGCCGCCAATATCGATCTCGATGTCCGCATCAACACGAATATCTTTTTTTGGGTAGCCTTTTGTTTCCACAAAATAAAGTTCAAGGCGTTGCCGGATTTCTTCGACCCCCACATTGGGAACCGTTTTACCGGTGACGTAATCCACAAGCATATCATATTTTTTTTCATTATCAGACATATTATATCCTGACTTAATCTTATAAAATTAATGAACTTCCGGTCATTTCCAACGGTTTTTCAATGCCCATAATATCCAGCATTGTTGGCGCGATATCGCCTAACACCCCTTCTTTTAGACGAATATTTTGAAGCCTGTCACTCACCAGAACCAGGGGCACCGGGTTTAATGTGTGCGCTGTAAACGTCCGGTTGTTTTCATCCTTCATTTTTTCCGCATTGCCGTGATCTGCGGTAACCAGAACCGTGCCCCCTTTTGCAAGAACGGCAGAAACCACTTTTTCCGCGCATTGATCCACAACCTCACAGGCCTTAACGGCTGCTTCAATAATACCCGTATGACCAACCATATCCAGGTTGGCAAAATTGAGTACGATCATTTGGTACTTTTCCGACTCAACAAAAGAAACGGTTTTTTCAGCCACTTCATAGGCGCTCATTTCCGGTTTCTGATCATAGGTGGACACCTCACGGGGAGACGGCACCAGGTGGCGGTCTTCATTGGGAAACGGTCTTTCCTCGCCGCCGTTAAAGAAATACGTGACATGGGCGTATTTTTCCGTTTCCGCGATCCGCAACTGATTCAAGCCCTGCGCACTGACCACTTCACCCAGAACCTTTTTCAAATGAACCGGGGCAAACGCCACCGGCAGGGTAAATGTTTCATCATAGAGGGCCATGCACACAAAGTCGCACAAATCGATGGTTTTTACCTTATTAAATTGATTAAATCCGGGTTCCGTGAACGCCCGGGTGATCTGCCGGGCACGGTCCGGACGAAAATTAAAAAAGATAACCCCGTCATTATCCGACACTGTTTTCACGGGATTTCCATTGTCATTGACCATAATGACGGGTTTAACGAATTCATCGGTTTGGCCCTTCGCATACGCATTTGAAACGGCTGTCACCGGGTCCGCTTCCTTGGAACCTTCTCCAAGCGCATACAGCCGGTAGGCCCTTTCCGTGCGGTTCCAGCGGGTATCCCGGTCCATGGCGTAATAACGACCGCAGATACTTGCGATCCGACCGGTTTTTTTTGCGTCCAGATACGCTTGCAGCGATTTTATGTACTTAACACCGCTGTCCGGCGGCGTGTCTCTGCCGTCTAAAATAGCGTGGATGAAAATTTCCGTGATCCCCTTTTGAATAGCCATATCGATGAGCGCAAAAAGGTGGGTCAGCTGACTGTGAACCCCGCCGTCGGAAACCAGTCCCATTAAATGCAGGGCAGACCCTTTTTCCTTTACTTTTGCCATACCTGCACTTAATGCCCCATTGTCAAAAAACGACCGGTCCTGGATTGCCATATCAATCCGCAGCAAACCCTGATAAACGATCCGGCCGGCACCGATATTTAAGTGCCCGACCTCGGAATTCCCCATGATACCCTCGGGCAGACCAACAGCCTTGCCGGAACACTGCAGCCGGGAATTGGAATATTTTTTTATAATACTGTCTAAAAAAGGAGTTTTTGCCAGGGTAATTGCATTGCCATTTTGGTTTGACGCGGAAATTCCCCATCCGTCCAAAATCATCAATACACAAGGCCCGTTTACTTTCATCACAATTCGGCCTTTCCGCTGTTTTCATCAATTTCCGTTATATCGACATAATCTTCAATGGCGACCCGCGCAGCATTCGCCCAAAATCCCTCCAGGTCATAAAATTCCCGCACCGGCTCCAGAAACACGTGAACCATTATATGACCGTAGTCCAGCAGGACCCAGTGGCCATCTTTCAGGCCTTCAATACCAATGGGCGCAATTCCGTGTTTTTTTAAATCCTCTTTGATATGTTCGGCAATGGCGGTGACCTGCCGGTTTGATTTCCCGGAACATATCAGAAAGGCATCTGTAAAGGATGTCTGCGTCCTGAGATCCAGAATAACAAGATCCCTTGCTTTTCTGCCCAGTGCGGCTTTAATAAAAAATTTTATCGATGGATCTAATATGTCCGAGGGATCTAATATGTCGGGGGTCATAAATAAAGTCCTTTTTTGTGTATATATTTTTCAACTGTGTCCGGAACCAGGCCTTTAATCGAAGCGCCCTGCCGGACAAAAGTTCTTATTCTGGTAGATGAAATATCCACCGGGGTCACATGACACAAATACACCGGCTGCTTTGCCGGGTGAACAAAACGGGATTTGTGCTGTAAAAATTCATATTCCGGATCCACATGAACATGAATATATTTTTCCAGATCCGCCGCCGGATCCTCAGCCTGCTTTGTGTCTTGTGCCGGCCGCGTCATAACGATAAACGGGATCAGATCAAAGAGTTTTTGAAAGGATTTCCAGGTATCAATTTCCAAAAACGCATCCATTCCGACAATTAAATAGCAGGGAGTTGATATGGGAAGCTTGTTTTTGAAATGCCTGACGGTATCAATGGTGTATGAAGGTCCCTGGCGATGAATTTCAACATCTGACGCCATAAACCGATTGCCGGGAGGCATCGCCGCTTTTATCATCTGAAAACGGTCTTTCGTATCTGCCAGATCGTCTGTCCCCTTATGCGGCGGAATGGCTGAAGGAATAAAGTATATTTTTTCCATTTTAAATCCAGCTTTTATATCTTCCGCTACCTTCAGGTGGCCGTTGTGCAAAGGGTTGAAAGTGCCGCCAAATAGACCGATGCCGTTCAAAAAATCCTCTTTAATTTTATTGGTCTGTTAACATCTGTTGCCTGAACTCAGTGTAACTTATTGAAAATCAAGTATCAAATATAATTATTCAACTTATTGACAAAGAGCAAACAAAATCATACCCGATGCCCATTGATAATATTCATCCCTGATGGAATTCGGTCATGTAACAAAAGTTATTAGAATTGTATGTTTTTTTGACAGAAAATAAATAATTTTTCACGGAAATTAAACAAAAAGGACCCACACGGAATTTTCGACTTTTTGAAAGACAGGGATTTGGTTTCAAGACAAGGCACCCGGCTGACGAAAGGCCCCGGGCAACCGGCTGGATATGAGGGCTTTTCGTAAGCCCGGGAACGCAGCAGTGGAGACAAAGTCGAAGGATTACAGCTTTAAATTACAGTCATTTAAAATTGTCAGGTTATCCCGATGAATCACCTCATCATAGCGCTTTTGTCCCAGACAGTCCTGAATCTGGTCTGTTTTGCACCCCATGATTTTCCGGATATCCGACGCGCTGAAATTGACCAGTCCGACCGCAATCCGCGAATTGCTTTCACCAGCCAGTTCAACAGCATCGCCAACACCAAACTCGCCTTGAACATCTACGATCCCGCCGGGAAGAAGGCTGGTTCCCTTTTTTAAAATAGCCGTTGCCGCACCTTCATCTATCCGAAGAATACCTTTGGGTTTTATATTGTACCCGATCCAGCATTTCCGACTGGAAAGCTTTTCCTTTGCCGGGACAAAAAACGTACCAAAATTTTCACCGGAAAACAATTTTATCAGAATATCGGCTGTCAGGCCGTTGGCAATGATCATGGGGATTCCGGCATTGGTTATTTTTGCCGCTGCCTTAATTTTACTCAACATCCCCCCGGTGCCGAGAGTGCCGGGAATATCGCCGGCAAGTTTTTCAATGCTGTCATCAATGGTTTGAACTTCGGAGATGAGTTCAACATCGGTCTCTCTTCTGGGGTCACCGGTGTACAAACCACTGATATCCGTCAGATTAATGAGAAGATCCGCATTCATCAAAAGCGCGATCATCGCAGACAGATTGTCATTGTCACCAAAGCGGATTTCTTCCACCACCACGGTATCGTTTTCATTGATAATCGGAATAATCTTCCAGGACAAAAGGGTATTTAAAGTATTTCGGGCATTTAAATACCGATCCCGGCTGGCGTTCAAGTCATCGCCGGTCAGCAGTATCTGGGCGACCTTGATATCGTAAACACCAAAGGCCTTTTCGTATTCAAGCATCAGGCCAGGCTGGCCGACCGCCGCTATGGCCTGGCGCTTGGGAATTTCATCCGGACGCTTTGCCAGTCCGATCTTTTTCTGACCTGAAGCCAGGGCCCCGGATGAGACCAGAATCACCTCAACACCACTTTCCATCAGGTGACTGATCTGGCGGGACAGAGCATAAATTACCGGAAGGTTCAAGCCCTGTTCAGCGGTCAGCACGTTGCTGCCGACCTTTACCACCAGGCGTTTTGCGGCTTTAAAATAGGGGTGGCGGTCAATCATTGTCATCGGTATCCATGTCGGTATCCATGTCGGTATCCGTATCGGCATCAGGGGCATTGATTATATTACTTAATTCATTGATCAGATGCTTGACACCCTTGCCGGTAAAGGCGGAAATTTCATATACCGGTTTGTTACCTACAGCAGCCCGGAAAGCAGCTGCGGACTTATCCGTTTCCGGCATATCCATCTTATTTAACACGACAATCTGGTATTTTTCAACAAGCTTGCTGCTGAATCCGGCAAGCTCATAATTGATGGCATGATACGACTGTAAGGGATCTTCCGGATCAATGGCTGTACAATCGATCAAATGAAGCAGAATTCGGTTACGTTCGATATGCCGCAAAAATTTGATACCCAGTCCGGTACCTTTATGAGCGCCTTCGATTAATCCGGGGGTATCCGCCACAACAAACGGCTCTCCCCAGTCCGGTGAAACAACACCGAGATTCGGAGTCAGAGTGGTAAATGGATAATCTGCGACTTTTGGACGTGCGGAGGAAATTCGGCTGATCAGCGTGGACTTGCCGGCATTCGGGAACCCGATAATTCCGACATCGCCAACAAGTTTTAAGTCCAGCTTTAAATTAAAGGCTTCACCAGGCAATCCGGGCTGGGCATAGCGGGGGGCACGATTGGTGGATGTACTAAATCGTCTGTTTCCCTTACCCCCAAGTCCACCCATTGCAATAATAAAGGATTGACCGTCGGTAACACAGTCTTTGATGGTTTCACCGGTATCCGCATTGACAATCAGCGTTCCCGGCGGCACTTCGATGATCAGGTCTTCGCCATTTTTACCTGACTTTTGCCCGCCCTGACCATAAGTGCCTTTTTTTGCATTGAAAAGCTTTTTATAACGGAATTGATACAGCGTTCTTCTGCGGGAGGTTGTGAGAATGATCACATCACCGCCTTTACCACCGTCACCGCCGTCAGGGCCGCCTTTAGGGATAAATTTTTCCCGTCGAAAGCTTACACAGCCCCGGCCGCCATCACCGGCTTTGACAAAAATCGACGCTTCGTCAATTAATTTCACCCGAGATAAACACTGACCTTTTTCCGGGAACGGCCAAGCCGTTCATAGGTAACCACACCGTCAACCTTAGAAAACAGCGTAAAATCTTTACCCATTCCGACATTGTTCCCCGGATGAATTCTGGTTCCAACCTGGCGAACCAGAATATTTCCCGCTTTGACCGTCTGGCCGCCATATATTTTTATGCCGCGCCGTTGCGCGTTACTGTCCCGACCATTCTTTGAACTACCACCGGCTTTTTTATGTGCCATGGTTCACCTCTCCTTATATAATCTGATTTTTTAAAATCAGCATATTAAGCTTATAAAATTACGCGCTGATACTGTCGATCTTAACTGCCGTAAAAGGCTGACGATGGCCCTGAGTCCGACGATACCGTTTCCGACGTTTGTATTTGAACACGATAATTTTCTTGCTTTTGCCCTGCTCCACGATTTGAGCATTTACGGATGCACTTTCAACCACCGGCTGCCCGATGGTTAACGCCTCACCGTCCGCGACCAGCAATACCTTGTCAAAGGTAAGGCTATCACCGACATTGCCGTCAACCTTTTCAATCCGCAATATATCGCCTTCTTCGACTTTATACTGTTTTCCACCAGCTGCAACTACAGCATACATTTTTATTTCCTCCATATTTACGACTTTATATAACTTTTAATAAACCCAAAAATTATAGTTTTATTTCCTGTTTTGTCAATAAAAATATATTAAATATCCTAAAATAACTCTTACCGGAAAACAGTATCAAAAACAAGATCCACGAAAAAACATTTCCGTGGATTTTTCATGCCATGAAAAAAAGGGACATTCTTAATGAATGTCCCTTTTTTGATTTCGATTTAAAAAAACTTAACCAGCCACTTCTTCTTTGACCCCGACAAATACCTTGTAAAGCATTGTCAGAACCAGAAAGCCGGTTGCATAAACAGCGACCGCAATCATGACTTCCGGAAAAGTCGGAAAATACTCATTCACTTCATGCAGCGGATTGGGAACAAATCCGCCGGCAACCATGCCCATTCCTTTGTCAATCCAGATGCCGACAAAGGTGAATACGCAGGCAACCGCAAGCACTGATTCGTTCTGCCGGGCTGCCGGTATCAGGAGCAGGATGATTCCCGAGACAATCAGCACCATGGCTGTCCACATCCAGGGAACAAGAACGCCGTGCCCGTGGAGACCGAAAAACAGATACTGCAGATGGTCCATATGTTCAGGAATCTGGCTGTACATGGCAACAAATACCTCGCACAAAAAGAAGAACATGTTTGCACAGGAACCGTATACAACAACTTTTGCCAGCGTCTGAATCTGTTCCTTGCCCGGATCAAAATTTGTTACCTTGCGAACAAGAAGACATAATATAATCAAAAACGCCGGACCGCCGGCAAACGCGGATGCCAGGAATCGCGGAGCCAATACGGCTGTCAGCCAGAATCCCCTTCCGGGCAGACCGCAGTAAAGAAACGCGGTAACCGTATGAATACTGATGGCCCAGGGAACGGATAAATATATCAGCGGCTTCAACCATTTTGCCGGGGGAACGGAATTACGTTCCGCATCCAGAACATTCCAGCCCACCACCAGGTTGATCACCAGATATCCGCTCAATACGATCATGTCCCAGAAGAGCATGGAGTGCGGTGTGGGATACAGCAATACGTTTAACAATCGCATGGGCTGTCCAAGATCGGCAATAATAAAGAGAATACACATAATTACCGATGAAATAGCCAAAAATTCACCCATGATGGTGATTTTTCCGAATGCCTTGTAATTATGGAGATAATACGGAATTACCAGCATTACCGCAGAGGCGGCAACCCCAACCAGAAAAGTAAACTGGGCAATGTAAAAACCCCAGGTTACGTCCCGGTTCATTCCGGTGATTCCCAGACCAAAATCAAGCTGCTTTAAATAAAAACCAAAACCGAGAGTGATTATTCCCAGCAGCGCGAATATCCAAATCCAATACGCCTTACTTCCTTTTAAAGCCTTTTCTAGCATAACCACCTACCTTATACTAAGTAATATACCGATGGGTTTGACCCCAGGTTTTGTTTACGCCGGATGGCATAGTTTTCCTTCAGCAACTGCCGCACTTCTGAGTTCGGATCAGCCAGATCGCCAAAAACCAGCGCCCCTTTTGAGGCTTCCACACAAGCCGGCTGTTTTCCAACAGCCAGACGTTCGGCACAGAAGTTACATTTTTCAACCACACCTTTCATGCGTGTGGGAAATTTTTCATTTTCATGCGCGATGGCTTCTCTGGGATCCCGGAAATTAAAACTTCTGGATCCGTAAGGGCAGGCAGCCATGCAGAAACGACAGCCGATACACCTATGAAAGTCCATTAAAACAATTCCGTCTTCCCGCTGAAAAGTTGCCTGGGTCGGACATGCCTGAACACAGGGCGGGTTCGCACAATGATTGCACAATACCGGAATCGGGAGTTCTTTTAACCGTTCCTCAAGAAATTCATCCTGTTTCCCCGGAAACACATGTTTATAATGCGCTTCCCAGATCCATTTGATTTCATGTTTCTTATTTTCATGATGCGGCACATTATGGATCTGGTGACAGGCTTTTTCCATTTTCCGGCAGATTTTGCCGCTCAATTTTTTGGTATCAATCACCATTCCCCAACGTTTTGCGGTCAGGGCATTGGCTGTTTTTTTATACGTTGCTTCAGCCGAAGTCTGGCCGGAAGACGCAATCACGTCATCTGATGTCAGCCCATCCAGCAGGGACAGAGACCCCAGTCCCAGAACGGATACCCCGGCGAATTTTAAGAAGCTCCTTCTGTTGTTCTCCATCACTTCTTCTCCTTCGGGTATTTATGACAGTCCCAGCAGTATGGTTCAACCGATGTGTATTCATGACACCTGTCACAAAAATCGGCTTTATTTGAATGACATTCCATGCATGTGTTGGAAAGACTTGCCATATATTCCTTACCATCAATTTCATAAACACGTAGGGCATCACGGACCGTTCGATCCCGCCAGCCGTCTAACAGCTGCATATGCTCTTTCCGCATAAAATCGGCATCCCGAACACAATGCTTGGCTTCCTTGGCTTTATCAGACAACAACGGTTCCGGCGCTGAAGATGCTGCACCGTGGTTGTACCAGAAAGGAAACGTAAACACCGCAAAAAAGATGATCAGCCCGATGATGATTTTCGGTTTATCATTCATCAGTTTACTCCTCCTCTTCATTCAGGGGTTCAAACCGAAGGTCGGTGGTTCGTTCTATTTCACCGTCCATCACCAGTGCATTGCCAACAAGCTCATGAATGCCGGCAACACCGACTTCAGGTACCCAGTAATCCATCAACGGCGGCAATGCCGCCCGGTCAATGGCGCAGATGGTAGCCAGCAGATTTACACCGAACTTATCATGCACATGCTTTACCGCATTGGCTCTCGGCAGACCGCCCCGCATACGCAAGTCCATTATTTCTTCCGTATTCAGACCGGACCCGCTGCCGCAGCAAAAGGTTTGTTCCCTGATTGTATTTTCCGGCATTTCATAAAAATTATTACAAACACCATTCAGAACATACCGGGGTTCATCCAACAATCCCATGCCACGTGCCGGATTGCAGGAATCATGGTATGTTACTTTGAATTTGTCGTTTCGGGAAGGATCCAGTTTCAGCTTGTTGTTCTTGATCAGATCCGCCGTAAATTCAGTTATGTGAACCATTTTGGTGGACGCGGCATTATCAAACCGGGTTCCGGTGATGGGGCTGACCGGGACTTCCATGAAGTCCGCCGGACCGTTCATTGTTTCCATGTACTGGTTGATGACCCGCCACATATGGCCGCACTCACCGCCAAGAATCCATTTAACACCTAATCGCTTGGATTCTGCGTACATTTTGCCGTTTAACCGCTTCATCATTTCAGAAGAGGTAAACAGACCAAAATTCCCGCCTTCCGATGCATAGGTGCTGAGAGTATAATCCAGACCAATATGCTCAAAGAGCATCAGGTATCCCATCATCGTATACGTTCCCGGATCGGCAAAGGCATCGCCGGAGGGTGTTATGAACAGAATCTCGGCCCCTTTCCGGTTAAAAGAAGGATTGATTTTAATTCCGGTGATTTCTTCAATATCATCACAGAAAAATTCAATCATCTCCTTGAACGCATGGGGCTGGATGCCCAGATGGTTACCGGTTCGGAAACAATTGGCCACCGGTTCAATAATCCAATTGATATTTAAGCCCAACAGAGACAAAAGCTCTCGTCCCATCATGGTGATTTCAGCCGTATCAATACCATACGGGCAATACACTGAACAACGGCGGCACTCCGAGCACTGATAGAAATAGGAGAACCATTCTTTAATGACCGTTGGTGTCAGCTTTCTGGCACCGGCAATGGATCCCAAAATTTTTCCGGCGGTGGTGAAATCTTTTCGATATACAGACCGAAGAAGCTCCGCCCGAAGCACCGGCATATTTTTGGGATCACCGGATCCAATAAAAAAGTGGCATTTGTCAGCGCAGGCTCCGCACCGGACACAAACATCCATAAAAATCTTTAAGGACCGGTATTTTCCCAGGCGTTCTTTAAAGCCTTCATAAATAATTTTCTCCCAATTATCCGGGAGTTTCCAGTCATCATCGGCTGGAGACCATTCATCTTTTGCCACAAGCCCTAAGTACTCCTGGTTCTTCTTTTTTGCAGGATAACAAAAATTTCCCAGGGTCAGATCCGTCGGCACATCTTGCCACCGATCTGAAGGAATACTGTAATCGATGCTGTCAAACATCTCTTCAGGTTTCAGGATATCTACCATAATTACTCCTTTTCCACAGGCAGATCTGCCTCGATCATTTTTTCCCTGAAATCATCTTCATACTCATCATATGTATGAAACTTGACCTCTGGGTTCCATGGATTAATATGTCTTTTCATCCGGCTGTTGTTCGCGAGATTTCGCGTCGGGCTTAAAAATACGCCGCCCATATGCATCAGCTTGGAAAACGGAATATAAGCCACCAGAATACAGACAAAAAACAGATGAACATAAAAAAGGGCGCCTAAACCGCCTTCCGGTATACCCACGTGAAAAGTTGCCAGTCCCATGGTTAATTCCTTGATTTTGACCACGTCCACTTTGGTGAAATACCGCATCATCAACCCGGTCAAAGAGATCCCGATGATCAGAAGCAGCGGAAAATAATCCGCGGCAAGGGATATATAATTGACTTTTGGGATTAAAATGCGTCGGAGCAGGAGCAGAAGAGCTCCGGCCAGCAGGGTAACACCGGAAAGAAAGACACCGGGAAGGCCGACCTGCAGGATTCCGTCGATCTGCTCAAGGCTTGAGACAAAAAACGGAACCGGTTCCAGAAAAAATCTAAGATGCCGGACAACCACCGCAAGAAATGAATAATGAAACAAAATGGCAAACAGCCATAACCACACCACCCATTTGTACGAGATTCTGTTGCCGACGATTTCAGTCCTTGTGTTTTTAAACAAGGACCTGAACAGCACAATTTCCAGAAACATTCTGGCAATGACACCGAACATGGTACTGGGGTTGTCAATCTTGTTCTGTTTAAACCAGTCCAGGGACTGTTGCTGACCGCATGTGGTGGGAATTCGAAACGGAACCGGGGATTTGGCCCAGCCCATGACCCGATTAACAAACCCGGCAATAAAAATCACCACCGCCAGATACGGGATAAAGATTCCGAACACGCTCTGAAGCCCTGCTGCTCCAGCACCCACATAGGCAAACAACCCAAGAACAACCACTGCCAGGAGGGAATATAAATAATTTACATTCATCGAAAATCACCTCATCCTACTTGTTCACAATATATTTACAGATTTCTTATCAAGCGAATATACATAACCGACTTTATCTTCACGTCTGTGATTCCGGATCGATATCCGGGATTTCACAGATAATCTCTTTTTTGATCAACAGCTTTTTTAAACTATTTTTTGCCTGATTGATTCTTAATAAATAAATTTTTTCCCTGCACTTACCATAAGTATCTAAAGCAATCAAAATCATTTCATCCACATTCGACTCCACGTCTTCCAGAAAACGTTCAACGCTTTTGTCCGGGAGTTGTTTGCCGAGTTCTTCACGTAAAAGATGTTTAATATTGAAGATAAACGAGATTGCCCGGGAGGGGGTAAATTCCTGAACAGCCCGTAAGCGGACAATCGGATCCATGGCTTCATTTGCTGCCGCGAGATCCATTTTTTGTTTTATCACCTGTGAGAATAAAAGATCAATGCTTCGTTTAATGGTACTGCCCACAGGATTGTCAAAAGGATTTTTCGTGTTTTTAAAAAACTTCACAGAATCCGCCGGATAGGTTTCGACCACAGACGCAATCCACTTTTCCACCAGTTTCTGCCTGTTTTCCGTTATATATTTTTGAAGGTCCATGACCAAAGTTCTTTGTTGCAATTGACGGAAACGCACAAAATTTAAAAAAACCTTTTGTGCAACTATATTAAAGTTATACATTATAAAAGAGAGTGGTTATATCAAAATGAAAATCAATGTCAAGTTTATTTCGAGCAAACACTCTTTATCTAATATATAATTACCGGGTTGCCTTATGCCTGCATCCAATGCTATGATTGCCATCGGCTTTGCAAAAAGCCCAACTGCTGTTTCAGCTTTGGGTTGCACCGCATCCTTCGTCGCTCAATGGTCATTCGTACGCCGCGCTCCTCAGGATTTGTGCGCCTTGCCAATTGACATAAGACTGGCGAACTTTTATGCTTTGCCGTCAAAAAAAGATGAAACCTTTTATTAACTTTTTCTCAAAGACAAATAAATGAAACGAACCCGGATAAAAACGATTTTATCATCTGAAAAGCCCATAGATCTTGTGTTGATCAAAGGCTGGGTCCGGACACGGCGTGATTCCAGGACTTTTTCCTTTATCGAGTTAAACGACGGGTCCTGCCTGAATAACATTCAGGTGATTGCCGATGATCTGCTAAAAAATTATGAACAGATAAAAAAGCTCTCCACCGGATCATCGGTCAGTGTCAAGGGAACCATGCACGAGTCTCCCGGCAAGGGGCAAAAATGGGAAATTCATGCCAGTGAAATTGAAGTTATCAGTCTCGCGCCGGACGACTACCCGCTGCAGAAAAAACGACATACGGATGAATTTTTGCGGACCATCAGCCACTTAAGGCCCCGAACCAACAAGTACGGTGCCGCCTTTCGCATCCGCTCAAAACTGAGTTATGCCATTCACCGGTTTTTCCAGGATCTGGGATTTACCTATGTTCAAACCCCGATTCTCACCGGATCAGACTGCGAAGGAGCCGGCGAACTTTTTCAGGTGACCACCCTGGATATTGACAACCCGCCCCGATCGAACGGAAAAACCGATTATCAAAATGATTTCTTTGGTAAAACAGCCAACCTGACGGTTTCCGGACAGCTTGAAGGGGAAATGTTTGCCCTGGCTTTGGGTGATATCTATACATTCGGCCCCACCTTCAGGGCGGAGAACTCCAACACCAGCCGCCATGCCTCGGAGTTCTGGATGGTGGAGCCGGAAATGGCATTTTGTGATTTGGCAGAAGACATGGATTATGCGGAAAAATTTATCAAGTTTCTGGTGGATTATGTCATAAAAAACTGCGCTGAAGATTTGGAGCTGTTTGCAAAGTTTGTGGACAAAACCCTGATGAGCACATTAGAAACCATTGGTTCTAAAAAATTTATCCGGCTTCCATACAGCGAGGCGGTCACCATATTAAACCAGTCCGGCAAAAAATTTAATTATGATGTTTTTTTCGGTGCAGACCTTCAGACTGAACATGAACGCTTTCTGGCTGAAAATCATTTTAAGCAGCCGGTCATCCTTTATGATTACCCTAAAACAATCAAGCCCTTTTACATGCGGCTAAATGATGATGACAAAACAGTGGCGGCCATGGATGTGATTGTTCCGAGAATCGGAGAAATCATCGGCGGCAGCCAGCGAGAAGATCGTCTGGAGCTTTTGGAAACACGAATGGATGATACCGGGGTGAGCAGAGAAGAACACTGGTGGTATTTAGATTCGCGACGCTATGGAAGCGTTCCCCACAGTGGTTTTGGTTTGGGGTTTGAGCGGCTGATCATGCTGGTGACCGGAATTACAAACATTAGAGATGTTATTCCGTTTCCGAGAACGCCCGGCTCCATCGAATTCTAATGGCGTCGTTAAAAGTCCCATCTACTGCGTTGTAGCGATTTTTCAGGCACTCCATATACGACTTGTATTATTTCGAGCCTGAAAAATCACTACGCCTTGTATATGAAACTTTTAACTTAGCCATTAAAATCTATCTTTAATGCAGAATCACCAAAATTAAAAAGGAAAAAAAAATGTCAGAAGATTTAAAAGGAGCTATTTTACAAAGAGACAAAAAAACCTATGCCATTGTTCCCCGGACCCCGGCAGGCGTTTTAAGCGTTGAAAACCTGGAAGCCATTACCGCAGTTGTTAAAAAATATAACATTCCCATTACCAAAATAACTTCCGGTCACCGGCTGGCACTGGTGGGCATTGAAAAAGAAGACATCGATTCCGTGTGGAAAGATTTGAATATCGATGTGGGGCGCGCTACAGAACTCTGTCTCCACTATGTTCAGGCATGCCCTGGAACGGCAGTCTGCACGTTCGGCGTCCAGGATTCTCTGGGAATGGGAATCGCGCTTGAAAAACTTTTTGCTGAAAAAGCCCTTCCGGCTAAGTTAAAAATAGGTGTTTCCGGCTGCCAGTTCTGCTGCGGAGAAAGCTTTGTCCGGGATATTGGCCTGATCGGCAAAAAGAATGGCTGGAGATTCATTTTTGGCGGCAATTCCGGTAAAAAACCCCGGATCGGCGATGTGATTGCTGAAGACCTTTCAAAGGACGAAGTGATTTCGCTGATTGACTCCTGCCTGACCTATTACCTTGAAAATGCTAAGAAAAAAGAACGGGCATCACGGTTTATGGAACGGATTGGGGTTGAGGAGTTTAAAAAGGCAGTCCTTTAAAACGGCTTCGCAAAAAGCCCAGTTGCTATTTTAGCTTTGGAGTTGCGCAACTTCCTTCGTCACTCAACGTACATTCGTAAGCCTCGCGCCTCAGGATTTGCGCGCCTTGCCAATTTTTAAGATATGGGGAACTTTTTTCTTTGCCATTTTCGCCAGATTTAAACTTCACCTGGTTCCCACGGAGGACTGTGGGAACCAGAAATAAACTTACTTGAACGCTTGATGTTCGATGTTGAAAGTTCAATCAGCCCCCTGGTTGAGCGTTCGTGCATAGGTTTCCTGAATAACCAAAGCATCATTACTTGCGCGATGCCGTTTAAATTTGACACCGGCCAACACCTGACTTTTGGTGTCATGCCAGATATCCATCTGGTCTTCCGATAATATGTTTTCCAGAGCGCTGACCTTAAACTGCTGATAAATACCGGCCGTGTAAAACAGCCGGGTTATCCAGCGCAAATCAACGGCCCAGGCATCACTGTAAATTATCAGACCGTCCAGAAGATCATTGAGCGCCTTGGCAACTTCGGTCACAGGGCTGCCGAATTTTTTAAGATCTTTTCTTGTGATCCCATGGACTTTTGCTGCTTGCTCATCCCAGTGCTTCCATTCTGACGCGGGTAAAATCAAACTGCAGTAACGTTTTCCGGATGTCAAAACAACGCCGACTTCAATGGGATAGCTGTCGGATCCGAAGCCGGATGCCTCGACATCGATAATTGATGGTCTTGTAATTCGGGACACGTGTGAAATCACCGGTTTTGTCGGTTAAAAGTTCATTTTCGACATTAATACGTTTTCCGCCCGGAATCAATTTTTGTTTCCGGGTTTATTTCCGGGTTTGCCCCTCCCATCTTTCCAACTCATACACAAAATGCATATCACGCATACATTTCATGTGCCTGAAATTAACAATTTCTGTCTTTTCTGCGGCCCGTTAAATATTTTTAATATTTAATTCCAAATAGTTAGTACAAAAAATGTTTTTCCGGCACGTTCATTGCTGTAATAATCAAAAAACCATGTAAAATAAAAGGCCCAAAAAATTATCGCACATCCTGTAATTGAGCAAAATCATACAAAACAGGCAATAAAAATGAAAGACACACAAAAACAGATCGAATCGGCAATTTTTGACGGAAAACGAATCGGTGTTATCGGCACCGGAGCATTCGGCACTGCCATGGCGGATTTATTGTCGGAACATCATCAGGTATCCTTGGGTGTTCGGGAAGAGTCAATCATTGAAGACGGCACCCCGCTTCTAAAATGCATGAGCACACACCACATAAACCCCAAAGTATTCAACGGATGCCGGGTAAACAAAAGACTGTCCATTGTGCCGGATTATGAAGCAGCCGTTGACAAAGAAATATTAATCATCATTCTGCCGGTAAAATATTTGCGACCCGCCATGACAGAACTGAACAAAAAGATTACTGAAAAAGTGGGAACATCCATTCATAAGGACACCATTATCATCAGCGGCATGAAAGGGATTGAAGCCAATACCGCAAAAAGGCCCACACAGATCCTGGCAGAAACGCTTCCTCAAATTGACAAAAAAAATTTTGCGGTCCTTGCCGGTGCGACTTTTGCCAAAGAGATTTATGAACGGCACAACCTGTCGGCCACTATTGCGGCAGCCACAAAAAACCGGGCTGCAGACCTTGCGCAGACTCTTTCCATCAATGACAAGCTGAACCTTCACCCGTCCACCGATATTATCGGAACCGAAGTGCTGGGGGCTTTGAAAAATATTGTGGCCATCGGCTCCGGGTACCTGGCGGAATCGGAAAAAAGCGAAGGCGCGAGACACACATTTATCGGCAAGGCCTTTATTGAAGCCCAGAAACTGGTGGTATTTTTCGGGGGCCGCCGTTCTTCCTGCTTTGCCGAAGCCGGGTTTCCGGATTTTATGATGACGGCCAATGCGGACATGAGCCGAAATTTCTCTGCGGGCGTGCATTTGGCAAAACATGGAAAAATTGCCTATGACAGCGACAAGGGAACCGCAGAAGGGGTCAACACGTCCATTGCCATATATAAGTTATTTGACAAAATGGGACCTGACTTTGCCAAAAAACATTTTAAAATATTCTATGAAATGTACCATGTCATGCACAACGGCAAATCACCGGATAAATGCTTCCGGGACATTTTATCCCACTATAACGCAGAACCGGAACTGAGTAAATTTCGGGAATCTATGGAAATGCTGAGGTACCGATTCAGGAGATAATCCATTTGAGCAACCCCATTGACATATGCATATGAGAACAACATTAAACATAGATGAGCAATTAATAGATAAAACGTCGCTGCTGACCGGTGTCAAAGAAAAAACGTCTCTGGTGCGTCTTGGCCTTGAGGCATAAATTGCAAACGTGACATCCTTACAAAGTCAAATTAATCCGCAATGCTCCAGGAAATTATTTTCGTCCAGATTAAACCATCATAGGAGTAAATTCCCCGACCTGCCCCGTAATCAACTATCAGGTCAGAACCGGTTACAACTATCTTTTCTGCGTCATCCCAGCCACTCATTTCAGTGAAAAAAAGACCATCATAGGAAAAAATTCCGCGGCCACCACCAAAATCGATAACAAGATTACCGCCCCAGGCAACGATACCGGCAGCCGTATCCCAGCCACTGACTTTATTCCATGAGCCGTTATAGAAATAAATTCCTCTTCCCTGACCAAAATCAACGACAAGATTGGAACCCCAGGCAACAATATGCTCGGGATTTTCCCAGCCGCACAGCTTTGTCCAGCCAGTACCATCATATGTATAAATTCCGCGGCCGGTTCCAAAATCAATCACCAGCTCATTGTCCCAGACCAGCATATCATCTGCCGTATCCCAGCCGCTTAGTTTCGCCCAGGTCAGGCCGTCAAAGGTATAAATCCCCCTGCCATTTCCAAAGTCGACGACAAGATTTGAACCCCAGAGCAACATATGCTTCGCATCATCCCACCCGCATAGTTGTGTAAAAGAAGTACCGTCATAGGTGTGTATTCCATGTCCCCCACCAAAATCAACGACTAAGTCCATGCCTAAGGTTGCCATATTGGCCGTATCATCCCATCCGGCAATTTTGTGCCAACCCGACGTTGCCCAGTCAGGCCCCGCAGCGTAGAGGCCCCGGCCGCCGCCAAAATCTACTGCCAGGCTTACATCCGTACCATCATCCCATTCCACCATATTATTAACCTCCCCCCAGCCGGTCATCTGTGTCCAGGTGTCCGGTGTCGTACCGGAAGGTTCAGCATAATACAATCCACGGCTTACACCAAAATCCGCTACCAGATTACCACTCCATTCGACCAGACCAGGAGTGTATGTTGTCTCCGGTTCAGGAATGACACACCCACTGGCATCCACGGTTTCTCCAATGGGTGTGTCGGGACATAAATCGATATTATCATTCACCCCGTCGTTATCGGAATCTATTTGTGAAGTTGAGCACCCATTTCCATCCACAGATTCACCTTGCGGCGTGCCAGGGCAAAGGTCATTGCTGTCCGGAACGCCGTCCCCATCAGAATCCAGAGGTGGGGCCTCTTCCAATTGAACAATCGTAACAGCGTAATGCTGCATACCCGAATAAATTCCACCCCAAGTCATTGGATGTACATTATAATTCCAAGTGTCATGAATATATATTTCATTTGTTGAATCATCATATCCGACACCGACCATGGTATGCCCTACAACATGTATCATCACCGGCCGGCCCGCATCAATTTCAGCTTTGTATTGATCAAATGTAAATCCCAGGTCTGTAGGATCATCATTCTCATCCGTGCCCTGCCCTAAGATCCTTTGATTATACATATTTACTACCGTGTAGCCTCTGGATTCATAAAAAAGTTTGATCCCATACCCACCATCGTTATTGTGAATACCAAATCCTTCCATAGCGGCAGCAGGCAGTGGCGATCCATCGTTGTAATTATAAAACGAAGTTGAGCCATCTACATTGCTATACGTTGCCTGATTCGTCTTCATGAAGTCTCCGGTGCACTCCCCATAGGTGTGCTCCGGCCAGTTTCCATCAAAAGGATCCGGTCCGGCATCAAGATATGCAACCCAATAATCATCCACATGGCCTTTTTCTATTCTGCCGTCAAGGCCTGCGTGCGTTGCGCTTAAAGGGCACTGATGTCGATCTCCAGTGCCGTCGTTCCAGTCCGACCAGGAACTGTTATCTAAAGGCATGACTCCACCGTTTGTGGGACCGGTATACATATCAACATATCCGGTTCGGTCATAGTATCCGGCAATCATAGCAGCGGATGTGGCGGAACATCCAAAACTCCAGTTAAATGCCGGAACATCGGACAAACTATTCGTGCCGGCAGCCATATTCACTTCCGGCAAATCCGCTGCCATACGATCATAACCGATCGGAGGTGTTGGCGGACTAGGGGTAATTGTGGCTTCAATTATTCTTCCATCAGGCAACGAAATTCTCTCAACAGTGTATTTATCCAATTGACTCTTGACAGCTTCTTGAGCAAATACTTGATTTTGATCAAAATACTGCAAGATCAAAGCCATCAAAATGATTAATAAAATATAATTAACATAATTGACCATTTTGCTTATCATAAAGTGCTCCTTGAAAAAAAATTTAAAAATCTTCTTTGAGTTCTATTTATTTGATTAGGTTTAATGATTATATGCAATTTTTGCGCCTTCTTTTTATCGATTCTCATCGACTGTTGAATAACGCTACTCTTTAAAATTTTTCAAATTTTTCCATTAATTCAAAAACCTGTTTGTTGCTTTTTTTGTCATTAATGTTACAAAAATTGTCACAACCCATATCCATATTGACCAAATATTAAGATTAAATTTAGGTATGGATTAACATTTTAATAGAAAAATATTAAAATAGTCTTCAACAAATTCTAATTTAAAACTTCAACAAAATATTTTCATTGCTAAAAAGGATAGAGCTCATGAATGCAATCCATATTCAACACAACCATATTAAATTATTTACCTTGATTGTATCTTTTCTGTTGTTTCTCAATGGCTGTGACAGTGGAAGCAGTCATTCAGTTACTAACAACAACGATGGTATCTATTCAGCAACAATCGGACCTGCCGGAGGGACGATAGAAGTGACTGATACAAAAAGCCCTCTTTTTGGGATTAAAATTGAAATACCTCAAGGTGCTGCCAATTACAATACTATATTTACAATTTCATCAGTACCTGCCGAAAACAACCCTCCTAACGACAACCTGAATGTTTCCACGCCGTTTGATATCAAGTCCTCTTCGCTCATCAAAGGAATCTTAGTTATTACACTACCGCTTAATGTTAAAATAACCGACGATGATGAACTGATAGTTTCTTTTTTTAATGAGAATACTGATAAGTGGGGGCAACTACCTATTTTATTTATAGATTCCACAAACAGCAACGTAACATTTTCAACCACTCACTTCTCATGGTTTTTTCCTCAGATTTCAAAAAAAGAACTGCCTGACGAAACATGTACAGAATTTGATGTTATGAACGATTGTTTTAATGAGAAAGTACAAAATAATCAAAATTACCTTATCACCAAAGGAAAAACCGACTATAAAAACGGAATAAGCAATGGCCTGGCTAACTTTTCCTTGTGGTATTATTTCAATCGATCGATTGAGAACTCTCACCTCAGATGCTTATGGGAAGAAGAAAATTCCCTGACAGCAGCGTGCCTGGCTGAAGCTGAATTAGATCGATCCTGGAATATCCGGGAAAATTTAAAAAGTATTTTTGGTGATGAAGTATGGGACAAAATGACGAATGATTCTCACATAAAAATTTATTTAATGTCCCAATTGGCAGAAAAAACGCCTGTCGTATTAAGGTTGATAGACCTCGAAGGTACTGATCATGCAGTCGTAATTAACGGCTATAAGAAAACAGCCGAAACAACCATCGAATTTTATTGTTATGATATAAATTTTCCACAAATGTCCAAAACAATTTTCTGCACGAAAACAAATGGCCAATGGGTATTTAATTACGATATTTACGATATTTTTACCAATGGCTATTTCGGTGAAGCAATTCATGATTTTTTTGAAAATAATATTAAGTCTTCAACTGAATTAACGCCTGATAATTGGTGTGACCTCATCCCTTATCAGCAAGATACGGATGGTGACGGTATAACAGATGATGCCGATTTATGCCCGAATACCCCGGGTGGCGAGACGGTAAATAATGATGGATGCCCACAGACTCAAGCGGATACGGATGGAGACGGCATAATAGACGACTCTGATAACTGCACTTCAACCCCCAATCAAAATCAGATCGACACCGACAACGACGGTGTTGGCAATGCCTGCGATAATTGTCCGGAAAATGAAAACACGGATCAGACAGATTCAGACAATGACGGCATTGGGGATGAATGCGACATTCCCCAGCCAGATACAGATGCCGATGGCGTGACTGATGACATAGACCATTGTCCTGATTCGCCTCAAGGAGAAACAGTTAATGCTAATGGTTGCTCAATTTCACAAAAAGACACGGACAATGACGGAGTAAATGATAATATCGATTTATGCCCCGACTCCCCGGCTGGAGAACCTGTGGATGCCAATGGATGTCCCACCGCACCACAGGATTCGGATAATGACGGCGTCCCAGACAGCAGCGACCTATGTCCCGACACACCCACGGGCCAAACTGTTGATGGAAATGGTTGCTCCGATTCCCAGTTGGATATGGACGCAGATGGTGTGAAAAATGACATCGACCAGTGCCCTGATACGCCGACAGGAGAATCTGTCGACGCCAATGGATGCTCAAATTCACAAAAAGACACAGACAGTGACGGGGTGAAAGATAATTTCGATTTATGCCCCGGCTCTCCGGTTGGAGAACCCGTGGATACCAATGGATGTCCCACCGCACCACAGGATTCAGATAATGACGGCGTCCCGGACAGCAGCGACCTATGTCCCGACACACCCACGGGCCAAACTGTTGATGGAAATGGTTGCTCTGATTCCCAGTTGGATACGGACATTGACGGCGTTATTGACGACATCGACCAATGCCCTGATACGCCGACAGGAGAATCTGTCGACACCAATGGATGCTCAAATTCACAAAAAGACACAGACAGTGACGGGGTGAATGATAATATTGATTTATGCCCCGACACACCCATTGGACAAACCGTGGATGCCACTGGATGCCCCATTGCAGTCCAAGATTCAGATAATGACGGCGTTCCGGACAGCAGTGACATGTGTCCCAACACACCTTTTGGTGAACCCGTAGATGTTAATGGATGCCCCACTGCGATACAGGATTCTGATGGCGACGGCGTAACAGACGCCAGTGACATCTGCCCCAACACCCCTTTGGGAGATCCGGTGGATACCAGTGGATGCCCCACTGCTGCACAAGATTCAGATAACGACGGTGTCCCGGACAGCAGTGACATGTGTCCCAACACACCACTGGGTGAATCAGTAGATGTTAATGGCTGCCCAACTGCTGCACAAGATTCAGATAATGACGGTGTCCCGGACAGCAGTGACATGTGTCCCAACACACCGCTGGGTGAATCAGTAGATGTTAATGGCTGCCCAACTGCTGCACAAGATTCAGATAATGACGGCGTTCCGGACAGCAGTGACATGTGTCCCAACACACCGCTGGGCGAACCGGTGGATGCCAGTGGATGCCCCGAGTAAAAGTTTCCGGACCCGGTTTTTTACTTGAATTAACCTGTATCCTGACGTGTGCTGACAACAATAATACGGACAATCAAACTGATTGTCGACTTCGGAAGCGGTCTTGGCCAGTATTATTATGAAAATAACTGGCAGAAATTTCAGGCTGACAGATACCAATCATATACTGGAATGATGATGTGATGCGATGAATAAAAAAAGCCCATGTGTATATTTTTTATACACATGGGCTTTTTTTATTGATTTGAAAAGAAAAAATTAATTTCTTAGGTTCAACATCTCAGATAGTTATCATTTCATCTTTTCAACAGATTATCTGATTTTGTTCAATCCCCGGTACTCACCGAACTCAATTCCGTCCAGATTGAACCGTCATAGGAATAAACACCCCGGCCAATGCCGTAGTCGACGATCAGATCTTGGTCTACCACAATCATCTCTTCCACATCATCCCAGCCGCTGATGTTTTGCCAGGTGCCGTCATAGGTATACAACCCGCGGCCGCCGCCAAAATCAATTACCAGATTGGAGCCCCATGCTGTCATTTTATGAACCGTATCCCACCCGCTGATGGGGTTCCAGGTGCCGTCATAGGTGTAAATACCGCGGCCGCCGCCGAAATCAATCACCAGTTTATCGTTCCACGCGGTAATTTTGTTGGCAGTATCCCAACCGCATAATTTTGTCCATGCACTACCGTTATTGGTATAAATGCCCCGGCCCTGACCAAAATCGACCACCAGGTCATCATTCCATGTCAGCAAATGATGGGTGTTTTCCCAGCCGCATAAATTGGTAAAGGTCGATCCGTTATATATATAAGTACCGCGGCCGCCGCCGAATTCGATAACCAGGTCTGTGCCCCATGCAACGATCCTGCCAGCCGTATCCCAACCGCAAAACTTATTCCACGCGGTGTCATAGGTATAGATCCCCCGGCCCTGACCAAAATCAACCACCAGGTCATCATTCCAGACAGTCATATGGACCGTGTCTTCCCAGCCCGATATTTTGGTCCAGTCAACACTATCAGAGCTGTAAATACCCCGGTCATTACCAAAATTAACGATCAGGTCCGTACTCCGGGCACCCATGTAATTGACAGATCCCCATGAGGTCAGATTATTCCAGGCGTTGCCATCATAAAGTTTGAGCCCTTCCCCTTCACCAAAATCCGCCACCAGGTCGCTGTTCCAGTCGATCAAGCCGGGATAATATTTTAACATTGGTTTATTATATGGATCCGGTATGGCCAGGAATATTTCGTAATCATTCCCATCGTGTCCGTACCAGGTTAGAAACCCAAAATCGTTTATTGAAGGAAAATAATCATCATGATCATTTTCCGTTATCCGGGTAACGGCTAAGCCGTCATAATAAAAAATTTCCCAGTCATTCCCATCATATCCATGCCATACGACTTTTCCGTTTTCATTAATTTTCGGATAGTTATCATCAAACGCATTATCGGTTAGCTGGATCGTGCTGTTCCCGTCATATAAAAAAATCTCATCATCATTTCCATCGAATCCCTGCCACGCAACATATCCGTTGTCATTTATCTGGGGATATTTATCATCTTCGGAATTGTCTGAAAGTTGAATAATGCTGATCCCATCATCAAGATAAACTTCCGTATCTGAGCTGTTATACCGTCCGTACCACGCTACCCATCCATTATTGTTTATCTCCGGTGCATAGTCCTGGGTATTTACATGTGTAATCATGCTCGTAGCAGAACCATCGTAAATATGAATTTCCGGCGGATATGATCCGGTGTTTCCGGACCAGACAATATATCCATTATCATTAATCCGTGCATGTGTATCCGTGATGATATTTGACGTCAATCTGACAGGTGAGCTCCCGTCATAAAAATAGATTTCTTCAAAGTTTAAATATTTTTCCCATGTTAAATGTCCATGGCTATTAATCTGAGGATACCAGTCCATGGTTGTAGTATCCGGAATTTGAAGGATATTTGTCCCGTCATAGAGGAAAATTCCCGTACCTTCCCATGCCAGCCATCCATTCACATTGATTTGGGGATTCTTATCTTCAGCATCATTAATTGTAATTTGTGTTGTTGAATTGCCATCATAAAAATAAATCTCATTGTCATTGCCGTCAGATCCCTGCCATGTGACATTTCCATCGTTGTTTATCTTTGGGAACTTTTGATCATAATTGTCATCCGTGAGCTGGAAAACAGAATGATCCAAAATCGTTATATTCATTGTTGTGATTAGCCCTGAAATCGCATTCACAGGCGAACCCATCTCAAGAACAACGGTTTCCCCTGTTTCGACGATTGAGTCATCAGTCACAGAAAAATTTGTACTCCCGTAAAGCTGTCCGGCAAGTATAGTGATACTGCCGGCTGAAAGATCATGGTCAAGACCATTGCCTGTGGCTGTTCCGTTGACTGTAAACGGAACAAAGACGTCAAGATCAGCCATAGAATCTAATTCTGCAGTAATCGATATTAAGCCGGCATTTTCTCCGACTACCATCGACGCAGAAGACCAGTTTACGGTTACCCCATCCTGGTTCACCGTAAACGTTTCACCGGCAATCGTTAATGTTCCGGAGCGTAAACCCGATGATCCGTTAGCGTCTACTGAATAGTTGGCAGATCCGTCACCGGTCTCTGAGCTGCCGGAAATAATCTGAATCCAGTCATCATTACTCGCAGCTGTCCAGCCGCAACATTCATATGCAGCATTAACAGACACCCAGCCTGAACCGCCCGAAGCATCAAATAATTTTGATGCGGTATTGATTGTATAAGTGCACGCAGCCGGATCCTGATTCACCGTGAATGTTTCTCCTGCAATATTGATCGTGCCTTTTCGGGAACTGCATTCAATGCTTTCTGAAACAGTATAATTAACTGTTCCGCTGCCACTACCGGAAGCACCGGAATTTATGCTGATCCAGCCATCATTACTGACGGCTGTCCAATCGCAACAGCTGTAGGCAGGAGTCACAAAGATGCTGTCGCTGCCGCCGGATGCATCAAATGACTGAGAAACGGGTGCAATCGAATAAGTGCAGCTCAGGCCGTCCTGATTCACCGTAAACGTTTCGCCTGAAATGGTTATCGTACCGTTTCGTGTGCTGCAATCGGTGTTTGCTGAAACATTGAAACTGACCGTTCCGCTGCCACTACCGGAAGCACCGGACTCTATGCTGATCCAGTCATCAGAGCTGCTGGCCGTCCAAACGCAACAGCTGTAGGCAGGGGTAACAGCAATACTATTGCTGCCGCCGGATGCGTCAAATGATTGGGAAGCGGGTTCAATTGAATAGGTACAGCTCAAACCGGCCTGATTCACCGTAAACGTTTCGCCCGCAATCGTCATTGTCCCGGACCGTAAATTTCCAGGGCAGTTCGGATCTACGTCAAAACAGACCGTGCCATCTCCAGTGCCTGATGATCCGGATGTGATGGTAATCCATTCGTCATCGCTGGCGGCTGTCCAATCACAACAGCTGTGGGCAGGAGTCACAACGATGCTGTTGCTGCCGCCGGATGCGTCAAATGACTCTGAAATCGGAGCGATGGAACAGGAGCAGACAAGGCCGTCCTGATCAATGATTACAATTTCTTCGGCAATCGTCATGGAACCGCTTCTCGGGATGCAATTGCTGTTTTCTGCGACAGTGTAGCCAACCGAACCTTCTCCAGTTCCCGAGCTTCCGGATGTGATCGTTACCCAGGAATCATTGCTTGCAGCAGTCCATTCACACGAATTGCCTGAAGGGGTTACACTGACTGATCCGGTGCCTTCTGATGCAGTATAGGATTGGGATAACGGAAGAATGGTATAATTACAGGTGCCGTCATTGTCCTGTATGGTAATAGTTTGGATCGCTGCTGCGCCTTTTAACACATCATCCGTCACCCCCATCGTCACCACCACGGTTTCATCCGGTTCATCAATGGCGTCATCCGTCAGGTTGAATGTAACACTGCTGCTTAGCATCCCTGCAGTGATGGTAATGGAGCCATCGGCCAGGTCATGATCACCCCCGCTGCCGGTTGCAGTGCCGCTCACGGTATACGGAATGACAATATCCCTATCAATTGATCTGACCAGCTCAGCTGTTACAGAGACTGATCCTGAATCTTCAGGCACGGACCGGGATTCTGAGGACCATTGAACTTTCGGTAAATGAAAGACATAAGCAGAACCTGAATTATACCCGTTATCATCATCATAGTATGATCCTGCAATAGCATTGTCTCCGGAAATAGAAACGGAAGAACCAAAAAAGTCTGAAGAGGCGCCGTCATCTGCAGTGAGTTTATCAATTTGCGCCCAGTTCCCGGTTCCGTCACCTTGAAAAATATAGGCTGATCCGGATCCGGAACCTTTATCATCATCATAGTGTGACCCTGCAATGGCGGTATCGCCGGAAATGGAAACAGCAGAACCAAAATAATCGGAAGAAGCGCCGTCACCTGCAGTCAGCTTATCAATTTGCTCCCAGTTCCCGGTTCCGTCATCTTTGAAAATATACGCCGAGCCGGACCGATCCCCATTGTCATCATCATAATGGGACCCTGCAATGACGGTATCACCGGAGATGGACACCGAAAAGGCAAAATAGTCTGCTGCCGCCCCGTCATCTGCGATTAGCTTATCAACTTGCTCCCAGTTTCCGGTTCCGTCATCTTGAAAAATATACGCCGAGCCGGAATCCGACCCATTGTCATCATCACCATATGCGCCTATGATGGCGGCGTCACCGGAAACAGAAACGGCATAGCCGAAATTATCCGAGGATGCACCGTCAGCAGCAGTGAGTTTATCAACTTGCGTCCAATTCCCCATACCGTCATCTTTAAAGATATAGGCCGACCCGGAACTGGAACCGTTGTCATCATCACGATAGGCCCCGATGATTGCGGTATCACCGGATATGGCAATGGCCCTTCCAAAATAATCTGAAGAGGCGCCGTCGTCTGCCGTAAGTTTATCAATTTGCTCCCAATTCATGTTGCCGTCATCTTGAAAAATATATGCTGATCCGGAATCAACCCCGTTGTCATCATCTAAATAGGCCCCGACAATAGCAGTATCTCCGGAAATAGAAACGGCAAAACCAAAATAATCGGAAGCCGCACCGTCATTTGCGACGAGTTTAGCGACTTGCTTCCAATTTCCGGTGCCATCGCTTTTAAAAATATAGGCCGATCCGCTTGAAGATCCGCTGTCATCATCCTGATACCCACCGACAATTGCAGTATCTCCGGAAATAGAAACAGCAGAACCAAAATAATCGGAAGCCGCACCGTCAGCAGCCTTAATTTTTACTTCAAAAGGCGTGATCGGAGAGGCCAGATAAATATCTCCCCCCCTGTACCATGCAATAAGTCCATCGTTGTTGATCTGGGGATAAGTATCTGATTCGGAATTATCTGTAATCTGTGTAATCACGGCACCATCATACAAAAAAATTTCATAATCACTGCCATCCCATCCCTGCCAGGTGATCCACCCGATGTCGTTTATTTCAGGATTTTGTTCAAGATCAATGGTATTATTCGTAACCTGAATCGTGGATGTTCCGTCATATAAAAAAATTTCATAATCACTGCCACCATCATAACCGGACCAGGTGACCCACCCGTTGTTGTTGATCCTGGGATTTCTCGCTGATGTGCTGGTGCCGTTAATCTGGCTTGTTGTGACGCCGTCATATAAAAAAATACCGTTATTGTTCCACCATGTTACATGGTTGTTATTGCTGGTCTGAGGAGAATAGTCATTGGTATAATCATAGGTATCAGTCAGCTGTGTGGTTATTGTGCCGTCGAATAAAAAAATGTCAGTAAAGCCGGCTTCACCAGATTCTCCGACCCATGCGATGTAACCATTATCGTTTATCTGAGCGTTATAGTCCGAAAAACCATTATCCGTAATCCGGGTTGTCGTTGAACCGTCAAATGTAAACAGCTCTCCGTCATTTCCATCCCAGCCGGAATATACGATCATTCCAGTATTGTTGATCTGGGGACCACCGCCATCATTACTTGAAACCTGGGATATTGTTGCAAAGTCATACAAAAACACTTCACAGGGACCATCGGTAATGCATCCTCCCCAAACCACATGCCCGTTATCGTTAATCTCGGGACTATAGTCACCATCTCTGTTGTTTGTAATTTGTGTTGTTGAAGAGCCGTTAAATAAATAGATTTCTGCTTCATCATCGCCATCAGCCCCATACCATGTCACATACCCGTTATCGGCAATACGGGGAGGATATTGATCCTGGTAATAGTTGTCATCAATCCGGGCAACTGAATAGGTAATTGCGGACACTGATGATATGCTGGATAAAATGGTTATACAGACCAATAGCAGAACAATTGAAACACATCTGAAAAGTTGAGAGTATCGAAGCATAATTTGAAATCCACCTTTTATAGAACAGCCGTTTAGATTTTTTTTGTGCCGGTTAAATTGGCTCCGGTTTTTGTATTTATGTCAAAATATAAATATATTTAAAACAGAATAAAGAAACACCGTCATGCCGTAATAAATCCGGCATGACGGTGCATTTCCTGAATTCAAAAAATCGTTTAAGAGAAATAAGCATCCAACTTAAATGTTCTATATCTCTCAACTCATAACGATTAATGTATCACGAAATATATTGACGAATTATATTAATCCCCGGTGCTCAGGTCATTCAGCTTTGTCCAGTCAGCACCGTCATAAGAATACACTCCCCGGCCGGTTCCGTAGTCGACGACCAGGTCAGAGCCCACAACGATCATTTCTTCCACATCATCCCAGCCGCTGATGTTATTCCAGGTTCCGTCAAAGGTATACAACCCGCGGCCGCCACCGTAATCAACCACCAGCCGGGTATCCCATGCCGTCATTGCGTGAACAGTATCCCAGCCGCTGATAGAGTTCCAGGTGCCGTCATAGGTGAAAATACCGCGGCCGCCGCCGAAATCAATCACCAGTTTATCGTTCCACGCGTTAATTTTGTTGGCAGTATCCCAGCCGCAGAGCTTGGTCCATGCACTACCGTTATTGGTATAAATGCCCCGGCCCTGACCAAAATCGACCACCAGGTCATCATTCCATGTCAGCAAATGATGGGTGTTTTCCCAGCCGCATAACTTGGTAAAAGACGATCCGTTATATATATAAGTACCGCGCCCGCCGCCGAATTCGATAACCAGGTCTGTGCCCCATGCAACGATCCGGTCCGTCGTATCCCATCCGCAGAATTTGGTCCACGCCGTGTCATAAGTATAAATTCCCCGGCCCTGGCCAAAATCAACCACCAGGTCATCATTCCAGACAGTCATGTGGACCGTATCTTCCCAGCCCGATATTTTGGTCCAGTCTACACTGTCATAGGTATAAATGCCCCGATCATTGCCGAAATTGACGATCAGATCCGTACTCCGGGCACTCAGATAGTTGACCGATCCCCATGAGGTCAAATCATTCCAGACGCTTCCATTATAAAATTTGAGCCCATCGCCTTCACCAAAGTCCGCCAACAGGTCACCGTTCCAGTCGATCAGTCCGGGGCTATTTATGGTATATTCATCGGCTCCCATGTCATAACCATCTCTAACCGGTCGTTCATCACCATCTATATCATTGGTTGGGAGATCAGGATAGGTCGCCGTATCACTTGTACCCACATCAATACAAGGGGAGACTTTTCGCAAATGATAGTCACCATCATTTGTCGGTGTGGGTGACGGTGGCTTGGGATCCACAAACAATGGATCAACGTCGATATTGCCTGTACCTGTATAGCCGCCCTTAATATTAGAATACGAAACGGTTATACTTCCATTCGTAGCTAGATAAATTTCATTTTGGTTATCTTTGCCTTGATTATTCCATATTATCCCATTAATGAAATTAGGTGAGGAATAATTATAACAATATATTCCACCGCCATATGAATTACTGCTGTAATTTCCACTTATTGTTGTATTAATAATATCTGGTGATGAAAAAAGGTTACAGTAAATACCAGCACCATGATACCCTCTATTATTCACAATTTTTGTATTGATTATTTTAGGTGAAGAATAATTCTTAAGAAATATTCCTGAACCATAAGAGTTGGAATGATTTCCAGCAATGCGACAGTTTTTGATGGTAGGAGAAGAATAATTCATACATAATATACCGCCACCTGCACTTGTTGTATACCCATTTGTAATGGTGAAACCATCAAGTATGCATTGATGGTCCTCGCCGGAAAGAATTTTTACCACAGAACCATTTCCACCGCCATCAATTGTTGCCTGTTTAAAGCCTTTGGTTGATTTTACCGTGACTGCTTTTCCAAGAAAATAAATATTTTCATAATAAGTCCCGCTATCAACTAATACGGTGTCACCATCTTGTGCCTCAATTATTGCTTCTTGAATGGTTCCATAGCCTGTTGGTACATAAAGAGTTGTTGCCGGCCCCCCGGAAAACTCATCCGACCCCATATCAGTACTAGTATCAAGAGGTCTTAAATCTCCATCAATATCTTCTGTTGGGGCATCTGTTGCTGTTCCCACATCAATGCAGGGGGAAGAATTTGTCAAATGGGTCCCTATTAATAATGGATCATCATTGATGTTCCCTGTACCGCTCCACCCGCCTTCAATATCAGAGTATGTTATATTCGTTGTAACTACCGAATGCACCTGATTGCTTCCAGTGCCGTCAGTGTTTCCCCAGAGAATCGAGTTAACGATATCTGTTACACCATTAACATATATGCCGCCACCAACGCCGATACTTGTTGTTCGATTTCCTGTAACTGTACAATTTTTAATATCCGCATCATAACAAAATATTCCTCCACCCCTGGTGTTACCTACTACTGATGCATTTGTTAGTCTGTTATTACTGATTGTGCTGTTAATAATGGTTAAATCACTCAAATTATCGCCATAAACTCCTCCGCCATCATACTTTGTTTCATTTCCCAAAATATGACATTGATCTATTGTCACATTCCCTCCAGCATTGCATATACCTCCACCAGAACCGCCTCCGGTGCCGGACCTATTTCCAGCAATAATGGATTTTTTTATCAGTGCCGATGCGTCGCTTCGAATCCAAAATCCGCCACCATCATTATATCCATGATTAAAAGCGACAACACAATTGTTCACGGTAATGGAACACCCAGCAAATCTGGCAACAATGCCACCACCATGAGAAGCAGTATCATTATATCTAATAATAGAATCGTTAATAACAGGAGTGGATGAATATGAACAATAAATACCACCGCCATAATAGCCCTCATTATATTCAATTGAACAGTTGGTTATAGTAGGTGATGATACATTCGTAAAAATTCCGCCGCCAAATGCTGCATATGAACCTGGGATATTGTTACCTTTGATAATGCAATCAATTATGGTTGGTGATGATGAAAGGCATGAAATTCCTCCTCCATTGTTATAATATATATTGTCTTTTATTGTACAACTCTCGATGACAGCAGAAGGGGAAGTATCGCAATCAATGCCACCGCCATAATTTGCTTCATTATCTCGGATTATACAATTTGTAATGGTGGGAGATGATGAAAAAATTCTAATACCGCCACCGGATGCTGCAGATCCGTTTGTGACGGTAAATCCTTCAAGTTTTGCATTATTATCCTCTCCAGATAAAAAAGATACGACACTGCCGGATGCGCTCCCGTCTATGGTTGTATTTTCAGGACCGGCAAGAGATTTTAGGGTGATCAGTTTGCCTGAAAAATTAATATTTTCAAAGTATATTCCGGCAACAACGTTTACCGTGTCACCGTTTACAGCAGCATCGATCCCATCCTGAATCGTTGACTGGTCCGCCGGTACATTAATTGTGGCGGCATTTAGATTATTTCCCATACAAACAACCCACCCAATTATCCACATAGCTGTTAACATGACTTTAAAATTCATTATATCCTCCCCTCATTATTCATAAAGTAACACCCTGTATTCAATATATTTCAAGTACAAACTATCATTTATGTTAGCTTGGGCATGGTATAAACAACTCACAATTATGCGGCATCACCTTATTTTGTCACATAAATCCAGATTTTCTCATCAAAATCGAGCAAAGTATTTTCGGTCATTATAATTAAAGAGTGCTTCTTTTAAGCTCAGCATGCATAAGGGATGAGGAAACAGAAAGGTCAACTAATGATAGACCTGGTGGCGCAGGATGATATTTGCATGGTTCTAAAATAAAACAGGCAGAAAAAATCTCAGTCATCAAACCTGGAAATGTACAACTTGTATTTTAATTTCAATTTTTTTTGAGCCCACGGCAAATATTCACCAAGAGCTGTTAAAAACAAAAAATAACACTTAGATTATATTTTTGTACAACAAATCAAGGCAAAAGTCGAATTTTTTCTATGTAGAACTTTTCTATTTTTTTGTAAGTATTTATCCTACAAAGCACCCCGACGAATTGGTTGATTTCCGTTTTATCAGCCATAATTTTTAAAGATTCTTAATAGAACATAATAATAATCAGAATAATAAATTTGATTAGAATGATGAATAAATCGTCACAATTTAGTCTTGACTTATTAGAGTATTATACATAAAAATTTAATATTTGGGGTAACAGAATAGAAAAGTATATGTCCTGAAACTCTTAGGGAAAAAACCTTGATTTCGGCTCTCTGCTATTCCCGTATTCTTCGAATGCCCCACCTGAAAGCCAATTAAACAAATAATTGCCTTGTCAATATATCTATAAAAAGGGGGATCAAGTAATGAAACCAAAAATTATCTTCTTTTTAACTCTGGCTTTACTCGTTTTTTCATCACCAATGGCTTTTTCTGCCGGCTGGAGCGACAATTTTAATGGAGGCGCTGAGCAGGACTGGGGCTATGTGGATAATGGCGACAACAGCAGCTGGGGAGTTGTTGATAATGAATTTCAAATACATACTGAAAGCCTGGAAAATCAGAACGTATATGTAGACTGCTACGTCAACTACAGTGGAACGAATGGTTGTCTCCAAAGCCGGATAAAGCAGATCAATCCGGGAGATAGGTACTTTGCCTTCATTTTATTAAGAGGCAATTCAGATGACATGAACGGTTACTCGTTTATGGTAAGCTCTGAATCATCTTCTTTTGTCTGGGTACTAAAAACAACAAATAATGTTACTGAAATCATCTATTCAGGGTCGGTGGCTGCATTTGACCCAACTGATTGTGTTGTTAAATTTCAGGCTGAAGGGGATCAGTTATCCGGCAAAGTCTGGAGTGGAGAACCAGAGGACGAGCCGACTGAGTGGCAAATCAATGTAACGGATTCATCCTTTACAAGCGGAGGTGCAGGAATTGGCGTGTCAACCAGCCAAGGTTATGGGTTTTATACCGCCCAGGCTGCATTTGACGATGTTGTTTTTACCACGGACTCGGTTTCACCGGAAATCACAGAATTCTCTCTGGGCTCAAATCCGAGTGATCACTATTTATTTTTATATGACATTGACCAGACAGAGCCCTGCTGTCATATTGACGGGTTATGGCTCGAACCAGGTCAATTATCGAGTTCCACAAGCACGCCTCCCGCATATGTAGGCCCCTCCGGAACAATTGCGCGAACCTTTAACTCAACCTGTGATGGGGACCAGGAAAACAGTTACGGCAACCTGCTGCTTTCAATCGATGGTTCAAGTCAGGCAGCCTTTGAAAACGAAAAGTCTCTTTTCAAAACCAATATGCCCATCAATGAAAATGCTGTAATTTTCGGCAAGTGGGGCGGCAATGAAGGCCCGATCAATAAAAACAACATTAATTTAAGGGGGATTCCTGTAGGAACATCCGTAACATTTACCGTTAAAATGAATAACGAAATCCCTCATGCTCTGGCTGTCATGGGCGGCAGTATGCCGAATGTGACATACGATGAAACCGGATTTTCCGGCGCAGGCGAAGTAACCATAACCACAACCACCTGCCGACCAACATCAAACAACGACTGGACACCGGATGATTCAACCGTCGGATTCCTGATATTTACCAACCCGGACTATGGAAATGAGCACATCGGTTTAATTGCACAAGCGAATCACTGGGCTGGTGATTGTTTTATCCTTCTTCCCGGTTACGATTATGAAGCACCAATTGATGCGGGAGATATGGGCGTCAGCAATGCAAAAGCCGGCGTCACCATGATCGGTCAAACCGGCGATACCCGGGATATCAATATTTTCTTTCCGGATCGGGCTATTGGCGATGTATTCGGCCCCGGCATTAATGAAGATGAAATTACAGCGTTTGTAAACAATAACCCCAACTACAAAGCAACGGTAAGCAAAGATGTGATCAACTTTAATCTTGAGGGTACCCAGGCTGAGTTTGAATGCACATTTCATTCACCTGTGGCAGTTTCTTTCGGTGTGCCTTCCGCTTTGCTTATTTCTGCAGGTTCATACCTGATCGCAGACTTTGGCGATAACAAAGGTTTGTATGTTCACAACGGGACCGACTGGATCAAATTATCAGGCTGGGGGGATGCCCATGAAATGATTGAATGGAATCAAAAACTGGTGGTCGATTTCGGCCGTGATCGGGGCATCCATTATTTTGATCCCATGGATGGCTTGTGGCACGAATTATCCGGTTGGGATACAACCGCTGCCATGCTCAGCTGGGATGACGGAGTCAGTGAAAAACTGGTCATTGATTTTGGACAGGGAAAAGGCCTCCAGACTTTTGACGGCAGCACCTGGAATAAACTTTCCGGATGGGATGATACCGGGCATTTAACCACATGGGATGACGGCACCTATAAAAATCTTGTGGTGGATTTCGGATCCGGCAGAGGGATGTATATTTACAATCTCAGCATTGGATGGGTTATGATAGCCGGGTGGGATGATGCATCTGAAATAACGGTCTGGAATGATGGCCATGCGACCGACAGCCAGTTAATTGTTGACTTTGGATCCGGCAGGGGTCTCTATTCTGCAAATCCGTTTAGCGGATGGACCAAGCTGGCAGGATGGGATGATGTTGCCAATATGCTCGCCTGGAACGACGGGATAAATGAAAAACTTGTTGTGGATTTTGGATCCGGCAGAGGGATATTTACTTTCAACGGCAGTGTTTGGTCTGTTCTGGCAGGATGGGACACCACGGAGGACATTGTTACCTGGGGAACCGGCCTGGTGGTGGATTTTGGTAATGGCAGAGGATTGTATGATTACACCACTGCCTGGAATAAATTGGCCGCCTGGGATGACACCATTAAAATAGTTGAATGGGGAAGCAACCTGGCGGTGGACTTTGGTCCCGACCGGGGGGTTTATACCCATGATGGCAGTGCCTGGAGCCAGTTGTCCGGCTGGAGTACAGCGGATTAATCGCAACTATTTTGTGGTTGAGCGAAAAATCTCTAAATTGCACATTATCTGTCATTACGAGGAAAGCACGAATACCGAAGCAATCTCATAAAAACAGAGGATTACTTCGGAGTTCGTTCCTCTCTCCTCGTAATGGCAGTTTTGATTCAGGGCTTTCAGTCAACCTACAATTAACATTTTAAAGGTTAAAATAATGATGAGGAAAAATAGATTTCTTAATAAACTGTTTTACATGACAACGTTGGTATTCATTGTTTGTATTTCTTTGCTTGCCTCATCATCACTTGGGGCAAAAATACCTGTAATTTATTTAAATACCCAAAATAAGTCCGACACGGAAGTGGGTCTGAATCTTTATTATGCGATCAAGAAGAAAATCCCAGATTTTGAAATATTAGCAGATAGACACCTGGCCGAGTCAACGAGCCAGACAACTTTTGATTATGTACTGCTCCCCCGGGCTGAAAAAATTTTTGAAAACATCCCCGAAAATTATAAAAACAGACTCAAGGCATTACAAGCTGTTTTAGACGATGAAGATATTATCGGAGATGATAAGCTGTCTTATAATGAAGCAATTGTCAGTAATTTAACCGGTGACATCGGCCGCAGCACAAATTGTTCCAGTTTTGGTGTATTTAATAATTACAGCAATCTTAATTCCCCAATAGTCGGCAGAAATTTTGACTGGGGAAGTAATGAGCATTTGAGGGCTCTACAAGCTATTACTGTATTGGAAGATGCTTCAAGAATCGGTGTCAGTATCGGTTTTGCAGGTATTGCAAGTGTTACCAACGGGTTCAACAGTAACGGCCTTTTTGTTGCTATTCATGATTCGCCCATGGCCAATGCGTATCCGGGCGCGGATGGTAAACGGTCCTATGTTTTCGATCTAACACATGTACTGGAGACCTGTTCCAGCATTGAGGAGGCAAAAGACTTTTTATACAACAAGCCTTATACTTACAGTTATAATATATTGTTGGCCGATGAAAACAATATTCAGATACTGGAGCACCCCCAGGGAGAAAACGGACAGTTAAGATCTTATGACAGCACACTGAGACCGGAACTGACCTGGGGAAAATCCAACCAGATCGGTGTTGTCAATTGTTTCGCGCTACAAGATTCGCCTGCCAATAATGTATCCTATTTTTTCTCTTCAACCCGCTGGAACCGCTTAATGGATCTTGCCGTGTTTGATTCAGATAACCCGGCAAGCATGGATGATGTTGAATCGATTATGTTAGATACCGCAAATTCTCCCAGCTCAATTTTTAACAGCATCACCATGCAGTCCATGGTTTTTTCAACCATCGACAGACACCTTCGCCTTTATACCATCCCAATTTCCGGAAGCCATCCCGCAGATCCTGAAATGACAGACTACCCTTCCCTGCTAAAATTGAATCCGAATAAAATGTTAATGTGGGATTCTAAGCTGGTGGTGGACTTTGGTGAAGAAAGAGGGCTCTACTCCTTTGATGGCAACGACTGGTCAAAATTGAGCGGATGGGGTAACGTTGCAGGCATGATCATATGGAATGACAGGCTGGTGATTGACTTTGGGCAAGACCGGGGACTGCATTATTACGATACCCAATGGCATGAACTCTCCGGTTGGGATACCACAGCCAATATGTTGACGTGGGATGATGGTTCAAACACTCATCTTGTTGTAGATTTTGGAAATGACAGAGGTCTATATTATCATGACTCCAGCAACTGGCAAAAAATTTCAGACTGGGATGATGCCGGAAAAATAATTGTCTGGGACAATAAACTGGTGATTGACTACGATTCGGGAAGGGGATTGTATTCATATGGCCCTGGTCCAAATTTTGAAAAACTGGCTGAATGGGATTCCGTGTCGAACATGATGCCATGGAATGATGGCACATCAGAATTTCTGGCTGTGGATTTTGGATTAAACCGCGGAATTTATACCTTCCATGAAGGTTCCTGGTCAAAACTGGCCGCATGGGATTCCTCCTCTCATATGATGACATGGGACAACAAACTGGTGGTGGATTTTGCCCAAGATCGCGGTATTTATTATTTTGACACCCAATGGCACCAGCTTTCCGGATGGGATAACTGCGCTGATATTCAGGAATGGGATAGCGGGGCATCAAACAACCTGGTTGTTGATTTCGGTCAAGAGAGAGGCCTCTATTTTTACAATACGACCCAGCATTGGCAAAAACTGGCAGGATGGGATGATGTGCACAAAATAATCCCCTGGGGAGATAAACTGACAATTGATTTTGGAAATAGTCGAGGGCTTTATACTCTCGACGGATCAATCTGGAACAAACTTTCCGGGTGGGATGATACATCTCAAATAATTAATAATGGCAACGATATTGTTGTTGATTTCGGATGCGGGCGGGGTGTTCATTCCTATGACACCAAATGGGAAGCATTATCCACTTGGAGTATTGCCGACTAAGATATATACTCAAACCGAACAAAACATAAATTCAAAAATTTTACCATTTCTATCCTTACGAATTAAATAAATAGGGGGAAGCGAATGAGGCTCAAATCATTTTTATTGATCTTAATTTCAGTATTTTTCTTGACACCACATTCGGTCTACTCAGCACAATGGTCTGATGACTTTGGCTCCAGCACAGCTCAGCAAGACTGGGGGGATTACATGGATCTTGCGAATCTTGATGTTTGCTTTGGAACCGCACATACTTCAGCTACTGTCACAAATAACAGATATGAACTCCATATTGAACCTGCACAGGGTATTTATGAAGTATTAGATGGCCTGTTTTCAACAATTGAATATAATTGTTCCAACGCGATAATTCAGGGACGTATTCAGGAAATTACGGATGGTGACAATTTTAAAGCCGGACTAATTTTACGTTTCAATGGGGGGGCGAAAGAGGCTTACGCCTTAATGGTTGATTCATCTGCTAACACCATTGAAATCAGTAATATCCGTGCTGCGCTTGGCGATTCATGTAATCAATATGGCGGGATTTACTATGAATCTATTCAGTATAACTCCTTAGCGCAGGCCGGTATTGACGGATCTTTAACTGAGGATTGCCAACTAAAATTTAAAGCTGAAGATCAGGATTTATACGGAAAAGTATGGGCAACAGGTACCAGTGAACCTGAAGATTGGAATATACATGTTAAAAATCTGGACTATGCCGTCAATTCAGGTAATGGCGGAGTCTTAATTCTCAACAATCCCGGGACAGATTATACTGCACAGGCGGCATTTGATGATATCGTTTTCACAACCGAAGAACCAGCTCCTCCCGAAATTACTGAAATTACGATAGGGACGGCTAATTTAAGCAACTATTTAATGGCCTATGATCATGATACCAATCAAAGCGGCAGCCACTTACCGGGACTATGGATTGAACCGGGCCAGCTATCCAGCACTACTAGCGACCCGCCACCATATTCCGGCATATGTATTGAAAATGATGCAACCATGTATGGAAAACAAAAACTTGGATTTGCATTTATACTATGCTCAGTGCCAAGTGAAATAAATGCTTTTTATGAAAGCTGCTTTAACTGGCATAAAGATTTGCCTTATAATGAGAATCCTGTTCACTCTTTCTACGGCAATCACCTTGGTCCTTCAAATAAAGCCCGGTGCAATCTTTCGGGAACACCCGCAGGCACATCCGTATCGTTTAAAATAAATATGAAACATAACATCCCGCATGGAATCACAGTAAACAGCAATACGATTCCTCAGGTATCTTATAACCCTTCCGGATACAACGGTGCCGGAGAATTATTAATTGAAGCTACAACATGCCAATCAACCACTAATAACGGCTGGACAATCCCAGACTCTATAACAAGCGTCATGATTTATACGAATCCGGCATATGGCGATGACTACCTTGGCGTAATTGGCCATACTGATCACTGGTTTGGAGATACGTTTATTTTTGTTCCTGAATATGAAATACCAGGGTATGAATACAACTATCAGACAAATTCAGGAAAGCTGAGTTGCAGCAATACAAAGTCCGGTTTTACAATTATTGGACCAAAAGGTGAAAGCCGAAATGGGAGTGTCTTTATTCCAGACAAAGCAATTGACACACTACTCGGCCCGGGCATCACTAATAAAGATCTGACCACATACATGGATCATGGCTTTTTTCCAGACTGCACCCGCACCTACCCTGTAACAAATGCTGGTGTTGTCGGGACTTTAGCTGAAGCAACCTATACCTTTAATTCACCGGTGACTTTTGCCATTGGTGCAGTCCCAAATAATTTAATGACCTGGCAGGATAAGCTTATTGCTGATTTTGGTCAGGATGATGGAATTTATGCGTATGGATCCGGTACCTGGGACCAGCTCACCTCCTGGGGCGATGCGAATAATTTTATTGAATGGGACAACAAGCTGGTGGTGGATTTCGGTCAGGGAAGAGGCTTTTCCGTATATGACGGCAGTTCCTGGACTCAGCTATCTGGTTGGGACACGGTGGCAGACATGCTGGTTTGGAATAACGGATCCACGGAGAATCTTGTTGTCGACTTTGGCCAGGATCGCGGGCTCAGTTACCACGATGGGACATCCTGGCATGAACTATCCGGATGGGATTCAGTCGCAGAAATGATGACCTGGGGCAACCGCCTTGTAGTCGATTTTGGTTCTGAAAATGGCCTGTATTATTATGACAGCAGCTGGCATAAGTTATCAGATATTGATTCAGTAGCGGATATGCTGGTGTGGAATGACGGGTCGACGGAGAATCTCGTAGTTGATTTCGGGAATAACCTCGGCCTGTATTCGCATAACGGTACAAGCTGGACCAAGCTTGCCGGTTGGGATTCTACTTCAAACATGCTGGCATGGAACAGCAAGCTGGCTGTAGACTTTGGGAATAATCGAGGATTATTTACATATGATGCCACCAATCAATGGCAAAAATTGACTGGCTGGGACAATGCGGCAGGCATGATAACCTGGGATAACGGGTCTCTAAATAATTTGGTGGTGGATTTTGGGAATAACCGAGGATTGTTCTATCATAATGGTTCTGCCTGGGCCCAGCTTGCTGGTTGGGATGACACATACAGGATGATGACTTGGTGCAACAAGTTAACAGTTGACTTTGGTGACGGCCGAGGCATCTATTATTACGACACCCAGTGGCATGACCTTGCCGGGTGGGATGAAACTGCAAAGCTTATTGAATCAGGGACCGACCTTTGTATTGATTTTGGATCCGGCAAAGGAATATTTACTAACAACGGAACGGATTGGAACCAGCTTTCGGGCTGGAGTACGGCTGATTAACAATTATTCTTGATTACTAAAACTACTCATGATTTAAATCAAGACCTGCCCGCCGTTATTGAGAGTTCTCTTTTATTTGATTATATAATAACCTGGCTGTCCTTATTTTTAAACGATAGCCAGGTTATATGTTTTGTTTGTCCTTTAATCCATTTTTGTTCAACAAGGAAAATTAAATATGATTCAGGCTAAACGCTGCAAGACAAATACAATTTTTCTTTCAGTAATTGCAGTATTAATTATTTTCCCGATAAACGCATTTGGAGAAAAAAATCATTTACAATATACTGACGAAACAATTTCTGCGGACCTGAAAGATGTCCCGGTGAAAAATATTTTTGATGAACTCAACAAAGAAAAAGGAATCTGGTGTGAAGGAGAAACTCAATTACTGAAAAAAAATATATCCCTGAAATTTGACGACCTGCCATTAGCGGAAGGCATTAAAAGAATGCTTAAATCTTTTAATTATGCACTCATATATAATAAAAGCGGAGAATTAAACGGTGTTGTAATTATAGACGGTTCCTCTATTAAAAGCGCTGTAGCAGAATCTGTTGATCGCCCGCTATCACCAGCACCTCAAAAAGATGAAACGATCATGCCCCCCCTTGGCGATAATACCTTACCGCCTCTGGGAGAAAATATAACACCGCCCATGCCCAAAGGACCGGTTCCGGTTATTTCAAAAGACGATGTCATACTCCCGCCGAAAGGCAACCAATTGCCGCCGGGTGTCTCAAAAGAGGTCTTAGACAAACTGAAAAAAAACAATCAAACGCCGCCCATGCCCGAAGGATTGCCCGAATAATACAAAATGTTTCCGGTAACTTAATATTCATTTGCACTGTTAAGCTTTTTTTGCTGACCCAATATAATGCCCAATAAATTGAGCGATATAATCACAAATAATAAAAAGATTTCCGTAGCAGCCTATTCTCTGCGGATTTCCGGTTGGTTTAAGGAAGAGATTTTTGCCAGGCTGATCAAAAATGCCGGGATTCTTTTATCCGGCAATGTAATAAGCGCTTTATTGCGCCTGGCAGCGCTTGCCATTATCACCCGGGCACTTTCTCCGGCAGATTTCGGCCTTTTGGTTCTGATAGAAACCTATGCCGCCATCTTTGATCTGCTTTTTAATTTTCAATCCTGGCAAGCCCTCATCAAATATGGTGCAGATGCTTTAAAAGCCGGAGACGATGAAGGGTTTAAAAAACTTATAAAGTTCGGGACCATATTAGATGTTGGGAGTGCTCTACTTGCAACTCTTTTTGCTGTTTCGCTTGCCCATGGAATCAGCCAGTTATTCGGCTGGGCGTTCGAGTTAAAAAACATGATAATGATCTATAGCTTTGTCATTTTATTTAATCTGTCTGGTACGCCAACCGCAATACTCCGATTGTTTGATAAATTTAAATTATTTACCATTCAAAATGTGCTCACTTCCGTTATTAAACTTTTTTTTGTTGCGGTTGCTTATTTTTATGATGCAGGATTAGAAGGATTTATCTTAATTTGGCTGATTACCGGTATTTTTCAAAACTTATTTTTGTTTGCATCAGGGTGGTGGATCATCCGTTCAAAAGGTTATAAAAATATTATAAATTCTTCCATTAAGAATATTAATAAGAAATTTAACGGCATATGGCATTTTGTCTGGGCTTCAAATATTAATGCAACCCTCATAAAATTTACACGACACTTTGATAAATTTATTATTCTATACATTCTAAATACTGAAGCTGTAGCCTTTTATAAATTAGTCCAGTCGATAAACAGTATTATCGCGCGATTAATCGATCCGCTATATGTTTCCGTATATCCTGAACTTGCAAAACTAGTTTCGGACAATAACATTAAAGAGTTAAACAGACTGCTAAAAAGAACAAGTTTTATCATTTTCCTGGTTGCTTTATTTTTGTATGTTGGCGCCATCGTTGGAATTGACGTATTTGTCAAAATTATATTTGGCGATGCATATGAAGGTGTTGGCAAAATTGCTCTCTGTTATATTTTCGGAACATTGATATCCGTTATATTTTATTATGCACAGCCACTTGTCCTTGCATTTGGCCAAGCACCAACTGCTTTAAAAATAAATATTTTCAACATCTTTGTGTATATATCAATGCTATATACACTCACATACACTTTCGGATTAATCGGTGCAGCTATTTCATTTTCAGTATTTATGATTTTGTCAGTATTTTTCAGACTTTTTTATATCCAAAAAAAATACAATGTATTTTTTTATAGCAATAGTTCCTCTTAAAATTATATCCATATTTCTAACTTTATAGAAAGAGAAGGCCTTTCATGTTTTTTGTTGATCGAAAATTCAGACTACCCAGACACTGGTCCAACCGGGAAATAAAAAAAATCGCCCCGAGTTTCACAGGTGACATTGTAAATGTTTCGGCTTGGGATGATCGGGATAAACAGGGTAAAACATACAAAGACTACTTTATAAATGCCAAATCATATTCTTTGACAAATTATACGGGATATCGAGGTTATCAAAATCAAAAAAGAGAGTACCCGTTAGACCTGACAACGGATCTACCGGCAGAATTGACAAAAAAATTTGATGTCGCATTCAACCACACAACATTGGAACATATATTTGAAATTAAGAAAGCTTTTGCAAATATATGCAATATGTCAAAAGATATTGTCATTCTTGTTGTTCCGTTCTCTCAACCCCAGCATGAGTCCGACTCATGGAAAGATTACTGGCGATTTACCCCCACATGTTTAAGAGCCCTGTTTGAAGACAATGGGTTTAAAGTAGTTTATGAAGCGGAAAGCAATATGCGACGATCTGGTATTTATCTTTTGTTTGTCGGATCCTGTTGCTCTGAAAAATGGAAAGAAAAACTACCCTTGTATGAACCGATTGTGCAAGCAGGACGATTTATTGGCGCACCATCATTTTTCGTGCGAATCTTGCAACGCTCCAAATATTGGATGAGAAAAACAGCAAATAGAATCCATCGGAATAAACAAACCAACTCATTTTCTCAATTACCTGATCTTGACCTTAAAAGAAGGGATTATAAAGACTATGATGAATATGTGAGGCATCAGGGAGAAAAACTGATTAAAAAAAGGAGTGAAATCGAAAAAAGTGATTATGACTATGAAATCATTTTAACTGATCGATTTAAAAAAATTGATAATTTCAGCGGTAAATCGATCCTTTGCCTGGGGGCCAGACTTGGCGGTGAAGTTCGGGCATTTAAATCCTTAGGGGCACTGGCAATCGGAATCGATGTTGAACCCGGTGAAAAAAATCCGCATGTAATGTTTGGAGATTTTCACGACTTGAAATTCCCGGATGCATCCTTTGATGTTGCATTTACAAATGCCATTGACCATGTGTATCAACTCGAAGATTTTTTAAAAGAGACCCGTCGGATTTTAAAACCGAATGGAATTTTTTATATAGAACTTGCGCTGGTCAGCCCTGGTGAATATGAAGTTTTAGATACATCAAATCCCGAACCCATCATAAAAACATTAACAAAATATTTTAATATCTCTTCCATCCAGGAAATTTCAAATAAAACAGATTATATCAATTGGAAGGGAATTCTCTATTGTTTACAAAAAAATTAAAAAAGAATGAATATGCTATCCGATAAATCCATTGCGGCTTTCCTGTATTTTGGATATGTCCCTCAGGTCAAAATTAATTTTTCAACACCCCCCTGGTCACTCATTAATAAAAATAGCAATACGGATCCAATAAACGCATTGACTGAAAAAGACCTTATCACAGGAGGGGTTAAAGCGCTTAAAAATGCAATTTCATCTACAATTAAAGATTGTGACCATGAAGCCGGACATTTTTTGCCCTTAAGCGGCGGCCTGGATTCGCGTGCAATTCTCGGCGGCCTGCTTGAGAACTTAAATCCATCCCAAATTCATACAGTCACTTTCGGGATGCCCGCAACCTGGGATTTTAAGATTGGGAATAAAGTGGCCAATTATGCCGGCGTGAGACATGAATCCATTGATTTCTCACGGATACTCTGGAATCAAAGTGACCTGGAGACATTTGCCGCCCGATTTGAATCCCCGATTCCCCTGTTTGAATGTTTCCTGTTTGACCAGATTTATCATCAATTTAGTTATGACATGGTATACTGGAGCGGATATATGGGTGATCCGCTGGCCGGATCCCATTTGCTTGATACGGACAGTCCTTCCTGGGATATTGCGATACAGCGGTTTGTTAATAGGAGTCGATATGCAAAATCAGCTTTACTGGTTGGGCCTGAGTTTAATCCAAAAGATCTTCTCCCTGCCTTGCCTTTAATGAACAACAGCATATTGAGTTACGATGAACAGATCGATTTTGCCATCCGGCAGGAAGGATATATTAAACAAGTTGTCATGCCAAAAAATTATGATGTGCGCATGCCTTTTTTAGATTCCCATTGGGTCGATTTCATATTGACCGTTCCGCGGGAATTTCGCATTCAACAATATCTATACAAAAAAATTTTAATAAAAGCCTTTCCTGTTTTGTTTGCCCTGCCCGTTAAAAATAATCAGGGACTCCCGTTGAACGCTTTACCTTGGCAACATATGAAGGTCAGGATTTCATTAAATTTACACTCAAAGCTGCGTCAGTGGTTTCCTTCGGCAAACAGGACGGTTCATCCGGCAATTAATTATATCGACTTTAATGAAGGATTGCGAAGCAAAATAGATTTAAAAAATGTTGTCTTTAACAATCTTAATGATCTAAAAAAAAGGCAGATTGTTGACTCTGAATTAATTGATTTATTGTGGGGTCGGCATCAAAAAAAAGGGATAAATCATTCAGATGCATTATTATTGCTGGCTTCTCTTGAAATATTCCTGAAATCCAAAAAAATATGCCAATAATAAATCATTATTAAAACAATAAGTTAAAAAATTTCATATCGCCTGCTAATATTTTATGAAAATAGTATATATCTCATCTTCAATAATTCCTTCAACAACCGCCAACAGCATTCATGTCATGAAAATGTGCCAGGCATTTCAACAGCTCGGTTATCAGATTGAATTGGTGGCTAAAGCAAATCCAGACAAATCTGCCTCATTTTACGGGAAAACCGTCCGGGATCATTACGGAATTCAAGAACTCTTCAAAATGAAACTTTATAAACCGGTTATCAAATTCTGGCCTGGCGAATACTCTTTTTATTCAGCTGTTTATGCATTTTTCATCAAACCCAATATAGTGATGACACGAAATATCAGAGCCGCCGCCTTAACTTCAATGCTTGGAATTCCAACGATCTGTGAGTGCCACGCGCCGCCGGCTGAGGGCTGGAGTATTGACAGACTGATTAGCTCCCGAAATTTATTAAAACTCATTGTTATTACAAATAAACTCAAAAAAAATATCCTTAAAACATATCAAGAAAAAGTACCGGAATCTAAAATCCTGGTCTGCCCTGACAGTGTTGACCTGGAACGATTTGAAAATTTACCGGACAAACAATTCGCAAGGCAACTTCTTGGTTTGAATACAGATCAAATAATCATCGGATATTCAGGGCATCTTTATGCTGGGCGCGGCATTGAACTGATCCTTGAATTAGCCCGAAATTTTTCAGATTATCTGTTTTTGATTGTTGGAGGGAATAATGATGATATAAAAAAATATGAAGCGATCGCCAAAACTGTCGGATTGAAAAATATTATTTTTAAAGGATTTATACCCAATGCGTTACTTCCCCAATATTTGACTGCGTGCGATGCGTTGCTAATGCCGCATCAAAAAAGGGTGGCAACCGCAGGCGGAAGCGGTAATATCGCTGATTGGACGAGCCCCATGAAAATGTTTGAATACATGGCGGCTAAAAGGATTATTATAGCTAGTGACCTGCCGGTATTAAGAGAAATACTTAATGAAAAGAATGCCACCCTATGCCATCCAGAAAAATTGGAAGAATGGCATGATGCAATGAATAAAGTTACCAAACGACCAGAATGGGCTGAAAATATTGCTTCTACAGCCTATAAAGACGTTTTAAAATACACATGGAAAAATCGAGTTCAAAATATTCTAAATTCAGTTTAAAAAAATAATATAAACCTGAATCCGTGGCACAGATGTTGATTTGCCCTGAAATCATTACAAATTTTTCATTTTGCCTTTCACTCATCACTGTGAATCGAATTTGAAATATTGCTTGTAATTTCAGGCTTATTCAATTTTCTGTGCCACTGATTCAGGAAAAAATATAAAATCAGTACAAAAAGACAAGTAAAATTGGCAAAACATATTGATTTACAGAGAATTACCCCCACCCAAAGAGGGGAAAAGGGATTAGAAAAAACAGCTTCTTTTATCAAGGAAACCTTACTTGAAACAATTGCAAGAGACTGATTCTGCCTTTATTGAAGAGGAGTTCCCATCAATACACGGATGACACACAAAACAGAAAAAAGACCCCCTTTTCGTTTACTCGTTGTTATCAACGATCTGAGGCCCGGAGGGGCTGAACTCACCACATGTAAATTATTAAACAGACTAGAGCCATCCCTGTTCTCATGTGTTGTTTGTTATTTGGGGGGATCAGATGAGTTGAAGTATCTTTATGAGAATAATGGCCATAAAGTATTATGCTTAGAGACACGGAAAAAAGGAGTTCTGGCTAATACCAGAGAAATTATCAGAGTTATTCGAAAAGAAAACATAGATATCGTATCAACGCATTTGTACCCTTCCAACTTATGGGGACCATTAGCTGCCAAGCTCATGAATAAACCTGTAATCTCATCTCTTCATAGTATATTGAGTCATAAAGGCATTAAAGGGCTCATGCTTGAAGGACTATTTCTGAGACTTTCCGATAAAATACGTGTTGTCGCTGATGTTATAAAAAAAGATGTAAAAAAATATTACAAGATTCCTCAAAAAAAGATCGTTGTCATCAAAAATGGAAGATCCCCGGAAAAATTTACGCAATTTAAATTACAGCCAGACGAAAAGAAAAACTTAAAACATTCACTGGGTCTTTCGGACGATTCAATAATCATCGGTATGGTAGCGAGCCTGACACCTCAGAAAGGACATGTTTATTTACTCAACAGTTTTACAAAAATCAAACAGTCACTGCCTGAAGTGAAGTTGCTTCTGGTGGGTGATGGCATTCTGTATCAACAACTCCACAATATAACTAAAGAAAGAAATATATCAAAAGACGTCATTTTTGCCGGGAATCATCCTGACGTCAGAGGATTTATTGATATAATGGATATTTTTATCCTTTCCTCGATTCGAGAAGGCTTATGTAATGTTCTGATCGAGGCAATGATGATGAAAAAACCGATCATCGCCACCAATGTAGGCGGCAATAAAGAATTAATAAAAAACAAAGAGAACGGAATGCTGATTGAACCTTATAACACAACGAGCATTGCCGAGGCGGTTATTTCGCTTTATAATAACAAAACAAAAATGCGTCAATTCGGTGAAAAAGCGCAAAAAGTGGCAGTTACCCATTTTGATATCAACCGTAAAGCGATTGAGTTTCAAAATATTTTACTGGAACTAGTCAGGTCAGATCGATCAATGAGAACAAGCTGAATCATTATGTCTATAGCAGGTACTAAAATAAAATCCGCCTCAATCTGCTTAATTTCCAGGCGTTTTCCCCCTCAATACAGTGGGGCAGGACAGCAGGCCCTGACCCTGGCTCGACAATTAATCAAACAGGTGCCTTTGTTTGTCGTATGCGAACATACAAACAAACGGAATCAGGTCGATCATATTGACGGTGTGCCGATTTACCGTTTGAAATCTTCTAATAAGTCATATCCTTTCGGTCTTGAAAAAATTTTCTTTGCCATTCGGCTCCTGTTTTTTCTAATTTCAAAACGTCATGAATTTACCATTATTCATTGTATCGGCAGCAGTTTCATCCTGATCCCGGTTATGATCATTGCAAAATTATTTAATAAAAAAGTATGTGTAAAGCTTACCCTTGCCGGACTCCAGGGGGATTCGCCGGATGCATTACGGAAAAAAAAATTCGGTAAAATAAAATATCTCGCCCTTTTAAAAGCAGACGCCGTCATCTGTGTCAGCCGGCAACTCTATAGTATCTGTACAGAAAACGGCATCGCACACGACAAGTTGTTTTTAATCCCCAATGGTGTTGACACGGAATATTTCAAGCCTCTGGATAAAAACAAAAAACACTGGATTAGAAAGCAGCTTGAACTACCCATTGATGCAAATATTATCTGTTTTACCGGCATTGCTGACAGACGAAAACGGATTGACATTGCCATTTCATCAGTGGCGAAGGCATTAAAAGAAATTTCCGATCTGTATTTTTTAATTATCGGCCCCAGAGACGAGAAAGATAAGGATTTTACGGATTCTCTTGATAATATCATCCGGGAGGCCGGGATTTCCGATAAAATCCGTTTTACAGGATATCAGCCATTTGAAAAAGCGGGACAATATATGCAGGCATCTGATATTTTTTTATTCCCATCACAAAAAGAAGGACTCCCCAATGCCCTTCTCGAAGCCATGGCCTGCGGGCTCTGCTGTATTGTGGCCGATGCCCCGCCAATGAACCAGCTAATTGACAATCAAAAAGACGGATTTCTGATAAAACCGGTTGGGGTTAATAATGATTCTCCTCAAATAATACAACTTTACATGAAACAAAAAGAATTGATTAAAACAATCCAAACAAACGCAAGGCAAAAAATTGTAAAAGTGTATGATATTAGCGGCATCGCCATGCAATATGTTTCAGTTTATGAAAAAATAACATTTTCTATTACATGTAAAGATTCACATTGAGCGACTATTTCAACAGACGAAGATAAGATGCTATTTTAATTTTTTCAAAGCCGCCAGATATCTTGAGACGATAGCATCAGCATTAAACCGATTTATAAGTTGAAGATTGGCAGCTTTCATCCTTTCTGAAACCTCTGGCTCAGTTAATAGCTGAAGCATTTTCTTTTCCAAAAGATCTGGCCGGTGTAAAGGTATAAAATATCCATTCACTCCATCCTGAAATATATCCTTTACAGCCCTTATATTTGTTGCAATTATTGGCAACCCAAAATGGGCAGCCTCCATCAGCACTGTGGGCTGCCCTTCACTAAAGGAAGGAAAAACAAATGCATCAGCCTGTTGATAAAGCTTCCACAGACCATCACCGGTCACATGCCCAGTAAAGGTTACATAATTGTCTATGCATAATTCTTTTATAGTATCACGCAACTTTGGCAATTCCAGCCCATCACCAGCAATAATAAGTGAGCACTTTTTTTTTGTAACTACTTTTGAAAAAGCCTTTGCAAGCTCAAATACACCTTTTTCTTTAATTATTCTCCCTGCAAAAAGAAAAACCGGTTCCGACCTGTCTCTTATCCCTTTGGTTTCATAAGGAGGCATTGGCGGTAAAGGATTATGCACGACTTGAAAATTAATATCCGGCCAATATTTTTGCCATACACAGAGTTCTTCTGTTGACAACAGCAGAGCCCCTTTGCCCATTTTCAATTCAATACCGGTCCACCGTCTGAAAAAAAGGGATGAGTTAAGTTTCGATAAGTCGCTTCCATGAAACTGCAGAATCATTCTGCAGCCCATCAAAAAACTGAAAAACAATAAAGGCAAATCGCGAAGGAGTGTTTTATAATCATGTGCGGTATTTAAAACAATAACGTCGTATTCCTTTTTTAAATGCGGCATAATTATAAAGAAATCTTTTATCCGTTCGATCACTCTTGATAAAAACAAGGTTTTTTCATCATTTCTTTTCCTGAATAAAGAATCGGCAATATACCCTTTTTTAATTAATTCTTTTATAAGTATCGGAGTAAACTTTGAAACCGGACCTCTGCCTTCCGGCGGCGGGGCTATAACTAATATTTTCATATCAATTCTTTTCCATGTCTTCTATATGATAGTAATGAGTGAATTTTAACGCCTCCGCTATGCCCCGGGTCGACTGAGAGGACAAAAGTATGTTGAAATCTTCATTTTATTGAGTTCCATTTCGCAGATAATAAGGGAACAGAGAGATTTTGGGAATCTACGAAAGAAAGCTTCGATAGGTTCAATCATTTAGGCCTCTTCGATGACATAGTTACCGTCAAACTAATAGTCGCCCATTTATAGTCCATTTTCAATGTAAAAAATTCGCTGTTTTCTCTTTATAGCTGCTATCCTTTTGATGAATGATTAAGTTTGAAAAAAATGAGGCAAACTTGATTATTTATGATATAAATTGACAATTTTGATACAAATATTTAAACAGGAAAGAATCCATTTTAAAAAAGCATTCAACACCATATAGACGTATAAAAAAATTATAATGATCACATGGTCAAAAAAATATACGCTTCTGATTGGCACCGGCTATAGTTCTTTGGTTGTTCTTGCCATGATTGGGACATTCGTATCTGACAACTATATCCCCATAGCCGTATTGACCGGTGTAATAATTTTCTTTGGATTATTTTTTATCGGTCAGACATCCTTATTTTTTTTGATTATCGCTTCCAGAATATTGCTGGATAGTATCCCGGGTATTACTTATAATAATATAATCAGTGATCTCAGCGTCATGGAGTTCTTTACTTTTGGACTGATGCTTTTCATGACTGTCTATATATTGATAAAAAATAGTATGGAGTTCGATGAAATTGTAAAATATATGGCCATCCTCTTGTTCGGGATGTGCTTGACAACAATTTATCAGGGGAACTATGGAGATTTTGTCTTTGTAGGCTCTCGATGGCTATATTTTTTAATCTCATATATTTTTTTTAAATATCTGCTTAAAAATATATCACTAAAAAACGTTTTATTGGTCATTGCACTTGCCTCAATTTACCCTTTTCTTAATCAGCTTTATTCCATTTTTACAGGTTCAGGATCAACTCATTTAGGAATATACACTAGATTTTCAGGAACATATCATCATGTTGTCAAGGTGGCCAACTACCTGACATTTGCTGTACCCGCCGCTCTGTATTTATTCGAAATTGAAAATCGATATCGCTATAAACTTTTTTACATGGCACTTATCGGAATATACCACATCGGCATCTATTTTGCCGGATTCAGAACCAATTGGATCGCCATCGCTGCCTTTTGGTTCATTTATATTTTGTGTGTATCCAAAAAAAAAATTATTGCCTCAGGCATTTTAGGTATCATAATTATTCTACTCTGGCCATTTATCGGCGAAATTATTCTCGACAAATTGAACCCGCTGATAATCATTTTTAATGATCCGGCTCCCCTTTTTAACACTGAAAACTATCAATATAACGATTTATTGAGCTGTAGAATCAGAATCTGGACACTGAACCTCAGCCAGTTTTTCAATACTGGTTTTATCGATCAACTATTTGGCCTTGGCCTGAGATACTCCGAAAGACTTCTTACTGTTTACATGCACAATGAATATATCGGGGCACTAGTTGAAACAGGTATTGTTGGACTTTTTCTTTTTCTGTTGTGGATTTTTATATCATTAAAAACAGTTTATAAACAAATACAATACAATCATAATTATGCATTAATTGTTTTGGCAATATTTATATCATTTTTGCTTATCGCCTGTGCGACAATGCCGTTCCGGCATATTGAAGTAATGAACTATATGGCCTTCTATCTTGCATCTGCCTGTAAGGCAAAAAGGGAATACTCTAATTCAAAACAGCAAATTAGTGTTAAAAAAGAATAGTTAATAATGTAACACTCAAAATTGTGTTGGGAATATTATTCGGATATTTTTATTGAATGAAATCAAATGAAATACATCCAAGAATCATGGAATCACCTAATATTTTATATATTATGGGTGCCGGCAGAAGCGGTACGACAATTATGGAGATCCTGCTTGCCAACAACCCCGGGATTACGGGTGTCGGTGAACTGACCCATGTCTTTCGTGATCATTACAAAAAAAACATCAAATGTTCCTGCGGCAAATCAGCGGCATCCTGTTCTTTCTGGGAGGGCATTTTACATACCTCAACCTGGAATGACGATGAAATAGACATATTGATACAAACCCTGCAAAAAGTTGAAAGCCACGCAACATTTATGCGGCTTTTTTTCAGATTCTGCCAAAAAACCATTTTGCAACGATATTTTCATATTAACAAACACTTGTTCAATAAAATATCACTTATATCAAAAACAAAAACAATCATTGATTCATCCAAGTATGCCGGGCGGGGCCTGGCACTTTTACGATTATTCCCAAACTATACAAAAATCATCTGGATGACCCGGCCCCCGGAACAACTGGTAAAATCTTTTCACAAAAAAGGTCTTGAACAGCCGTCCAAGACACTTATTAACATTATAATCTATGATTTTTATGTTACTTTTTGCTGTAGTCTGGTAGCGTTGAAACATCCCGCATCTGTCTATAAACTTGAATATGAAGACTTTATAAAAAATTTCGAAAAGACTTTATCAGAAGTAGAAAAATGGGCAGATATCGATCTATCCTTGACAAAATCGTTATTAACAAATAATTCAAACTTTAAAGTCGGACATATTATTACCGGAAACCGTTTAAGAAAAAAAAAGGTAGTCAAGTTTAATCCTGATACCGGGCCGAAAGACTTAAACGCTCCTGAAAGACTAGCATCGTTAACAATAAAGTTTAATCGAACAATTATTTATTTTTTTTACAAACTGTTAAAACCAAACTACTGAGCAAATAATGACCCATTCACAAAAAGTCATTGTCACCGGCGGTGCCGGCATGATTGGATCAAATCTTGTCAAGCGTCTTGTTTCCCAGGGCCACCGGGTGATTGTAATAGATAATTTATGGCGGGGAAAGCTGAAAAACCTGAACGATAACAACGGTGTCCCTGTCATTGATATGGAAAATGATTTTTTCAACATAGATCTGACTTCCAATTCTGATGACTTCACACATATTTTTGAAGGTGCTGATTATATATACCATTTAGCGGACATCGTAGCCGGAATTGATTACGTTTTTAACAATGAAGGCAGTGTCTTTAGAAACAACCTGCTCATTAACTCAAATATAATAAATACCGTCAAAAGATTCCCCCCGAAAGGATTTATTTATGCAGGAACAGCATGCAGTTTTCCGGCACATTTACAAAATGAAAATTTGCCCCGGCAGTTAAAAGAATCTGATCAATACCCGGCAGCTCCCGAATCTGCTTATGGATGGAGTAAATTAATGGGGGAATATGAAGCGCTTTTAATGGAAAAAGAAACCGGAATTCCGGTTTGCGTTATCAGCATACATAATGTTTATGGGCCGCAATGTGATTTCAGTGAAAGACGAAGTCAGGTGATTCCGTCATTGATCAGAAAAGCGATTCAATACCCCGATAAGCCATTTACCGTTTGGGGGGATGGTAATCAGAGCCGAGCATTCGTGCATATCAAAGATACAGTGGAAGCTTTTATTGCAGCAAAAGACAAAGGACTTGGACATGGCGTCATCCAGATAGGTCCGGACAAGCCGACTCCCATAAAAGAAATCGCAGATATCGTCGTTCACATTTCAAATAAATCAATTGATGTTGAGTATGACACTTCAAACCTTGTCGGTGATAGAGGACGATGCGCAGATTTTACCAAAGCAACAAAAATTCTCGGTTGGAAACCCAAGATCGCCCTTAAAAATGGTATAGAAGAACTTTATGCGTGGATAGAAAAGCAAATCGAAGATGATCAAACAACAAACGCTTAAACCAGAACGAAAAAGTTAAGAACAATATCAATTTTCATATATTCTGAAATTGTGGTTAATGAACTCACAAACATCTAATTCCATTATGGTTTTTCATATCATTTTACAGCTTTTATCTTAAACATAACCATAAAAATGCAAAAGAATCCAAACTTTTCAACAAACAAAGTATACAGATTTTTACGGACACCTGTTGAAGCCATTACCTATGATATGTTTTTGAGCAAAATTGACATGTGGCTGGGCGAAAAAAAATCAAATTCCTCCCATGTTGCGCTGATCAATGCATATTGTGCGACCTTGGCATTTCAGGATAACCGAATTTCCCGGATCTATAATGAAGCAGACCTGATCGTACCGGACGGCATGCCTTTTGTGTATTGGCTTCGATTCATCCTAAAAAGGCCCTGTGACCAACTTGATGCGACTAATATTTTGCGCAAACTTGCACAGCACGCGAAACATAAAAATTATTCATTTTATCTTTACGGCGGGCATCTTCCCGTTCTTGAACAAATGAAGTGCAATTTAGAGGCTCAATATCCTCATATAAATATTGTCGGATATAAGTCCCCCCCCTTCAGAAAACTATCTGAAATTGAAGATAAGACAATATGCGATGAAATTAACCAATTGAATCCGGATATTATTTGCATAGGGTTAGGCACACCCAAACAGGATTACTGGATATACGATCACAAAAAAAAAATTAAAGGGGCGATAATGGTTCCTTGCGGAGCAATCTTTGATTTTTTTGGAGGCAGGATTTCAAAAGCACCTGATATCGTATCGAAATCAGGCTTTGAATGGCTGTATCGTCTTTGTAGTAAAGATTTCAAACGATTGCTTAAACGATACACAGTTATTAATGCAATTTTTTTGTGGCATTTTTTTTTGCAATTAATTACTAACAAGGTAATACGTTGATGAGCGCATCCGAATATATCATTGTCTTCTTGGACTTTTCATTGCCTTAAAACATTCAAATAAAGACTGCCGACATTTAAAACTGTTTCTCAAATATTTAAATGGGATATCCTAAAACAGCGCCGGAACGTAAACCCGAATTAAATTTTCAAAGCGATCGACAATTTTAACCACAATGACCCGTATAGTATTTTAATAAAGCGAGCTCTTAAATTGGAATAATTAATGATTTTCGTTCGGGCACGATACGGGTTGATTTGTAATACCGGCAAAAACAGCCTTCATGCTATCAGAATATGCTAAGAGAACAAAAAAAACTCATTGAACGTATGCATCGTCTGTTGGATATTTTCCTGACTGTACTATCTTTTGCAGGTGCCTATTTCATCAAAAAAGAAATACTGCCTGTCCCGTTTCGAGGCTTACTTGACGAACCCGATTATTCAATTCTTATTTTAATGATAATAATCATCTGGCCAATATCTTTTAAGCTTTTTGGTTTTTATTCCCCCTATCGAAAACAAACCTTTGGTCATATTTTTCTCAAAATAATAAAGGCTGTTGTTACAAACTTCCTGTTTCTCATCATGTTGATGTATCTGTTCAAAATAACTGATATCAGCCGGATCATGATGAGCATCTTTATACTGTTGAATGTTCTGCTCCTATGCCTTAGCAAAAATTTTATTTACAGAACGTTAACACATTTCAGGGCTAAAGGTTTCAACCTGAGAAATACCCTTTTGGTTGGAAGCAAAGAGGGTGCTATTGAAGTCATTGATGCTATAGGTGAACATCGGGAAAATGGATACAGGATTATAGGCTGCCTGGAGGTGGAAAAAGACAAAATTGGAAAAAGTGTGAAAAATGGAATCAAAGTAATCGACACAATCGAATCCATGGAAAGAATATTATTGGAAGAGATTGTGGATGTATTAATTTTTGCCATGCCATTAAAAAAAATAAAAAATATTGAACACTATATTTCCTTAGCTGAAGATATGGGTGTTTCTATTCGTATTCTTCCCCAATGGCATATCCGTCAGCTCGGCTATAAGCCGAATATCGGTTCACTCCAATTTGAAACATTTCTTGGTATCCCTACGATGGCTTTAATGACTACCCCAAAAGACCATCAAAGCTTACTCATCAAAAACATCATTGACTATATCATTGCCAGCACTTCTATCGTCCTTTGTTTGCCTGTTTTTATACTTGCGTCAATCACCATCAAATTTTCCTCAAAAGGTCCCATCTTTTTTAAACAGGAACGATTAGGCCTTAACGGTCGCAAATTTAAATTTTATAAATTCAGAACCATGGTGGTGAATGCTGAAGAAATTCAGTCAGCTTTAAAAGAAGAGAATGAAGCCGATGGCCCTGCATTTAAAATTAAAAAAGACCCCCGTATTATCCCCATCATAGGGACGTTCCTACGCAAAACCAGCCTGGACGAGCTACCCCAGATGATCAACGTGATCAAAGGAGAGATGAGTATCGTGGGACCCAGACCACCCATTCCCTCTGAAGTAAAAAAATATGATAACTGGCATAGACGACGTCTTTCCATGAAACCCGGTATCACTTGTATCTGGCAGGTAACTCCAAACCGTAATAAGTTAAAATTCCATGACTGGATTAAAATGGATCTTGATTATATTGACAGATGGTCCTTAAAATTGGACTTTGAGATATTGCACAAGACTATCTATGCGGTATTAAAAGCTGAAGGGTGGTAAGCTGATAAAATGTTCAAAACGCATCTGTCATATTAATGCTGACCGGATCATTATCTCTATAAATTCTTCACAAAAAGATGAACAGTTGACCAAAGCAGAAATCAAACTAAATGCCCCTGCAAAATTATCTCATGAAAAATCAGAAATGGCCAAAACAGCAAAGCCGGATAGATCGAATAATTTTTTGGGGAATAGCCCTTATTCTGATATTTGCGCCTCTTGCTTTTGGCTCTGTTCACGTGTGGGCATACACCTTTATCGAGTTAACCATTTTCTGCCTTATTCTCTTATATATCATAGACCGTTTTGCTATTTCCCGTTCCGATAGCTTCGGATGGATAAAAACACCGGTAAACCTGTTCATTATTCTTTTTTTGGGTTTAATGATTCTTCAAATAACCCCTCTTCCAGTCTTTATTGTCAAACTGATTTCTCCGCAGACATATGCAGATAAAATGAAAATAGTTGCATTGTTCAACATGGGAAACGGCCCAACAAGCTTTAACCCATCATGGATGCAAATTGCCTATTATGCTCATCCGGTTGTTATTGAAGGACTTAAAGTTTTGGCCTATGCCGGAATGTTTTTTCTTTCAGTAAATATTATTCAGACCAAAAAACAAACAAACACGATTATCTATATTTTAATTGCTCTGGGTGTCTTTGAATCCGTTTATGCGATTTACCAGGTCTTTGGCGATGACCCTAAAGTCTGGTGGTGGGAGAGTCGGTTCGGCATTTTAGGAAGAGGCAGCGGCACCTATATCGGGTCAAATCATTTTGCCGGATACATGGAGATGATAATTCCACTGACTTTCGGATTCATGATCAGCCAGATATCCAGGCCCAAACAATTTTTATCCGGATTAGGCGGTTTCCGAGCTTTTTTTCAACGAGTTATCAGATGGTTTTCTTCTGAATCAAACCATCCGAAAACAATACTGTTATTTTTTTGCAATGTGATCATGTTTTTAGGTCTTCTCTTGTCCGGTTCAAGGGGTGGCATAATCGCAACAAGCATTGCATTATTGGTAATTGCTTGTTTGTTATGCTTAAAAAAACAGTATCGGCGCTATTGGATATTACCATTCTTGTTATGCCTGATAACCATTATCTATGGACTGAACATAGGGCTGGAGTCGACTGTAGAACGATTTAAGCATTCGGAGGCACTAACCGATCGTCTTGCTGTCACACAATCGATTGTCCCCATGATTACCGATTATCCTGTTCTGGGGGTTGGATGGGGAAATTTTCGTTATCTGTATCCCCGTTATATTGAAGTTTATGATCGGGTCAGCGGAAGCGGATACGCGCACAACGATTGGGGAGAAGCCGGGATTGAGTTAGGCCTTACAGGCGTTGGTCTTTTGATTATCGGGTTCGGCATGTATATATTTAAAGTTTTTCAAACCTGGCGCCAGAGAAAAGATCTCTATCCAATCGGTATAGGTTCCGGTGTGTTGGCAGGAATGATTGCAATAGGGTTTCATAGTTTTTTTGATTTCAATATGCACATCCCGGCCAACCCTCTGGCAATGACTGTTTTAATGGCCATTGGATTTGTAACCGTCCATCGATATGGCCATGGATATTCTGAACGTTTTATTTATACACTTCAATCCATTCAATTAACCCGGAGTCGAAAGTTCTTAATCGCAGGTACAATAATTTTAATTTTCGGTAGCTGTATGTTGATGTCGGTGAGGCATTTTATAGCTGAAATTTATTGCCCAAGTGAATGGAATTCGACTTTGAATTTAAACTGGAAACCACGGATTTCCGATATTCAAAAAGCACAGGGGTATAATCCTATAAATGCCGAATATTATTATAAAGAAGCAGTTAGTTACATGAAAATTATGGAGCAGAATGATCAATTACTGAGCCAGTATTCCAATCTTACTGCTGAACAATTAAAAACTGCTGTCCGACTCAATCCTGCAAATGGATTATACTGGTTCGAATTAGGTAAAGCTTTTAGTCAGGCATACAATGATATGGACAATCGATCAGAAAAAGTACTTTCTTCTGGCGATTACTGCTTTGATATGGCGGTATATTTTTCACCAAAATATACGGATATCCTCATCGGTGCTGCAAAATACTATCTATGGCGTTCAACGATTTTTGTTGATTCTGATGATAATACAACAAAGAAGAAAGAAAATATTCTTAAATTCCAAGACTATTTTCTGCGAGCATTTGAATTGGAGTTCCTTAAAGTAAAGTCCAAAACCATGGAAAAACAGGTCAAGATTCAATTATTGGATAATGTTGATTTAATATGGAATTTTTATCCGGATGAGCATGTTGTTTTAAAAATAATTCCTGAAGAAAATGAAAAATTAAGAGTTGAAATATTAAAATATGTCCTTAAAAAGTAAATACACTAAGCTAAAATACGCTTTGTTAATCGATCGAGAATATTATTGACCCGAACTACATCATGCTGTATTGAAATTTAATAAAATTAAACCCGTGCATTAAGGATCTTCTATAAGGGTATACCAAATGATAAATAAAACAATAAATCCAAAGTACCAGCTGATTTGTTTTTATATTTTTATTTTTTTAGCTTTCTCACTGATTGATTCTCTGGCAGCTCCTCACCCGGATTTACTTACGCAACTGGATGAGTTTGAAACCGCGATAAGTAATGCTTCAGATGATATTGCTCAAATTAAGCAGTTGGTTCAGGAAAAAATCAATGCATTTCCCGACGATGCACCATTTATAGTTGCTTTTGCAGCCTTTTTGGTTCCAAATTACGCACCTGATATTGCAGAAATCGCCGCTGTCCTTATGCCAAACTTGGCGACGGAAATTGCATTTGCTGTCATTTATGCAGCTCCGGAATCGGCAGAAACGGTAAAAAATACCTGCTCCAGCATCTCACCGGGTCAAAATTCCGACATTACAATTGCTGCGAGTGTGGCTGTAAAAAACCGTAATACATCAAGCATAAATTTTGAATCTGCATTCCAACTTGCACAAACTGCTGCAGATGGAGCAGATTTATTCATTAGAGAGATTACGCCGCCGTTGCCGATATCTGTTTACGGACAGTAATGGTCAAAAACCAAATAATCGAACCATCCAAAACTGGCTGGTGCCCTCAACTTTCTTATTTTGGAATGAAGTCAACATTTATGAGACTTTTCAAAATTAAATACTTCAAATGTTTACTTATTGTAATTTTAATGAGTCATTTTGGATTCTCATCAGCTTCCTTTGCCAGCGCAAACTTAAGAATCGGTCGAGTGATGATTAATTCAGAAATCACATATGCCCCTCAATATAATGACAATATTTACTCGGCGCACACCAATAAGGAAAGCGATGTTATCCATCTTTTGAAACCCAAAATTAATTTTAACTATACCCTCAAACCTGAGAATTTTATCTCAGCAGAATATCTGGTCGATATTGCCAGATATTCTGATGATGATGAAAATAATTATGAAGCACACCTCCCGCAAGTTTTTGCACAATTAAAAACCCCGTCAGGTTTATATGTTTCAGCAAAAGACATTTATTTTAAAACTTCCGATCCATATGGTGATGAAAATGAATATGCGCTGGGCATCCCACAAACAAAACGATGGCAAAACGATTTAACCCTTGTAACCGGATATGAAGTTAAAAAAACTGCCATAGTTGAATGTTCGTACAACAATTATAAAAAAAAATATGATAGAATAGAAGATCAATGGCAAAACAGAAGCAGCAATGCATTTGGGGCCGCTTTATTATATAAAGTAACACCTAAAACCTCGGCATTGTTTCAATATATAAAAACACTGACAAAATATGATAAACAAAATGATGGAATTTTCTATACGAATAGAGATGAAAACTGGAGCCGTGATACATCTCAGGACTTTAGCCTGGATGAGTTTTACATCGGAACCCGCTTTGTGCCGATGGGAAAACTGACCGGAGAAGTTAAAGTGGGTTATGGACGCCATACGTTTGACAATGATATTGATCCGGAAGGCAATTCATATCGTGATGAAAATGGGTTAATCGCTGCGACAACTATTCAGTACATAATGAGGGAACGAACTTCTTTTCTTCTGAAGTTGGATAGAAATTTTACACCTTCTCCGGATGCTGATGCCAATTCATACATTAGCACAAGTTGTTTTGTACAAATTATTCAAGGAATCGGGCAACTATTCAAAACTAATCTAAATATTGGATTAACCAATCTTGACTATCAAGATGAAGCACCAGGGTTGCCTGGCAAGGAATTTAATATTTTTCAGGCACAAGTTGGCATTAACTATCAAATTAATGAATATGTTACCGCCGGAATTTCTTACCGATTCAAGAATAAAAAATCAACAAATTCAATTTATAACGCTGAAGAATATGATCGCAATGTTTTAGGTATCGCCTTAACCGCCCAATACTAACAATAACTGCGTTAAAAAAATACTTTCACAAAAAAAGGGACGAGGATGTCCCTTTTTTTTGATGATGATGCTTGAAGATATATCCGTTTATTTTATACGTGAAGAAAGTGCGAAGGTTTATAAATGAAATATTCAATAATTTTTTTTACAATCACCTTATTTATTATTTGCATGGGGTGCAGCACAAATAGTGATGTTATTCGTGTCATTACAATTTCAGAAGGAGAATCAATGGGCCTGGATCAAACTGAACTCGCCCGGCTTGAAGAAATCAAAAAAAATGAAAAAAAAGATATTGGATTAGATACTGTTATTAAAAAAACACTCAATTATACGGTTAATGAATATCTTTTAAATTACCCACAGGCTAACAACCCCACCGGCCAGAATTATACTGTCGGAGGCTATGATGTCATTTCAATTAAAGTCTATGAAGAGCCGGATCTTACCCGCGAAAATGTTAATATCAGTGCTGATGGCTATATTTCATTTCCACTCATTGGCCAGATTAAAATTTCCAACCTGACGTCTTCTGAAATCGAAAAATTAATATCCAATAAACTTGCCGAAGGCCAATATTTATTAAACGCTCATGTTTCTGTAAATGTAGAAAAATATCAAAGCAAACAATATATGGTACTTGGTTCAGTTAGAAAACCCGGTGCTTATTCGCTTCATGCCCATGAAAGAATTTTGAATGCCTTGTCCCAGGCAGGCGGTATTGAATCTCAGCAAACAGGCAAGATGGGGATGATTGTTCGCACTTTAAACCCAAACACTGAACAAGAAAAAAAAATTGTCATCCGCATTGATCTTAAACGCATTCTCAAAGAAGGGGGCCAATTATCCAATCTTTTTTTGATGGATAAAGATTTAATTTATATTCCTGCGGCTGAACACTTCTATATTATCGGGGAAGTTAAACAACCGGGGGCTTACTCATACCTTGAGGACGACATAACTATCATAGAAGCGATCAGTAATGCCGGCGGATTTACAAAAATCGCCGCACGCAACAAAACACGTATTGTTCGTATTGAAAACGGTCTTGAAAAAATAATAGAAATTCAAGTCGATAAAATCACAAAAGAAGGCAAAAAAGGAAAAGACGTCCAGATTCAGCCCGGAGATGTGATCGTGGTGCCTGAAAGTCTTTTTTAGAATTTTTATAGTTTCTGCAATAATGGAATCAAAATTTCTTCAATTCATGGACAAAAAATGAAAAATGTAAATCATATCCGAGCTTATTTTAACATCCTAATAAAACGCCGATGGTTAATTTTCAGTTTTTTTATGATAGTATTTCTTGTAACGCTTTTATTTAATTTTTCTGCTACCCCAATTTATCAGGCCGCTTCCCGCATCGAAATTTCAAAGGAAAACCCAAATTTAATTTCATTCAAGGAAGTTATGGCCATCGACACAACGGGTTCCGATTATTATCAAACGCAATATAAAATCATTGAAAGCCGGACTGTAGCCCGAAATGTGGTTCGGTCTTTAGACCTTCAAAACAATTCTGAATTTAAATATGAGAAAAACTTTTTTTCCGGCATCATTGCATTTATTCGAAACACAGTCAGTTATATCCCCAAAAAGATAATAGCCCTATTGAATACCGGAAAAACCAATGAAAACATTATCAATGAAATTGAATCATCAGATTCCGGATTGGTTAGTGATTTTATCGACAGGATAGAAGTTACCCCGATTCGCAGCAGCCGGTTAGTAGATATCAGCATAGAAGCAAAAGATCCGGCTATGGCGGCAAAATTATCAAATGCTCTGGTTCAGGCTTATATTGATCACAATCTTGAGACCAAATTGTCAGCCACTAAAAATGCGGTTCTTTGGCTTAGTGACCGTATTGATGAACAAAGAAAAAAAGTCGAAGTGGCGGAAAAAAAGCTTTTATCCTATAAGGAAAAAAATGAAATAATTACAAACTTTTCAAGTGATGCGGAACAAATAACCGCACAAAAATTAGCCCAATTAAATTCTCAAGTGATTGATGCTGAGGCCCGACGTGTCGAAACAGAAACCCGTTATATGCAGGCTTTAAAATTAAAAGATTCTCCGGACATGCTGAATTCTATCCCCGAAGTAATTGATAATAAGCTTGTGGGCGAAATAAGAAAAATGGAGGTCGATTTATACACAGGGATGTCGGAACTTTCCAAAAAATACGGTCAAAATCATCCTAAAATGGTGGCAATAAAATTAGAACTTCAAGATTTAGAGAAACGCAAAATCACAACAGTCACCCAGATTATAAACTCCTTGAGAAATGAATATGAACTTGCGATTGCCAGAGAAGAGTCACTTAAAAAAGCTCTTGCCCAGCAAAAAAAAGAAAGCCTACGCATGAACAAAATGGCTATTCAATATGGGGTTCTTCAAAGAGAAGCAGAGAGTTCTCGGAATATGTATGATTTGCTTATCAACCGGTTTAAAGAAACTTCTTTAACCGAGGAGATGAAGACCGGTAATATCAGGATCATCGATATAGCGGAAGTGCCAAAAAAACCGGTCAGGCCCCGAACCAATCAAAATATTATCCTGGCAATATTGGTAGGTTTGTCATTGGGTATTGGGCTGGCTTTTTTGATTGAATTACTTGACAATACATATAAATATCCGGATGAAATAAAAGAGCATCTTGATATCCCCTACTTAGCAACTATTCCTGACTTTGCTAAGGAAATCCAATCAGATGACTGTCTTGATGAATTAATTACTATCAGTTCCCAAAAATCGATTGCCAGTGAGTCTTTCCGGGGGTTAAGAACGAGTATTCTTTTTTCGTCTGCCGAAAATAAGCCGCAGGTACTTATGATCACAGGCTCCGGCATCAATGAAGGGAAAACTCTTATTGCATGCAATCTCGCAATAACAATGGCTCAAGCTGATTTCCGCACGATTCTGATCGACTGCGATATGCGGCGTCCAAAAATCCATTCTTTCTTTAAAACTTGCCACAATACCGGATTGTCTAACTTTTTGGTCGGAACAGTAGAAGTCAATGAATCAATTTTTTCTACTGATATTAAAAATTTAGATATCATTCCCGCTGGCATTGTTCCCCCAAACCCCTCTGAACTTATCAACTCGGCAAATATGCAACGTCTGATTAATACTTTGAGACAACAGTATAAATATATAATAATTGACACGCCACCCATTTCTGCTGTATCAGACGCTGTCGCCTTAACCCCTATGATTGACGGTGCAGTTATTACCATCCGGGCTGGTTTAACCCCCCGAAATGCAGTTCAAAACACATTAGACAAACTAAATGCAACTAATTGCCGTATCCTGGGGACAGTTTTAAATGGTGTGACTCATAATAATCAAAGTTCATATTATTACCAACAATACGCTTATTATCACGAAGGTAATAATCCTCCTAAGCCGACTAAAAAAAACCGATTCAACATATAAAACAGTATTATAATGCATAGCAAAACCCGAATCACCGCTTCTTTGGTTGCGGAATATTCACCGTTTCCTTTGTTAAATCAACGACGATTTCTTGACTGTTTTCACCCGCTTTGACTTCAGGGATGATTATTTCAAGAGGCGTTCCGTCACTGTTGACAAGGGGAACCATTCCGGGATACGGCCGATCGAGCATCATGGCGCATATTTTGTAACATCTGCCCGGCTCAAGGCTTCGAATCTTAAAAAAAATAAACGAACCAAAAACAGGCAGTCCGGCCCGGGAAAGCCGTGATGGGGGCACCAGTCTGTTCAAACCGTCCAGATAGAAAGTTTGTTCCTTTTGTCCGGGAACCGGAACCAGGTTTCCTTTTCCATCCCTCTGAACATTCATCTTACCAGTGATTTCACATGGATAAAGCTTAAGATGGGTTTGGGAAGAGATATAAGCCCCGACTTCCGGAATATTTGAAATCATGCCCTTGATTGTCACCTTAATTTCCGGTTCCTCGCCAAACACAGAAGCCGTGTGGATAAAAACTATAAGCACCGGCAAAAGACATTTAATGATTAATGACATTTTTTTCCTTTCAGTTTTTGATTTTGCGTTTTTTTAACGTTTCTCTTTGGATTCCCCCGGCCGATGATGATATTTTTCTGGCGCTCTTTTCCATGAATGGTTTTTTCCACAAAGCAGGGCTCACCGGTAAAGGGATCCTTGCCGGTCCAGTACATGAGCGAGGAATAGGTGGAAGGGGTTGGCGTAAACACCTGCACCTGTTCAGGCAGGAGTCCGAGTTTTTTGGAAGCAAACGATTTGAGTGCTGCCATATCTTTTTCCGTGCATCCGGGGTGGGCGGCGATTAAATAATAAGTTAAAAACTGGTTTAGGCCTTCTTTTTTCGTCAGCCGATAAAACAGGTCCTTAAATTTTAAAACCGTGTCCGCTCCCGGCTTTCCCATTTTCTGCAGCACGTTCGGTTGACTGTGTTCCGGGGCAATCTTCAGTTGTCCGGACACATGATGCCGGACAACTTCTTCCAGATACCGCTTGCCGTTTTCCTGATCCGCCAGGATCATGTCATGCCGGATACCGGATGCGATAAAGACTTTTCGAATACCGCTGATCTGTCTAAGGTCCTTTAAAAGAGAAAGCTGTTGGGCATGATTGATGTTCAGCTTTGCGCAGGGTTTTGGAAACAAACACCTTTTTTCCGTACAGCTGCCTTTGGTGCTTTTCCGGGCGCACTCGATACCGTACATATTGGCCGTGGGTCCGCCCACATCGGCGATGATCCCCTTAAACTCCGGATGAGCCGCCATCAGCCGGGCCTCTGCCAGAATTGATTGTTTTCCTCGCCATGATACCTGACGTCCCTGGTGAACGGCAATGGCACAGTAATTACATTCCCCGTAACACCCCCGGTGGGTGGCAATAGAAAAACGAATGGTTTCCAGAGCCTTTACATTCCCTTGTTTACGGTAATATGGATGAAGCGCCTGTTCATAATCCAGTTCATGCACGGCATCGAGTTCTTTTTCGGACAAACAATAAGCGGGCGGATTCTGAATCAGGTACCGCGTATCCTGTTTCTGGGCAAGGGGACTTGCGGTGACCGGGTCATTGTTGCGATAAAACGCATGAAACATTTTCGCAAACACTTCTTTGTCTTTTGCGCAGTCTTCATAAGCCGCCAGTTCCAGACACCCTTCCGGAGTGCTTCCGGCAATATAACAAAGCCCGCGGATTTCACAGGGATCATTACCCTGCTGAAGACAGCGGGCCAAATCCACAACAGCGTTTTCCGCCATGCCATAAAGCAAAAAGTCGGATTTGGCGTCAAACAAAATCGACCGCCGGATTTTGTTTGACCAGAAGTCATAATGAGCCATCCGCCGCAGACTGGCCTCGATGCCCCCCAGAACCAAGGGGGCTGTGTCTTTAAAATATTTGCGAATCAGGTTGGCATACACGATGGTTGCCCGGTCCGGCCGCCGGTTGTTGATGCCGCCCGGCGTATAGTCATCTTTCTGCCGTTTTTTTCCGGTGGCGGTCCAGTTGGCCACCATGGAATCCACGCACCCGCCGGTCACTCCCCAGAACAATTCAGGTTCGCCCAGACGCCGGATGTCCTGATCTGATTCCGTGTCCGGCTGGGCAATGATGCCCACGCGAAAACCCGCCTTAAGAAGTACCTTGCCGATGACCGCCACACCGATAAACGAGGAGTCGATATAGCTGTCGCCGGTAATCAGGATAACATCCAGCGCGTCCCAGCCCAGGAGTTTGATTTCTTTTTTAGTTGTAGGAAGAAACAATTTTTTACCCTTCCGCCTTTCCGGATTCACTGGCCAAAACAGGAGACTCTTCCTGCGGCCCGACTTCTTTTTTCTCTTTAAACCCGGAACGGATATGAATATCCTGCTGGGGAAAGGCGATTTCGATTTTTCTTTTCCGAAACAGACGGTCGATTTCAAACCGGACATCGGTCTCCACAGCTAAAAAATACTCGACCCGGGTCCAGAAACGCAAATGAAAGATCAGGGCGCTATCCCCGAAATTTTTAAAAATCACATCCGCTTTGGGCAGATTCAGTACGCGGGGGGTTTTTTCCGCAACTTCAAAAAGGGTGTCCCGTACCAGTTCCACATCCGAGCCATACGCCACGCCGACTTCCACGGTTCGCCGGAGCCGCTTGTCTTTAAAGCTCCAGTTGGTCACCTGGGAACTGATCAGATCGGAATTCGGAATAATCAGCGACGCGTTATCATAGGTCTGGACCACCGTGGAACGGACATTAATTTTCCGGACCCGTGCCCATATGCCGTTGACTTCAATATCATCACCCACCTGGATGGGCCGTTCAAACAGCAGGATAATGCCGCTGATAAAATTATTAAAGATTGCCTGAAGCCCGAATCCCAACCCGATTCCGAGTGCGCCGAGCACCACCGTCAGAGAGGTTGCATTAAAACCGAAAGCATTTAATGAAATCAGAATGCCCACCGACCAGATCACATAAACCGATATGGTCGTGATGGAATCCTGAAGGCCTTCTTCCATTCCGCTCTGCTTTAAAATATTTTTCCTGAAAATATGCTGCCATATCCGGGCAACGGCCTGGGTGAGCAGTAAAATCAATATGGCAATAATGAATCCCATCAGGCTGAAGCGCATGCTTCCCACCTGATACGTATGCTGAAGAAACTCAAAAATCCCGAGAAGAACCGCCTGCTTCCCGCCCCAGGCAAGCACCAGAAAGATAATGACCCCGCCAAACCAGACCAGCGTTAAAAACTGCACCACTGCCCACCGGATGGAGTTTTTGGGCATACCGGTCGTCTCGTCAGCCGTCTCCTGATGTTTTTCCACTTTCGGATTCCATTCCCGCAGAACGAAAAAGACCAGAACGCTCCACAGCACCACCACCACTGTCCGGCCCCAGGATGTGAGCCAGTAGAGCGATAGTAACCCATACCCGGAGAGTTCCAGCATCAATGCGATGAGCACAATGGAAAAAGTCAAAAATTTTAATGAGATAACG
>JAQYVU010000199.1 GCA_030145385.1 Desulfococcaceae bacterium
AACGCCGGCACCCGGATATCCTCCGGCACCTTGACTTCGCCGGTGCCGTTTTCAAGACTGTCCACAACATCGGCCAATGTTATCTTTTTCATATCCACGCATTCCATGGCCATTGACGCCGGGTAAAACGTTTTGCCCGGATTGGCTTTTTGCAGAGGATACAGCAGGCCGATTTCCGTTCCCACGATAAAGGATTTGCTGTCAGATTCTTTAGCAATCTTGATCATGCCGGATGTGCTGGCAATTTCATCTGCCAGTTCCAGAACTTCGGTGCGGCATTCCGGGTGTGCCATAAACAATGCATCCGGATAAGCCTGCTTTTGTTTTAATACCTGTTCCGGGGTCAGGGCGTCATGAAACGGGCAAAAGCCATTCCAAGTATGAATGATTTTATCTGTTTTGGTGGCAGCGTAATTCGCTAAATTCCGGTCCGGGACCATCAGCATTTCATTTTCTTCCAGGCTGTTGGCAACCTTGATGACATTGGCGGATGTGCAGCAGATGGTTGTCAGGGCCTTGACCGCAGCCGTGGAATTCACATAGGTGACAACGGGCATGGACGGATTTTCAGCCAGTCTGGCTTTTAATGCTTCCGGTGTGATCATATCCGCCATGGGACATCCGGCCTCCAGCTTCGGCAGCAATATGGTTTTTTCCGGAGAAAGGATAGATGCGGTTTCTGCCATAAATTTTACACCGCAAAAAACAATAATATCCGCATCGGTTTGAGACGCCTTGATGCTGAGTTCCAGGGAATCCCCGCAAAGGTCTGCAATCTCCTGAATTTCCGGCGGCTCATAGTTGTGCGCCAGAATAATCGCGTTTTTTTCTTTTGCCAGTTGTTGGATTCTTTTTGTTATGTTCTGTTTTATATTTAGATTCATTTTAAAATCTCTTTCATAAATAATATTTAATTCTTATGAATTTTCAAATTTTGGATTTTAGATTTGCACCAGTTATAAAATTTATTAGTGAAATTTTATTATTTATAAGTTAACTAATTATTATTATTTGGAATAATATTGAATAGGTATTGAATATCATACTTTGGTCATGGTGTAAATAGTGTTCATGCCCCAAAGTTCTTGCCTTGGAAATGGCTATGTTCCGGATTGTTTTTTTTTAAATTTATAGGTATATGATATCCGTTTAAATCATGAAAGATAACTTTAGAAATAACACTATAAAGAAAAATGAAATCAGTTGCCATTTTAATTGTTGATGATGAGAGCTCTATCCGCAACGGCGCCCGTTTGTCCTTTTCTGATGAAGGCTGGTCGGTGGATACCTGCGCTACAGGCACAGACGGACTGAATCAGGCGCTTGCGGGTCAGTATGATATAATTCTGCTGGATATAAAGCTCCCGGATATCAGCGGAATGGAAATATTAAAAACAGTTCGGTTAAAGCAGCCGGATGTGTATGTGATTATGATGACCGGATTTGCAACTGTTCAAAATGCAGTCAAAGCTTTAAAGATTGGTGCGTGCGACTATATTGCCAAGCCATTTTCCAGCGATGAACTGATCCTGGCCGTTAAGAAAGCGTTAGAGAACAAACGTCTTAAAGAAGACAACCGGTCTTTGCGCAAACAGCTTTATCAGCGGTATGATTTTAATAAAATTGTGGGGGAACATTCGCGGATTAAGGATATTTTTGAGGCCGTCAAGCGGGTGGCACCGACTGACAGTACTGTTTTGCTGGACGGAGAAAGCGGAACCGGTAAAGAGCTCTTCGCCGGTTCAATTCATGCCCACAGTCAGCGGGTATCCCGACAATTTATTATAGCGGATTGCAGTACGTTTTCGGACAGTATTTTGGAAAGTGAGTTGTTCGGGCATGTTAAGGGGGCTTTTACCGGAGCGGTGCATAACAAGGCCGGAATATTTGAAGCAGCTGACGGTGGCACCCTGTTTCTGGACGAAGTGGCCAATTTAAGTCTGGAGATTCAGGGGAAACTGCTCCGGGTCATGGAGACTCAGGAATATAAACCGGTCGGCGCCAGTCGGGTTAAAAAATCGGATGTGCGCATTATTGCCGCCACAAACAGGGATTTAAGGGTCATGGTGGAAGCGGGAACATTCAGGCAGGATCTGTTTTACCGTATGAATGTGTTCCCGATTTTTTTGCCGCCGCTTCGGGAGAGAAAGGAAGATATCCCTATGCTTGCCTATCATTTTTTAAGATTTTTTTGTCGCAAGACCGGCAAAAAAATTGACGGGTTTTCAGATGAAGCACTGGATAAGATGTTAAGCTTCGCCTGGCCGGGCAATGTCCGGCAGCTTAAGAATGTGGTTGAGCGCCTGGTGATCATGACCGACGAGCCCGTTGTAGATTCAGGCAACTTCCTGAATCATTTTGAGGTTTCCCGGCATCAGGAAAAAGACGCTGTGCCGGATACTTTGGAGGAACTCAAATCCGTTAAACGTCATCTGCTTGAAAAACGATTCGGCCAAATTGAGAAGGCCTTTCTTCAAAAAGCGCTGACAGCTGAAAATGGAAATATCACCCGCGCATCAAAGCGGGTCGGGATGCAACGCTCCAATTTTTCCGTTTTGATGAAAAAACACAATATCTCCAATCTGTCTGGAGATAAATAAACACGCCAATACCTGTCACCTTTTCGCACCGAATATCTCTTTATACATTCCCGTTTTTATCGTATTTTTTTTTATACGAATATATCCTATTGAGATTATGCCCATAACTTTTCATTCCTTATTTTATTGCGTATAATTATTTATACGATTCCGCTCTGGGCTGGCCTGTATCCACTTCGGCTTTCATTGATATAACTATCCGATTTTTAATTTAAAATAAACATTGTTGACCGTTATGCCACATCTGGCACACCCATTGCAATATTCCTCCTCTTCACAAAAGAAAACAAAAAGTTTTTTAACCCCAAACCGGAGGACATATTATGACACAGGCACAGGAAAAACAATCAATCGCGCGCAAACCTCATCCGCACATTCTGGTGATGGAAGACGATCTCAACGTTGCCAAAGGACTTGAAATGGTCTTAACGCAGGAAGGGTATGATGTTTATTTGGCGGGAACGGGAAAACTGGCAATGGAAGCGTTTAAAAATAAACAGTTTGATTTGCTGGTGGCAGACATCCGGCTTCCGGATAT
>JAQYVU010000011.1 GCA_030145385.1 Desulfococcaceae bacterium
AACATGAGAATGACCTCCTTTTAATTTGAGGTATTCTATTCGATGTTCGGATAAAACGCCGAACAGGGAATTTGAAAACGCTTTAATGATCTCCACATCAACAGTTTGACCTTTTAATGAATCAATGTCAATCCCCCAGTCAGGGGAGCCGTCGAAATTGACAATCCTGTTTTCAGAAGTCCGTCCGGAAAGTTCAATTGTTTCGGATGTGGATATATTTTTCAGCTGATTTTTACTTCCCCCCTCAATCAAAACGGAAAAAGTCTGACCAATCAGTGAATGATGTTTTTTTCTCGTGATTTCTTTCTGCAGTTTAAAAAGACGCTGGAGTCTGTGATGTTTAACCTCTGACTCTATTTTGTCTGAAAAACGGGCTGCCGGTGCTTCCGGACGATCAGAATATTCAAACGCAAAAACACTGTCAAATTGAACTGTTTCAATCAACCCGATAGTGTCATTAAAATCTTGTTCCGTCTCACCTGGAAATCCGACAATAAAATCCGTTGTAATCCCAATACCAGAAGAGACCGCACGGAGTTTCTCAATCTTTTCCAGGTAAGCTTCACGGGTATACTTGCGGTTCATTTTTTTCAGGATATGGTTTGAGCCTGACTGAACCGGCAAATGAATGTGATTGCATACCTTATTCAGTTTACCAAACGATTCAATCAGCTGATCGGAAAGATCCTTGGGATGGGATGTAACAAACCGAATTCTTTCGAGTCCATCAATATCATTGACCATTGCCAGCAGTTCAGGAAACGATGTCAGCCCTTCCTTGACACCGTAGCTGTTCACATTCTGGCCCAGAAGCGTGATTTCCTTTACGCCGGATTGAACCAGCGCCTGAATCTCACGAATAATGGATTCCGGCTTGCGGCTGATTTCCCGGCCCCGGACATATGGGACCACGCAGTAAGTACAATAGTTTTCACACCCCCGCATGATGGTGACAAAACCGTTCACTTCTTTTTTGGGGGACATATCAATGCCGGAAGGCGCGGTTTCATGAATTTTTTCCGACATTTTAATTTCAACAATAGATTGCGGGAATTCTTCTATCTTTTGCAGTAAATCAGGCAATTGATTGATGGCATGGGTTCCTAAAACAATATCGACCTGGGGAAACCGCTTAATCAGCTTTGCGCCCTGCTGCTGGGCAACGCATCCGGCGACAACCACTTTCAAACCGGTATTCTTCTTTTTCAAAGCACTCAGGCGGCCGAGAAAACTGTAGACTTTTTGAACCGCTTTCTCCCTGATCGCACAGGTGTTCACAATAATAAGGTCAGCATTTGTATATGAATCGACCGACTCATAATTTTTCTGCTTTAAAACTCTGGCCATCTGGCCGGAATCATAAACATTCATCTGGCAGCCGATGGTATTGATATACACATTTTTTGTTTTCATATTTTATTCTTAAAAATTTCCCGCCAACGAATCAGCAACGTCGTGGACAGGTTCAATTAATATTTCTTTTTTTAATTCATTGATCACATCATCGACATCGCCTTCACAACCGGGCGCGATATGCAGTTTAATTATAGACGCCTGCCGGTCAATGGTTTCAACCACTGCGATGCCGTCGTATGCTTCAAAAATGAATTTTACAAAACCGACTGATTTTTTCTCAATAGAGTATAATTTTCCAATTGTCTTCAAAAAATCTCCATATATAAATAATTTATCAAAACATAACATCCCGGTTTTTACTTTGACAATAAAAATTCATGGAAACCCAAAAAGCACGGGACTGTTCATTGAACTTTTAACAAAATTTCATTGTTTCATAAAGCAGTATAAGTTATATGCCATTTTATGAAAAAACAAATGGAAATTCTGAATCCTGATAAAACAACCGTCCGGAACATACAAAAACAAACTGGTTACCACCTGATAACTGCTAAAATTCTGGCAAACCGGGGGATTTCCTCAAACCAATCAATTTCCGAGTTTTTCAACCCGTCGTTGCGGCATATCCAGTCATTTGAAACCTTGATTGACATGGACAAAGCTGTCGAGCGAATTACCCATGCCATTAATCAAAATGAAAAAATACTGGTATTTGGCGACTATGACGTGGACGGCATAACTTCCACAGCTATTTTATATGAATTCCTGATAACGACAGGGGCTGATGTGACGTATTATATCCCCCATCGCATCGAAGAAGGATACGGGCTGAATCTCCACCAAATCGAACATGTTGTCATACCCGGCGGATATAACCTGGTTATTACCATTGACTGCGGATCCACCAGTCATGATGCGATAGAACATGCCAATCAATCCGGAATCGACATCGTTGTCACCGATCATCATACCATTGCAGAGTCTCTGCCGAAGGCACTGGCTGTTGTCAACCCGAGAAGACATGACTGCCCTTCTAAGGCATCCTATCTAGCCGGTGTCGGGGTTGCCTTCTGCCTGCTGATAAGGCTGCGCAAGCATCTCAGAGAAAATAATTTCTGGGAAAACCGACCCGGGGGAAATATACCGGAACCGAATTTAAAGGCGCTGTGTGATTTGGTTGCGTTAGGTACGGTTGCAGATGTCGTACCGCTGATCAATGAAAACCGGATTTTGACCAAAGCAGGACTGGAAGTCATCAATACCTGCCCGAGACCGGGACTTGATGCATTAATCAAGCTCAGCGGCATCAATAAATCAACGATTGATGCGGAAGACATTGCATTTAGACTAAGCCCCCGGCTAAATGCTTCCGGTCGCATGAATCATGCGCGGCTGGCTGTCCAGCTTTTAACTACAAAAGACATTGATGAAGCATTTACGTTAGCCAATACCTTGAATACTTTGAACACGCAACGTCAGGAAATTGAACAGAAAATTTTTCATCACATCCTGATGTATTTTAATGAAGAACCGGAATTGATCAACAAAAATGCTGTCATTCTCGGGAAACAGGAGTGGCATCAAGGCGTTCTTGGTATTGTCGCATCCAAACTGGTGGACAAGTACTATCGGCCGGTTATTTTAATCTCTTTTAAAGAAAATATCGGAAAAGGTTCCGCCCGCAGTATCCCCGGGATAGATCTATATAATGCTTTAAGCCAATGCTCGGAATACTTAGAGGGCTTTGGCGGACATCCAATGGCAGCAGGTTTGAGCATTAAAAGAGAAAATTTAAAGCAGTTTCAAAACCAGTTTGAAAAAACCGTTGCAGCCATGACAGCCGGTCAGGAGATAATCCCCAGCATACGAATCGATTGCCGGCTGGATTTTGATATAATATCTGAACGTTTAATTAATGAAATTTCCTCATTACAGCCGTTTGGCCAGGACAATCCGGAACCTTTGTTTTGCACTGAGAAAGTGGATGTAACATTTTCTAAAATCATCGGAAAAAATCACCGACGACTTACTTTAAAACAACGCAATTCCAAATCCAACAATACAGTCAATGCCATCTGGTTCAATGTTGAAGGCGAAAATCTGAATAAAAAACATTTTGATACCATCGTCTTTAAACTGCGCTGGAATCACTGGAATGGCAAAAAGAGCATTCAGGCGGTTGTGGAATACGGGTAAATAGAAATGCCATAATTTTTTACTTAAAATCCCATGACTTTTTACTTGAAATCATGCATTGTTGAGATTATTATTTTTTAACTTAAAAACATATAGCTTTTATCGCATTTAAAAGGGAAACTCCCCATGTCAAAAAAATTTCGCCCCAGCAATCTTGGTGAATCCAAAATTATCTCCAAAATTGCGTCATCAAAAGAATATGAGCGTAGAAAATCAATTAATGCCGTTGCTGAAAAGCCGGAGGAATTAAGCAATTATATTGCAATGAAACTGGTTGAAAGTGCTCTCGTGGAAACCACCAATAAAAATTCCATGGAAGAACAGATCGCCAACTGCCTTGAAAAACTGATTCACGCAGATGACTTTGATGTTGATTATCAAATCGCACCTTATCGGAATCTTGTCTCAAACCCGAATATTATCAGTATTTATGTAACTTCTTTTGTTATTGAAACACTGATTAACCACAAAGACACTGTTGATATTTACGGAGCTGATGAGGAAATCTACGCCTGCATTCATAAACAGGTGGAAAAATTTCTTTCCAAATAATGCCGCCTTCATTTAAGCCCTGTTTGATAAATGATTCTTCAGGTGACCCTGGACTATTTGTATCTTTTTCATTTCATAACCGGGCAATCGTTTTTGACCTGGGAGACATTTACAATCTGTCTTCCAGGGAAATTCTCAAGATCAGCCATATTTTTATTTCCCATACCCACATGGATCATTTTGCCGGATTTGACCGCCTGCTGCGGATTATACTCGGCCGGGAAAAAACACTCCATCTTTATGGTCCTGAGGGATTTTTGGGGAATATTGAAGGCAAGCTGTCCGGTTATTCCTGGAACCTTGTAAAAAAATTTTCCAATCAATTAGTTATTCATGCCACTGAAATTTCTGAAAACAGTCTGATTTCCCAGAAATATATATGTCAAAACGGGTTTAAAACCACCAGCGAACCATTACAACGGCCGTTTTGCGACCATATAATATATGACGAATCATCGCTTAAAATACACGCTTCAATTTTAGACCATGGAATTCCAAGCCTTGGTTTTGCTCTTAAGGAAAAATTTCGGATTAATATCCGAAAAGAAGCTTTAGAAGAGCTCGGACTGATTCCCGGACAATGGCTTTATCGGTTTAAGCAGGCAGTGTTTGAAAAATGTGATCCCGAATCAATCCTTAAAGTACCATGCAAGGAAAACTCGGGAACCACTCTAAAAAATTATAAATTCAAAGATCTTGTTGATCGGCTTACTATTATAACGGAAGGACAGAAAATCGCTTATGTGGCGGATGTGGCCTATACCCCGTTCAATGTAGAAAAGATTATCAAATTGGCCGAAGGCGCAGACCACCTGTTTATTGAATCCGCTTTTCTGGAAAAAGATATTGGCCATGCCATGGCAAAACGTCATTTAACCGCTCGTCAGGCTGGGGAAATTGCAGGGTTGGCAGGTGCCAAACGGTTTACCCTGTTTCATTTCTCACCCCGCTATAAAGACGCAGAACAACTGTTCTGCAATGAAGCCCTTGAAGCCTATCAAAAAGAAACTTATCAGGAAAATAAACGCCTGGATTGAAAAATTTAGCTTACGCGCGTTCAAGCGCTTCTAATGAGCCCTGGCGCATGATAATAAGCGCAAGTTTATGGATCGCTTTTCTTTTTTCTTCAGCTGTTCGCCCGGGATAATTGCGGAATGTCAATACAACACCGGCCAGGGACGCAAAAAAAGCCTGGGTATTTAAACGCAGATTACCGGCATCATCGGTATGCTTAACAACATTATCAAACATGTTAAGAAAATACCGCTGCACTCCGTTGAATTTCTTTAATGCCTGCGGATTCAATTCGCCCCGAATCATGAAATGACACATCATCTGGAAAGTCGCTTCATTGTCAACCATATAGTCAACGACAGCCAGGGTGATGGTTTCCATATTGTCGCCACTTTTAACCCGCAGTTGTAATAATTTTTCTATGGTATTGATGTCCTGAATCAGCGCTTCAACAAAAAGATCATCCCTGCTGGGAAAATATCTATAGATGGATGCGGCTGAAACACCGGCTTTGACGGCAATATCACGCATACCGATTTCATGAAACGATTTTTCCTCAAAAAGCTCCATGGCCGCCTTGATTATCAACTGTTTTCGGACTTCACGCTCATCTTCTCTTAATTGTTTGAATGTGGACTTTTCCTGCAATCTCCTATCCTCCAAATACTTTAATCAGAAACTTGATTATTGCTATACAAAATTTATTCTATACGTTTAATTGGTTTAAGTTATCATGGTTTAGTAGAATAAACAATGTTTTTTTATTCAATACCACTCAATCGTTGTGCACAAATAAGTAATCAAAAATTTACGGTATGGGAAAAAGGCCAGACAACGGGAAATGACAACAATAGTTTGAATTAAACAATTGTTTCATGTAAAGCAACATTAAATTGAGAATTTAATGCCCGAAATTGAAAATTTAAGCCCGGACAGCGTATCTCTTATTCCGGGTAACGGTTATTAATTTCAACAAACTCATCAATATTTTCAAGAAATATGTCCACTATGTTCGGATCAAAGCGTGAACCCCTCTGGTCTTTAATTAATTTAAGAACCCGGGTAATCCCCCACTTTTCTTTATAAATCCGCCAATGGGTCAGCGAGTCAAACACATCCGCCAGCCCGGTAATTCTACCGAAGATATGGATTTCTTCTCCTTTGAGTCCCTGCGGATATCCGCCCCCATCCCAGTGTTCATGATGCTGCTGGGCAACAATAGCGGCTGCCTGCATGATTCGACGGTTTGAATTTTTAAAAATATCATATCCAATGGAGGTGTGGGGTTTAATTTGTTCAAACTCTTCAGGGGTGAGCTTGGCGGGTTTAAATAAAATAGAATCCGGGATGGCAACTTTTCCGACATCATGAATCGGTGACACCAGCCTTAATAGATCTGCTTCTTCCTGGCTTAAACCGGCCTTTAGCGCAAGAAGGTGGCAAAATAATGAAACGCGGTGCGCGTGCTTGCCGACATCAGTGGATCTGTTTTCAATGACTTCACCCAAAGTCATCAGCATTTCTTTGTGTGTATCGACTATCTCCTTGTTCAAAAGAATATTTTCAAATGCCACGGCAACATTGTTTGAAAAGATCCGGATCAAATCACGGTCAAGCTTGCTTAAATGACTGCAGCTTTTTAAAAATAATACATTCTTCATACCGCTTTTGGTGGCCAGGTATCCCACATAGAGATCGTCGATAAACAGACTTTTTTCGTTATCCACCGCCTGCCGCAAATATCGTATGACATCATCGTTAAATATTGTGGATACATATTGATCCACAGATTTTTCATACTTGCCGGTCGCAGCAAGTACAATAAAATCGTCTTTTTCTTTAAAGGCGCTGAAACCGGAAAGCTGAAGATAAACTGAACTTTCATCTAATTTCAGTATGGAAACCAGCTGGGTCAATACCCCTTTTGCAAATTCTTTTAAAGACTGATGTTCAAACAGATGGGCAGACGCCTTGATGATCTGTTCAAGCCCGTACCGATTTTTCTCTATAATCCGCAAATCCCGGTAGGAACGCAGGGCTGACGTTATCGTGGTAAAAAGTTTCTGGACAGTGAGTTCTGTTTTTTCCTTGTATTCATTAATGTCATAATCAATGATCACATCCCTTTCCGGTGCTTTGCCGGGTTGTCCGGTCCGCAGAATAATCCGAACAAAGGAATTTTTAAGATCCTGACGAATAAATCTGGCCAGCTTGAGACCGGCATCATCCGTCTCCATCACTACATCCAGGAGTATAATGGCCGTATCAGAATTGGCAGCGATGAGTTGTTTTGTTTCTTCCCCGGAATAAGCGCTTAAAAATTCAAGGGACCGTCCTTCAAAAACATAGTCATTCAAAACCATCTTTGTGACGTTGTGAACTTCCACTTCATCATCGGCAATAATAATTTTCCAGGGTTTTTTCGGCTTTAAATCATTGGCTGCGCCGGCGGCGCTTTTTTTGAAAAGACTTTTTGTGCTTGAAACTCCATTCGAATCCTGCACCTTGGCCATATGTCCATCTCCAGAATCTAAATTATTTTACGATTTTTTAAATATAACATTGCCAACAATATTTTGGCAAGGACTCTCTCCGTTATTACGCGGCAAGCCATAATAACAGAGTATCATGTCGTTTAAAAAAGAGTTTACCGTTTCTCTGATATTTAAAAAAAATGAGAATTATGCCGATTTCACCAGTTGACCGGGACTCTGACCGCCTGGCCCGCCTTGTTATTAAACAGAAGATAACCGTTTTCCTGACCCAGCAAAAAAATATCCCTGGTTATTTCCACGTCTTTTTTGCAGTATTGTGCAATCTCCCGGATCCGGCCCTGTTTCCACCACCGTAAAGCCTGCAGTCCGTCAGCCGATTTTTCTGTGCCGATATTCACATTTGCCAGGTTATTTAAGGATATTCGATATCCCAAGTGATGATGAATCGATTCCAGCAGGTCCAGGGTCGGCAATGATAAAAAATCAAAGTCGGAATATCCGCTTAACACCATATAATCAAAGCGTTTGATGTTAAATCCGATCACAAGATCCAGCTGCTTCAGGTGCTCGATCATATTCAAGATATCATCTTCAAAATATTCAAAATATTTATCCTGTTTCGAATCATACACCACGGCGCAGCTGATTTTCATTCGATCCGCATGGTGCCATCCCCCAACCTCCTGTGCGGATTTCTGGGTTTCAATATCGAAAACGCCATAGTGATCTGATTTTGGAATGAGTGCGGCAGATTCATTTTTTATCGTTTGTTTATCAATCAGCGTTTTGTTATTTGCGCTGACCGCAGCATTCGGATCAATGAGTTTTTCAAGAATATATAACGCAGATGATTTATCAATTGGTCGGTTGCCGGAACCACACTTCGGGGAATGCACACAGGATGGACACCCTGTCTCACACGGACAGGATTTTATCGCCTTTATCGTCTGAAGCAGCATTTTTTCCGCATGAACATACGCCTCCCGGCAAAGCCCGATACCTCCGGGAAAGGCATCATAGACAAAAACAGCCGCGCTTTGCACCTGATGATGAAACGGTATGGAAATACCGCCAAAATCATTTCTGTCGGTTAACACCAGCAAAGGACAAATTCCGATGATTGCATGTTCAACAGCATGAATGCCTCCCATAAAATGCAGCTGTTGCCTTTCCACAGATGCTTGAATCGATTGCGGAATTTCAATCCATATGCCGTCGGTTTCAAAAATCTGGGGCGGCAGGTCCAAAGGGATAATATTGATTCGTTTTTTTCCATGAATGTGTATTTTCTCATATCCGGAGACCTGATCGGTTACTTTTAAGCGGCCGAACTTAATCCAGATGGAAAATATTCTTTTTTGTTCATAAATATCTAAAATTTCAGTTTGCTTGTCTGCCCTGACACGCGTGTAATAAACCGGGTTTGCCTGTCTAACCGTCACCATTTGGGCGCCCGGATCAAATTTGTCAACACAGAAGGTTTTTCCTTTATGCAGATAGACTGCGCCCGGATGGGTTTCCCGAAACGCCCGGAATCCATCCACCTCGCCCATATTATCTCCGGAATCATGATTAATAATATTGAAACGACTGCCGCTGCCCCGTAAATCAATATCCCGATGAGGCAATTTTCTTGCCGCATACAGCATGGAACCGTCGCCGCTTCGGAGCAGTTCTCCGGAAGATTCAAGCACTTTTAAACAGTCTTTTACCGAAGGATCTTTTGCAAATGATTCGTCAAACTCCAGGGGGAGTTCGGCGGCTGCACATACCAGGTGTTTTTTTAAGATATCCGGGTTATCCGGATTGATCACCGCAGCTTCGGGACCTTTACTGAAAAACTCCTCCGGATGTCTCATAAAGTATTGATCCAGCGCATCTTCACCGGCGATCAGAATAATTGCTGAGTCATGTCCGCTGCGCCCGACCCTTCCGCCTCTCTGCCAGGCTGACATGACCGTGCCCGGGTATCCGACCAGCAGACACAAATCCAGATCTCCGATATCAATACCCAGCTCCAGGGCACTGGTGGATATAACGGCAAGCAGTTCGCCGGATACTAATTTATTTTCTATTTCGCGGCGTTCTGCCGGAAGAAAACCGGAGCGGTAAGCGCTGATTTTACCCGCATATTTTCCGCTCTGGCTGACTGCCCAGATTGAAATCAGTTCGGTGAGTTTTCGTGACTGGGTGTAAACAATAGTCCGCAGGCCCCGGTGTAACGCGGCTTTAAGCAGTAAAATAGCGGTATGAGACGGACTGTCGGCAGGATCGATAAAGACAAAATGGCGTTTGCCCGAAGGCGCGCCGCTTTTTGTTACCGCTTTAACCGGACAGCCGATCAAATCTTCGGACAACTGGGCAGGATTAGCAATCGTTGCCGAGCTTAAAACAAACCGGGGACGACTGCCGTACGTTTCACAAATTCTGTGAAACCGCCGGAATATCTGAGCCATATGGGAACCCAGCACTCCCCGATAGGTGTGGACTTCGTCCACAACGACCATTTCCAGGTTTTCAAACAGATTTCGCCATTTATCATGATACGGCAGAAACGACAGGTGAAGCATTTCCGGGTTTGTTAAAATGGCATTGGGAAGCGTTTGCCTGATTTTTTTGCGGTGCCAGGCCGTGGTGTCGCCATCATAAACTGCAGCAGTCGCATTCACGGAATGTAAATGTACAGCCATATTCTGAAATGACTTCAGCTGATCCTGGGCAAGCGCTTTGAGCGGAAACAGATAAATGGCCCGGGCATCCGGGCGTTTGATAACTTTTTCCAAAAAAGGGATATTGTAAATAATTGTTTTACCGCTGGCAGTGGGCGTTGCGGCAACAACATGATTGCCTTTTCGAATCGCCTTTATCGCCGTGTATTGATGCGAATATAAATTATCAATACCGGAACATGACAAAATTGTTTTAACCGGATCTGAGAAAAAATTATCCAGCGGGCGTATGGATTGCGGCTTTGATTTAATTTCTTTTCGGAATACCACCTGGGAACCCAGGCGCTTGGATGCACAAAGGGAGTTTATATATTCATTAATATCTTTATTAAAATTCATACAAACCGGGTTTTGAAAAATAAAATTTCGACACGGCAGGTCTTCGGGCATGACAATGGTTTTAATTACATGGGCCGGTAAAAAAATTTAATGGCTGAAAAATTTCATAGCAAAAAAATATCAACACCCTGTCATTTCCCCTGATTCCCTGTGCCGCAGATTTTAAAAACAACTTGTTCAAGTACTGCTGCCGGAGCCTGGCCGGTTGTTTTCAGTTTAACATCAGCATGACTTAATGCTTCAAATGCAGAATACAATTCTTCTTTTGTATATCTCTGGGATCGCAGAAACTGTTGAAATATCGGATAAGGATTATTCGGATTTTTGGCAACAAACAGGTCTGTAGACGGTTTTTTTTTCTTTTTTAAATCCTGTGGTTCAAATTTGCCTTTTACGGCATTCTGGTGATAGTCGACCTTTTCGATTAATTCTTCATCGTATTTGACAATTAATGGAATAATCATTTTTTTGAACTGATCATACCCTATTCCCGGATGCCAGTTGCTGCCGTATCTGCTTTCTATAAAACCCTTTATCACCAGCAATTTCCGAATCTGGTTGGTCATTGCCGTCAGGATCTGCAAATAATGGAATCCGGAATAAAGCAGCGAGGACATATAATGAAGTGTTTTTAATGTGTCTCTTTCTGATATCGCGCCGGTTAATTCATAAATCGGGTCCTGCCGTGTCCTGATTAATACCGCATGCACGTCATCAGCTGTAATCAGGTCACGGTCTTTGGCATAATCAATCAGCTTCTCAAGGTTGGCGGTAAATGCCCGCAGATCAAAACCGGTCATTTTGAAAATCAGTTCAAATGACTTGGAATCAATCTGTTTATTATATTTTTTCAAAAGCCGGCGCATCTGCTGCTGCAGAAATCTTCGCTGCGTATCAACATCCGCCTTCCGGTTACCCTTAGGAATTGAGCAGTCGATAATTGTTCCGAGTTTTTTGATTGTTTTATACAGCGCTTTGCGTTTGTCAATCGTATCGGTGGTGATAAAGAGAAAATTATTCTTTGGGAATCCGTGTTCAACGGCATTTTTCAGGCGTTGGGCGTCATCGCCGGTTTCAGGGACTAAAAGTTTGCGTTCCAGGCAATATGCACAAAGCTTCTTAATCCAGTCAATCTCATTTGCCTGCTCTTCGCTGATATTAAATCTATCCGCAATTGTTTCATCTGAAATAACCGTCGAATTATCTGATGAAAGATCTGACAGACGGATCTGAAGCCGACTCAGCAGACTTAAAAATTTTTTGGCGGCTTTTTCAAAGTCATTTTTTTCATATAGCTGCTTGACCTTCTGTAACACACTGCCCTGATTGTGATTGGCAACAAACACAGTGGCGTCCCGCAGTTCCATAACCTTTTTTTCGGAAAAAAAAGAATATGTATTCATCCGCTCAATCACATCGGCAAGCTGGCCTTCATCTTTATGATTGACCACTTCATAATTGTGCTTCTGACTGGCCGGATCCGGAATAATGGCATTTAACAGATCCCGGGTGACCTGCTGATATAAAAACTCTTCCCCGAATATCAGGTAAACAGAATCAAATGATGAGTTTAAACGTTCGCGGATATACTCTTTGATTGACTGATAATTGGTTTCTGACATTTTTTTATGATGTGGAATTTTTTCGGCCGAGGATAATCAGCATAATGACGGCAATGAGAGCTGAAGTTAAGCCGATGGTCTGTGATATCGAAAATGTATTAAATACCGTCCCCCCCCTGAAATCACCACGAAAAACCTCGATGATGGACCGGTTAATCCCGTAAAATGCAATATATATCCAGAATAATTGACCATCATATTTTTTAAAACGGCGAAAAGTAAAAATAAGTAGAAATATCAAAAAATTAGATGCCGAAGAATAAAGCTGAGTCGGATGCAGCTGGACAAACAAAGGTGCTAAAGAATCCGCATTCCGGAATGTGATCGCCCATGGCTGATGGCATAGTTTTCCGTAACAGCATCCGGCAAAAAAGCATCCGATTCGTCCCAGCGTGTGCCCTAAAGGCAGCGCAAGTGCGGCAATATCCGCCATTTTGCCTAGCGGCAGGTGATAAATTTTCAAATATGCAATCAACGTCACAGCTGAACCGATAAATCCGCCGTAAAAAACCAGGCCGCCATTCCATATTTTAAACACGTCCAACGGTGCAGCCATAAAAAATTCAAGGTTAGTTAAAACATATAACAACCGGGATCCGACAATTGCCGCAATCACAACATAAAAGCAGGCATCAACCACTTTGTCCGGATCGATCCCGAGCCGTTTGGCTTCATACCGGGAGACAAACATACCTGCCAGTACGGCCAGGGCAATAAAAAAACCATAAGTATGAATAGTGATTAATCCGCCGAATTTCAAAAGAACAGGGTGCATATGCTGCCTTAAATTTTTAAATAGTCCGTGTTAGCATTATCATTGCATTATCGGAGACGTTATAACGGGATTTTACGGAATAAAATGTAAAACCCGAAAATCACCATGCCGATGGAGATTGCGCTGTCAGCAATGTTAAATGCCGGCCAGTGCAGGTGGGCAATATACAAATCGATAAAATCAATAACTTTGCCAAGACGGATCCGATCGATCATGTTTCCCAAAGCACCCCCGAAAATTAATGCAAACCCAACGGAAAGAACCGGATATTCAGAAGGCGTGTTTTTGTATAAATACAGCACCAGTCCCATGGCCGCAACGGCGATTAAAATAAACAGCATGCTTTGCAGAGTGCCCTGATTTCTGGCAAAAATACCGAATGCGCCGCCGGGGTTATGGATGTATATCAGATTAAAAAATCCCGGTATCACTTTTACTTGTTCATAATATGATAATGAACTGGTTATCAGCCATTTGGTTACCTGATCCGATACAACCACGAGACCGGCAATGCTGATCAGCATTATAAATTTATTTCTCATAACATTCATTTCGGGTGATCCATGCTGTCCAGCTCGGCCTGGCAACGACTGCAGATCGAATCATTTTCAGGGTGTTCACCGACACTCGGATCATAAATCCAGCATCGCTGGCATTTTTTTCCGGCAGCCCCTCCGACTTTAATAGTCAATCCATCGATCTCTGTTGGGACAAACGCTTCGTCTGGTGTGTCAGCGTCGTCCGGATTGATCAACGTTAATTCTGATACTATAAAAATGGATCTTAAATCATTTTCATAACGTACCAGAAGGTCATACAATTCTTTGGATGTGTTCAGGGTTACAGATGCATCCAGAGAGTGGCCAATTACTTTTTCAACCCGGGCATTTTCAAGAACTTTTGTGACTTCGCCGCGCACGTCGATAATCATCCCCCACTGCTTTGCCAACTCAGGATTTTTGAAATTTTCATCAGATGCAGGAAATTCTGCCAGATGAATACTGCCAGAGCGGTTTGCCGTAACTGGCATAAAGCTCCATATTTCTTCTGAAGTAAACGGTAAAATGGGGGCCATTAATTTTGAAATGGCATCCACAATATGAAACATCACTGTCTGGGCACTTCGCCGCTTGACGGATTCCGGATTGGATGTATACAGCCGGTCTTTTAAAATATCCAGATAAAATGACGACAACCCGACCGTGCAGTAATTATAAAGCGAATGGTAAATGACATGAAAATCAAAACTGTCATATGCATTGATGCTCCGTTCAATGAGTTCCTGGAGCGAGTGTAATGCAAATTTATCCAGGTCCGTCATTTCATCATAGGCGACGGCATGTTTTTCCGGTTCAAAATCCGACAAATTGCCGAGAATAAAACGACACGTATTACGAATTCGGCGATAGGCATCACTTAACTGTTTTAAGATTGTTTCAGAAATCCGGATATCATCCTTGTAATCCGACGCCGACACCCATAGTCTCAGGATTTCAGCGCCGTACTGGTCAATCACTTTTTTCGGTGCAACGACATTACCGATGGATTTGGACATCTTTTTCCCTTTACTATCCACCACAAAGCCATGGGTCAGAACGGTTTTATACGGTGCACTGCCCTTTGAACCGATTGCCGTAAGCAGTGAACTGTGAAACCACCCTCTATGCTGATCACTGCCTTCAAGATAAAGATCTGCCGGCCACCCCAGACTGGGCCTTTCTTCTAAAACAGCCGCATGGCTGACGCCCGAGTCAAACCAGACATCTAAAATATCCGTTTCCTTGCCAAAGTCCTTGCTTCCGCAGGATTTACATGTGGTGCCCTCAGGAATAAAGTAAGACGCATCTTTTTCAAACCAGATATCAGCCCCGTTTTCAGAAAATTCTGAAAATATCCGGTCAACAATTTCCTGGTTAATTAACAGTTCATTGCAGTCTTTGCAGTAAAACACGGTAATTGGAACGCCCCAGGACCGCTGCCTTGAAACACACCAGTCCGGACGTTTTTCGATCATTCCGTAAATACGGTCCCTGCCCCATGACGGAATCCATGAAACCGTATCAATTGCCTCTAAAGCCTTTTTCCGTATATCGGTTTTATCCATGGAGATAAACCACTGAGGGGTCGCACGAAAAATAACCGGTTTTTTGCAGCGCCAGCAATGAGGATAGGAGTGTTTAATCTTGCCGGATGCCAGTAGGTTTTTGTCAGCATCAAGCTTTTCAATAATCTCCGAATCTGCTTTAAAAACAAATTTTCCGCCAAAAGAACCCACATCATCTGTAAAACATCCATTATCCTTGACCGGAGAATATGCATCCAGGCCGTATTTATTTCCCACCTCAAAATCTTCACGACCATGGCCCGGTGCTGTATGCACACACCCGGTACCGGTTTCTAAAGTCACATGATCGCCCATAACGATCAAAGATGTCTGGTCATACAAAGGATGCTGACAATGTTTATTCTCAAGATCCATTGGATTAACTGATGCCAGCACGGAATAATTTTCAATCTCAAATGTTTTCATGCAGTCTTTTACAAGATCAGTGGCAAGAATATAGACTTCACCATTTTCCGCCTCAACCGCTGAATAATTAAACTCCGGGTGTAAGGCAACCCCCAAGTTTGCGGGCAATGTCCACGGGGTAGTAGTCCAGATGACAACAAACACTTTTTTGCCAGACAGTTCAGAAACGTTATCACTGATATCTTCTTTTAATGCGAATTTAACAAATATTGATGGGGAAGATTCGTCAGCGTATTCAATTTCCGCCTCAGCCAGAGCTGTCTTGCAGCTGCAGCACCAGTGAATCGGTTTTTTACTGTGAATCAAGCTTCCGTCAAGAGCGAATTCAGCACATTTTTTGGCAGTAATCGCTTCGTATTTATAAGCCATGGTCAGGTAGGGATCTTCCCACTTGCCCATGCCGCCAAGACGTTTGAATTCCTCTCTCTGAATATCAACAAACTTTTCAGCATAAGTGCGGCATTCCTGGCGGATTTGAACTTTGCTCATGTCTTTCTTTTTTGAACCCAATTTTTTATCCACGTTGTGCTCGATGGGCAGGCCATGGCAATCCCAACCGGGAATATAATCGGCATCAAAGCCGTTCATCTGGCGCGACCGAATTATGATGTCCTTTAGAATTTTATTCAAAGCCGTGCCGATATGTATATTGCCATTGGCATATGGAGGACCATCATGAAGAATAAACCGCTGTCGGCCTTCAGAAGCGTTGCGAATCTGCTCATAGAGTCCGTCTTCTTCCCATTTTTTTAATTGTGCCGGTTCACGATTGGCAAGATTTGCTTTCATGGGAAACTTGGTATTCGGCAAATTGAGTGTTTTTTTATAGTCCATTAATAAATTCCTTCATTAATAAATTCCTCCGGGGACGAATATATTTTTATATTTAAAATAATTATATTTAATATTGATGTACAAAATCTTTTTAAATTAAGCTACAAAAGTCTTATGTGTCAAGGAAATAAGCCTCAATCCGGCGTCAATTCCTTCTTATGTGCTTAGCAAACTTTTGCAGATCCACTTGACAGACAAACACTGCTGCCGTTAAATTTATTAAAGTAACTTTCAACATGTTTGCAATTTCACAATACCTGAAAATCACAATCAACTTGATATGGGCGGAAAACGTTAATGAGAGCTGTCATTCAAAGAATAAAATCCGGGTCTGTTACAGTAGATAAAAAACAGATCAGTAAAATCGGCCCCGGACTTCTGGTTTTTTTAGGGGTATCTCATTCGGATACAACGTCAGATGCCGAATATCTTGCCGATAAAGTGGCAAACTTAAGAATATTTGAAGATCAGGACGCGAAAATGAATCGATCGCTGATAGATGCCGGCGGTGAATTATTAGTGGTCTCGCAATTCACGCTGTACGGTGACTGCCGTAAAGGAAGACGTCCCTCATTTATTAATGCGGCGCCGCCTGAAAAAGCTGAAAAACTTTACGAGTACTTTACCGAACAGATTAAAAAAAAAGGAATCCCGGCCCAATCCGGCCAATTCAGGGCTATGATGGATGTCTCACTGGTTAATGACGGGCCGGTGACACTCATACTTGAAAGCAAATAATACGGCACTATGCAATTTCCGATTTCCCTGTATTTGCGGCAAACTTGAAAATCGCTTAACATAGATGACATCAAACAATTAACCTCGGGCTTTTACATGAATTTGAATTATACTTTTAAAACTGCCGGCCGATTTTTTAAAACAATGTGTGCGTGTTTATCGTTTATTTTTTTTTTATTTCCGAACGCCTTTGCTTCAGACCCCTTACATAAAATCAAAAATTTCATCACCTCCCAGGATGCTGTTCTTTTAACATCGCCGGGCGGAGATATTATCTTCAGCATGAATGCGGATAAAAAATTAATCCCGGCCTCCACTTTAAAGGTGCTGACATCCCTTGTCGCTATCCATTATTTAAATAAAGACTACCGATTTCCGACGGATTTTTATACTGATGAACAATCAAACCTTATTATTAAAGGTTACGGAGATCCGTTGCTCGTATCCGAAGAAGTCCAAAAAATTGCTGCCGCAATCAAACCGCATATAGCTAAAATCAATCATATTGTTTTAGATGATACTTTTTTTGAAAAACCGTTAAACATACCCGGGACTATAAAAGGTTCGCTGCAGCCCTATGATGCGCCGAACGGCGCTTTATGTGTCAATTTCAATACCGTAAATTTTAAAATTGAAAATAAAACGATTATCAGCGCCGAACCCCAGACCCCCATTGTTCCTATTGCCCGGGAAAAAAGTATATCTTCAAATTTAAAGTCCGGGAGAATTCTGCTGACCAACAACGGCGATGAAATCTCACGATACGCCGGACAGATCTTTAAGTATTTTTTACAAAGTAAAGGAATAGAGGTCAGAGGAGATATTCAACTCGGCAAGGCCAACCAGCACGACGACAAACTCATTTACCACTATGTTTCGCAATATGACCTGACCGAAATCATCGCCCGGCTGCTTGAATATTCCAACAATTTTATCGCCAATCAGATCCTGCTGACAACCGGCGCCAGGGTATTTGGCCCCCCGGCTTCCATGGAAAAAGGCGTTAAAGCGGCAAAAAAATACCTGGCCCAACGATTTGATTTAACGGAAATGTCTGTCGTTGAGGGATCCGGAATATCCAGAAACAACCGTTTGACGGCGCAGATATTTATTGAAATCCTGTCTGAATTCAAACCATACCATGGGCTGATGCAGCATAAAAACAATGAATATTATAAAACCGGTACATTAAACGGCATCAATACTCGGGCAGGATATATCGTATCTCAGAAGGGAGAGATGTATCCTTTTGTTGTTTTCATCAATACGCCGGGAAAAACCACTGCACCGGTGATGAAACAGTTAAAAAAGCTGATTCATTAAAATCAAATCAGATTAAATTTTCGGCTGCTCACCACTGGTGATATAGGCATATGCATTGTGGTTGTGAATGGATTCAAAATTTTCCACCGCCACGGAATACCAGGTAATATTTTTATCCGCTTTCAGCTCCACGGCAATATCCCGGACAATGTCTTCGACAAATTTCGGGTTGCCATAGCCCTTTTCCGTAATATATTTCTCATCAGATCGTTTTAAGACCGAATAAACTTCACAGGAAGCAGCCCTTTCGACCAGCTCAATCATATCCTCAATCCAGATAAATTTCTTGAACCGGGTCCTTAAATGGACCATCCCCCTCTGATTATGGGCACCATCCGTGCTGATTTCCTTAGAACAGGGACAGACTGAAGAAATCGGTACAATGACTTCTGAAACCAGATCCACCCGGCTGTCTGAATTAATCGACCCGTTCAAACGGCAGGTATAATCCATCAGGCCCGGGGACTGGGTCACCGGAGCTTTTTTTTCAATAAAATACGGAAAAGTCACTTCAATATGTGCGGATGCGGCATTCAAGTGTTCTTTCATCTGACCTAAAATTTCTGAAAATGTCTTCAGGGCAATATTGGGTCTGAAAAGATGAAGCATTTCAACAAATCGGCTCATATGCGTCCCCTTGCACTCATGGGGAAGATCCACATACATATTAATTGATGCAACGGTATGCTGTTTGCCCTGGTTTCGGTCCAGAACCGTAACCGGATATCTTATATCTTTGATACCGACCTTATTAATTGCAACATTTCGATAATCACGTTCGTTTTGTATATCTTTCATAGCATTATGTTTCAATGAACCGGTTCAGCTCCTTAAAGCTGCCGGTTTATATAATAAATCGAATTTTATAATTTTTAGTTTATAATAGATAATCAGGATTAACGTTTCTCAAGGACCTGAAAATATTGCCTCTGATTTTTCTATTGGATTTATACAGTTGATTCAACAATTGTTTTATTTCTTTTCGCTTTGAAATATCCGCATACGGGCAGGAATTATGAAAAACCGGGAATTCCCAGTTTTTGGCAAGCCGCCTGGTTCTGTCTTCATCAACATAGGCCAACGGTCGAATAATAGAAATTTTGCCTTTAAAAAACGATTGCACCGGCCGCATGGTGGAAATATTTCCGGCATAGCACATATTTAAGAAAAAGGTTTCAATAATATCATCCTTGTGATGACCAAAGGCAACCTTTTTACAATCCAGTTCATCGGCAATTTCAAATATTCGTTTTCTGCGCAGACGGGCGCATAAAAAACAGGGATTTTCCAGGTTCGCTGCATTGTGCGCGACAATCCCATAATCCGTTTTCTCAACCCACAAGTCAAAGCCTATGCGCCTTGAATATTCACAAAGTTCATCAGCAAATCCATCAGGAAACCCGGGGTCAATATAAACAGGAAACAGTTTATATTCTATAGGGATTCTTGAAAGACGTTCATTTAAGATCCACAACAAAGTCAGGCTGTCTTTCCCGCCGGACACCCCGACAAGAATCCTGTCGCCATGAGATATCATGTCATAGTGATGAATCGCTTTTCCCACATCACGATTCACTGATTTTAAAAGAAATTGTGACATTTATCAGAATACTTGATCAATCACTGTTATTCAGTATTCTCCTGCTCTTCCTTAACAAACACCTTTCCGGCGGATATTTCGCGCAATGCGGTAACAACATTTTCATTATTTGATTTAACAAGACGCGGACTGCCTTCCAAAAGCTGCCGGACGCGCTTTGTTGCCACATGGACTAACAAAAACCGGGTTGGTATTCGTTTTAAACAATCTTCAACGGTAACTCTGGCCATTTTTTCTCTCCCCAATGCTGATCCTGTAGCTAACAGACGATCAGGCTAATATTAAAGAATTTCAATCAACTCATAACTGCGTTTACCGACAGGCGCTATTATTATTATTTCATCACCGATTTGTTTTCCAATAATTGCCTGGCCCAGCGGTGATGCCACTGAAATTCTTCCTTCATTAATATCGGACTCATCAGGTCCGACAAGCTGATATTTTACTTCATCACCCGTATCGATATTTTCCAACAGAACGGTGCATCCGAATCTTGCAAAATCCTTGCTTAACGTATCCGGATCAATCACATCCGCATTACCCAGTTTATATTGCAGCTCCATGATGCGGCCTTCAAGAAACGCCTGGCGTTCCTTGGCTGCATCAAACTCCGCATTTTCCGAGAGATCACCATGCGCCCTGGCTTCTTCAATCGCTTTAATATTTGAAGGCCTTTCAACCGATTTCAAATTCGCCAGCTCTTTTTTCAGCCGATCATAACCCTGCCTGGTGATGGGGACTTGTTTCAAAATTATTCTCCTACACCACTTTTAACATAATTAACAATAATATCACCTACTTCACTGGTTGTATAACCCATTTTCCCTGCGGCAACATCCTTTAAATCATCACGCAATGTCTTTTTTACTGCGGATTCAACGCTAACGGCGGCGGCGGATTCGCCGAGGGTTTCGAGTAATAACTGCACGGATGAAATCGCGGCGATCGGGTTAATAATCTGCAGGCCCGTATATTTAGGTGCAGATCCGCCGATGGGCTCAAACATGGAGACCCCTTCCGGATTAATATTACCGCCGGCGGCAATTCCCATTCCACCCTGAATCATCGCGCCCAGGTCGGTGATGATATCACCAAACATGTTGTCCGTTACAATCACATCAAACCATTCCGGATTTTTAACCATCCACATGCAAATGGCGTCAACATGGGCATAATCAGTTTCAATATCCGGATATTCCTTGGCTACTTCGTTAAATGTTCTTTCCCAGAGGTTAAATGCAAACGTAAGAACATTGGTTTTTCCGCACAAAGTCAGTTTTTTACCCTTATTACGCTTTCTGCAGTATTCAAAGGCATAACGGATACATCGTTCCACGCCTTTTCTTGTATTAATGGATTCCTGAATTGCGACTTCATCAGGGGTTCCTTTTTTCAGGCATCCGCCGGCACCGGCATAAAGGCCTTCACTGTTTTCCCTGACAACCACGAAATCGATGTCTTCAGGGGTTTTATCCTTTAATGGTGTTGCAACGCCTTCATAAAGCTTGACCGGTCTTAAATTTATGTATTGATCCAGTGCAAATCTCAGGCTTAACAATATCCCTTTTTCAAGTATCCCGGGTTTCACATCCGGATGGCCGATCGCGCCTAAAAAGATGGCATCCTTTTTTGAAAGCTCATCAACAATGTTCTCCGGTAATATTTCCCCGGTGCTGATATAATGATCACCGCCGATATTAAAAGTTGAAAGATTCAACTCAAAATCATATTTTGCAGCAGCAGCCTCAAGAACCTTTAAACCTTCATCAACAACTTCTGGGCCGGTACCATCTCCCGGGAGTACAGCAATATCATATTTTTTCGTCATTTTAGAAAACTCCTTATTAGAAAAATTTTCCGCTACACACAGAATACGCTATGAGCAGCAAATTTATTTAATTTAAAAAAACTGATCTTATCCTCAGATATTAAATTTTCTTTCTGATCGTATTTCGAGAATGCCACAGGAGAAATTTGACAGGACCGGAGGCGATATATCCCAAAGCGATTACATATAATGTAATAGATGGTTTTGATGCAATCAAAATTAATATTAGCATCATTGAAACAAGCACATTAAAATTCATTGATCTAAATAAATCAACTTTTTTAAAACTGTAATACTTGATACTGCTGACCATTAAAAACGAAAGCATATAAGTTAAAAATAATATCGGGAAACGAGTAACTTCTGGATTCAGTCCAAGGTCCAATACGAAGAAAACCGTCACCGCAATCATTGCCGCAGCTGCCGGAATCGGAAGTCCTGAAAAATTTCCATCACCAGGCTGATCCAGACTGGTATTAAAACGTGCCAGCCGGAGTGCGCCGCAGGCCATGAACAAAAAAGCCGCCAGCCAGCCAAATCTTCCCAAAGGTTGTAATATCCATAAATACAACATCAAACCAGGTGCCATACCGAATGAAACCAGATCCGCTAAAGAGTCAAATTCCGCTCCAAAACGGCTGGTCGTATGGGTGGCCCGGGCGATTTTACCATCTAAAAGATCAAAAACAGCGGCAAGCAGAATCGCGATGGCCGCAGTGCTGAAATTTGCCTCAACCGAACAGATAACGGAATAAAAACCAAAAAATAAATTCATTAAAGTAAAAAAATTAGGCAGGATGTAGATGCCTTTCTTTATTTTTTCTTTTTCAATGGATTTAAATTTCATTTTAAATATCCTAAAATTGAAGTGCCTGCTTTTACTTTATCAACCTTGGCGGCAGTCAGTGTTGCCTCTGCCGGCAAATACACATCAACACGGGATCCGAAACAAATCAATCCGAACCGCTGCCCGCAGATAACGTTTTCTTCTTCCTGAACATGACAGATAATCCGTCGTGCGACCTAACCGGCGATTTGAACAAAGCATATATTCTGCTGTTTATCGGTCTCCAGAATCAAGGCGTTATGTTCATTATCATTATTTATTCAGGATAATCGTAAAGAAATAAATGAATATATTCATTGTGTCAATAAAAACAGCAATGACAAGATTATATTGAAATAGAAGGATTTGTCTTTAAATTTTTTTCCGCATCGGATTTTCGGATATAAAATGGCTCAATCAAACTTGCATCATCTGAATCATTGGACTTAAAACGCTGCATGGCGATTTCGCCGACAATAGAAGCCCGGATGGTGTGGCGGGCAAAATTTGCAAAAACAGCCATCGGCCCCAGCGTACTTTTGATCAAATCCTGATACACCACAGCCCCGTCCCCGACCAGAATACACGGCTCATTGATCTTTTCAATGGCTTTCTCAGGACTTACAACCACAGGCAATTGTCCGCTTTCAATTTTTTGATCTGTAAATCGGTACCGGGCGCTGTATACTTCTTTTCTTCTGGCATCCATCATGGGGCAGATAAGCTTATCCGAGTCAGAGAATTGATATGCCAGGGCTTCAAGAGAAGATACACCGACAACGGGTTTGCCGGTGGCTAATGCAAGTCCTTTAATTGCACTTAATCCGATCCGCAGCCCGGTGAAACTTCCCGGACCGATGGTTACGGCAAAACCGTCAATATCTTTCACTGTTAAGTGACCGATATCAAGAATGTCACGGATCATCCCCATTAAAAATCTGGAATGCGTATCGTCATGATTGACAGTATATTCCGAGATTACGGATTTTTTATCTATAACAGCCACACTGCAGGATTTCGTCGCTGTGTCCACCGCAAGTATTTTCATAAACAGCCTTTAAAATCCATTCGTTTTATTTGCTTTTATTGGCCTTTGAGGTTTTTGGAGCCTTTATGGTTTTCTTGGTTTTCAAAGGAGCCGGTGCTTTTATTTTATCACCCAGTGCAATGGCAATCACTTCATCAATCGTAGAAACCGGGAAAAATTTAATTTTCCGTTTAACATTTTTGGGAATTTCCGACAGTTCATTACGGTTCTTTTCAGGAATAATAATCTTCTTGATACCTGCCCGAAGAGCCCCTAATGATTTTTCCCTTAAACCGCCGATGGGCAGCACCCGGCCCCGCAGGGTAATTTCTCCGGTCATAGCGACCTCCGTATCAACCGGACGGTTGGTAATCGCGGATATAAGGGCGGTTGCCATGGAAATTCCTGCAGAAGGACCATCTTTAGGTATCGCACCGGCAGGAACATGGATATGAATATCCAGGTTTTCAAAAAAATCTTTTTTAATGCCAAAATCTTTACGATGGGCACGGGCATAAGTAACTGCCGCACGCGCGGATTCCTGCATAACTTCGCCAATCTGACCGGTGATGATCAGGTCCCCCTTGCCTTCCAGTAAAGTGGCTTCAATGTATAGCACCTCCCCGCCAACGGATGTCCATGCCAGTCCGGTGGATAAACCGACCTGACTTTCCTCCTGATCCATTTCAGGAAGATATTTCGACGGACCGAGAAATTTTGGAAGATTCGTTTTCGTAATCTGAAACGGACCTTTTTCTTTTTCAGCAATTCTGCGTGCCAGTTTCCGACAAATTGTCCCAAGCTCTCTTTCAAGGTTTCTTAAGCCTGACTCGCATGTATGCTCTTCGATAATCTGCTGCAATGCCCCCTGGCTGATGGATATGTTTTTCTTATTTAAACCATTTTCCTTAATCTGCCTGGGCAGCAGAAACGTTTCTGCGATGGCATATTTTTCTTCAAGCGTATAACCCGAAAGATGTATCACTTCCATTCGATCCAACAGCGCCGAAGGTATTGTGTCAATCATATTGGCGGTCAGAATAAACATGACATTCGATAAATCATACGACAAATTCAAATAATGATCGCTAAAATTCGTATTCTGCTCCGGATCAAGGGCTTCTAAAAGAGCCGACGACGGATCGCCACGAAAATCAGAACCGATTTTATCAATTTCATCCATCATAAAAACAGGATTACTGCTGCCGCATTGCTTCAACCCCTGCAGGATCCGACCGGGCATGGCACCGATGTATGTTCTGCGATGTCCTCTGATTTCCGCCTCATCCCGTATACCGCCTAAAGAAACCCTGAAAAACTTTCGATTCATTGCTTTGGCAATGGCCTGACCGAGAGACGTTTTCCCGACCCCCGGAGGGCCAGCAAAGCAAAGTATCTGACCTTTTTTATTGGGATTCAGCTTCCGGACACTCAGATACTCAAGGATGCGGTCCTTGATCTTTTCAAGCCCGTAATGATGTTTATCCAGGGTTTTTTGGGCTCCCTGGATATCAATTTTATCTTTAGTCAACTTACTCCACGGCAATTCCAGAATCCAATCCAGGTATGTTCGGATCACAGAGGCTTCGGATGAGTCCGGATGCATCTGCTCTAAACGGCGCAGCTGCTTGTCAGCTTCGGTGGCCGCTTCTTTCGGAAGTTTGGCTTTTTTGATGAGCTTTTTATATTCACCGACCTCTTCTCCCTTATCATCAAATTCACCCAACTCCTTATTAATTGCCCGAAGCTGCTCACGCAGAAAATAATCCCGCTGGCTTTTTGAAATTTCATCTCTCACATTGGATTGAATTTTTGCCTGCATCATTGAAAGCTCAACTTCACGGGTCAGGTAATCATTGACTTTATGCAGCCGCTGGACAGGGTCTGCAATTTCAAGCAGTCCCTGAGCTTCATCAATTTTTAACTTCAGGTTTGAAGATACCAGATCCGCCAGCTTTCCCGGATGTTCGATTTCATCTAAGAGAATACCGATTTCACTTGAATATTCGCCGCGTATTGTCAAAATTTTTTCACAATTTTCCCGAATATTGCGCATCAGTGCCTGATGTTCCAATTCGATATTTTCAAAAGGGGCATCCTTGAACGCTTCGACTTTGACATTATAAAAAAACTTCTTGGCCGTATATCGTTTGATGCGGCCTTTTTCCAGGCCCTGGACAAGCACTTTAAAATGACCGTCCGGAAGTTTTAATATCCTCAGAATACGACATATAGTCCCCACCCGGTAAATATCATCAGGCTTAGGGTCTTCAATGGAAGGATCTTTTTGAGTAGATAGAAATAGCAGACGGTCCCCTCCCATTGATTTATCAACCGCTTTGACTGATCTTTCACGACCGATAAACAAAGGAAGCACCATGTCGGTAAAAATCACAACATCCCTTACCGGAAGTAAAGGCATGATTTCCGGAATATCAATTTTACCGTCAGTATCTTCCAAAAGGCTTACAAGATCGTCTTTATCCGTTTCTGCCATATTATTGCACCTGTATAATGTAAAGTGTTTTATAGAGTTAAATTAAAGCATAACCGAAAATTTTCAACCTGAGGGATCACTCAAAAAACAACTTCACAGTTTGGAAGCCGATGCATCCCGCCTGGCTGTCTTGCTCATCGGTTGAATACGTAAAGTATTCGCCATCCTCGCGCCTTGCCAGCCGGGCCCGCAACGCCCAAAATTGTGAACTGATTGTTTCGTGACCCCTTACTAAAAAACAAAAAAGTCATTTGTAAAGTTAAAAAATTTATCTATTATTTTTATTCGCTAATATCAATTTAAATTTTCAATAATCCGAATTAAGCATTGATTTTAAAAAACCCATTAAATATTATTCAAAATCAACAATTCTTATGATTTAAAAATAGTTCTGACATAAAATCCGTCAACCGCAGTTAAATTCTTTACAAAGGTAACAATATGCCATCAATGATAATTCCGACCGCTACCTTTATTATGGGAGCATGCATCGGCAGCTTTTTAAATGTCTGCATCTTCCGAATTCCTGAATCCAAGTCTGTTGTTTCTCCAGGTTCTGCATGCCCCCGATGCAACACTTTCCTGAAATTCTATGATAATATTCCCATTATCAGCTACCTCTTTCTTATGGGTAAATGCCGGACCTGTTCTGCTCCGATTTCAATCCGATATCCAATGGTGGAATTACTGACCGGTTTGCTGGCGCTTGCTGCGGTAATCAAATACGGCATTTCCATTGATTTTTTTATTTATTTTATCTTTATCAGCACCCTTGTTGTTATTACGTTTATCGATCTTGACCATCAAATAATCCCTGATGTTATTTCTCTTCCCGGCATCCCCATCGGTTTATTGTCATCCGTTTTCCTGGCATCCGTGTACTTCAAAGATGCCCTGATCGGTGCTTTGGTAGGCGGGGGCAGCCTTTTTCTGGTCGCCTGGGGATATCAATTAATAACCGGCAAAGAAGGAATGGGCGGCGGCGACATCAAGCTGCTTGCCATGATCGGAGCCTTTATCGGATGGCAGGGTGTTTTTTTTACAATTTTTGTCGCATCTGCGTCCGGATCACTAATTGGTGCTGTTCTGATGCTCTTTGCTCAAAAAGACCTTAAATTTGCCGTTCCTTTTGGCCCGTTTCTCTCTCTGGGAGCTATCGCATACATTTTTTTTGGACAGGAACTGATCTTCTGGTATTATCATATTGCCTTCAGATAAAAATAAAAGGGCTGATTGACTATCAGCCTGTTAGATCTAATCAAAAAGGGCTCAGCCCATACCAGGGAAAATATAAAATATTACAAAAAAGAAAAAGGCAACACCCCGAAAGATGTTGCCTTGTAAACCTTTAATTTATATATCTTACCCGCAGGAACCGGAAGTGCCGCAGCTCGAACAGCCGCCACCCTCCATTTGCAGGTTTGAGTCAATCTGAAAACCGACACCTTTGAAATCTACCGTTATCGGTTGGGCCTGAGCAAGCAGATCCTTGTTGGCAATAAATTTAAATCCGTTAAATTCAAACGCTTCATCCATATCATTCGGTTCATCCAGAACCAGTGCCAAAGAAGGGCCGCCTCAGCCGCTTTGGTTCAGGAAAAGCCGTATGGGCTTTACCTCTTTTTCTTTAAAAAACTCCGCAATCTGCTGTTGCGCCGTTTCAGTTACATTTAACATGAGAACCTCCAGGGTATTTAAAATTAAAAATCAATGTTCTTACAAAAGTAAATTTTAACGAAAACTAATCATCACCCCAAAAGTTGTCAACACAATTTTTTTTCAATCCAACTGTAATAGGTCAAATGGATTGAAGAAAATCTTTATAAATTCCAAGGTCTGATGCAGAAAAAAGAACAAAAAAAACTTTGAGTTTTCGCCCTGACTGTTTTAAAAAATCAGCGGTTACTGTTACCGCGATTTCACATGCTTTGTTCATCGGGTATCCGTAAACCCCGCAACTGATTGCAGGAAAAGCAATCGACGATAAATTGTTTTCATCGGCAAGGCTTAAACTGTTCCGGTAACAATTGGCCAGTAAAATCCTGTCTTCAGGACGTCCGCGGTATACCGGTCCAACGACGTGAATAACATACTTTGCCGGCAGATTGTACCCCTTGGTTATTTTCGCCTCTCCTGTTTGACATCCGTTAAGCCCCCGGCATTCTTCAAGCAACAGGGGACCTGCCGCACGATGTATAGCGCCGTCAACGCCCCCGCCTCCCAATAAAGTTTTATTGGCGGCATTTACAATCACATCCACATCCAACTGGGTAATGTCGCCGGCAATAGCTGCCATTGCATTCATTTGGTCAATTTTCATAGCCCTGCCCCCCAGATTATGTTTGAATAATTTATCGCTTTATTGCTGTTATGGAATTAATACCCTATTAAAAAATTATTTAACAGACTCACCGGATGCTTCATTATCTTTTTATAAATCCCGCCCGTTTCTAAAATTCTAACCCTGAAATGCAACATCCCTTGACTTGAATATCGCCTTCTGATATTTCCCACAAAAAACATTCAATTAGAAAGGTATTCGCAAAGATGGAAAGAACATTATCAATTATCAAACCCGATGGGGTTAGCCGCGGATTAATCGGTGACGTAATTAAACGTTTTGAAAAAAACGGCATTAAAATTATTGCAATGAAAATGGTTCACCTGACTGCCGAGGATGCAGAAAAATTTTATGCTGTTCATAAAGAACGGCCTTTTTTTGCCAGCCTGACTGAATTTATGACATCCGGACCGATTGTTCCAATGATCCTTGAAGGTGAAAACGTTATCGAACAAAACAGAACCCTGATGGGGGCGACCAATTTCAAAGAAGCTGCCGAAGGAACCATTCGCCGGGATTTTGCAACCGATATTGAAAAAAATGTTGTTCATGGCTCGGATTCACCCGAAACCGCAGCTGATGAAATTTCATTTTTCTTCAATCAGTTTGAAATGAATGACCGATAGAGAATGCATAAGGATTAATTCGCTGAAAAGTATTTCAGCGAATTAATCTTTACTCTTCAAGACCGCTAAAAACGCAGACTGCGGAATCATGACCTCTCCAACCATCTTCATGCGCTTTTTACCTTTTTTCTGCTTTTCAAGCAATTTTCGCTTTCTGGATATATCACCGCCATAACACTTTGCCGTAACATCTTTGCGATAGGCATTGATGGTTTTTCGTGAGATAATCTGAGCACCGATCGCCCCCTGCAGCGCAATCTTGAACATCTGGCGCGGAATCTCATCTTTTAATTTTTCGCAGGCAAACTTAGCCCGCTGTACGGCTTTTTCTTTATGAACCAGTTGAGAAAGGGCATCCACACGGTCTCCATTAACCAGGATATCCACCCGGACCAGGTCTGAATCCCGGTAATCAAGCATATCATAATCAAAAGAGCCATAACCCTGAGTAACGGTTTTCAGTTTATCATAAAAATCGTAAACCACTTCAGCCAGGGGCAGCTCAAAAATCATTTCCATGCGATTGCTGGAAAAATATTGGTAATCCGTATTAATGCCGCGTCGTTCGAGCGCCAGACTCATCACATGCCCCATGTACCTGTCGGGTATAATGATCGACGCTTTGATATACGGCTCCTTTGTATTGGCAATTTTGGTCGGCTCAGGATAAAGCGCCGGATTGTCAATCATCATGCGGGAGCCGTCGTTCATTTCAATTTCATACTCAACAGACGGAGCGGTAATGATCAAAGACAGACCGTACTCTCTTTCCAGACGCTCCTGAACCACTTCCAGATGCAACAAACCTAAAAAACCGCAACGGAATCCAAACCCGAGGGCAGCGGAGGAATCTTTCTGAAAGACCAGAGACGCGTCATTGAGTTTCAGCTTTTCCATGGCCAATACCAGTTCCGGATAATCATCCGATGAAACCGGATAGATGGAAGAAAACACAACCGGCTGCGTCTCTTTAAAACCAGGCAGCTGTTTAGCGCATGGATTATTTTTCAATGTGATGGTGTCACCGCATTTGGTGTCGCTGACTGTTTTAATCCCGGCAATCAAATAACCGACCTCACCGGCTGAAAGCGCCTTTTGAGGTACGCGAACAATCTGAAAAATCCCCAGCTCTTCCACAGTGTAGCGGGCCTTATTTGACATGAACATGATTTCATCGCCGGTCCGGATGGTTCCCTGCACAACACGGAAATGAATGATGGTGCCGCGATACGGATCATAATGGGAATCAAAAATCAAAGCTTCAAGCGGCGCGTCCGGATCTCCTTGTGGCGCAGGAAGATGTTTTACAACTGCTTCTAAGATTTCTTCAATGCCGATGCCTTCTTTTGCTGAACACAGAATCGCTGTTTCAGAATCAAGCCCTAAGTCTTCATCAATTTGCTCACGGACCATTTGAATTTCAGCGGAAGGCAGGTCAATTTTATTGATAACCGGAATAATTTCCAAATCATGGTCAACAGCCAGGTAAAGATTTGCAATGGTCTGCGCTTCCACCCCCTGGCTTGCGTCAACAAGCAGCAGCGCACCTTCACAGGACGCCAGCGCTCTTGACACCTCATAACTAAAATCCACATGTCCGGGGGTATCGATCAGGTTTAAAGTGTAGAGCTTTCCATCATCGGCTTTATAAGGCAGACACACGGTCTGGCTCTTAATGGTGATCCCTCTTTCCCGTTCAATATCCATCGTATCGAGCATCTGGTTCTTAAAATCCCGGTCAGACACCAAATCCGTGGTCTGGATCAACCGGTCGGCAAGAGTTGATTTGCCATGATCAATATGCGCGATAATACTGAAATTTCGAATATTTCTCATACTATTTTATTTAACTCATAAACTTTAATTGATATTTTTTTGTGGATGAAACAGGATAAAAATAACGATAACAAAAGTAATTTGACATATTTAAATTTTTTATGTTATTTAAATTATATAAATTTATAAAAACAGTGTTCTTTATCAAGCCTTAAAACACATGTCAATAACTGTCATATAATCTCAAACCCTAAAATTTCACTTCTAAAAGAAAATGACCGCCAGAATTTTAATAGTTGATGACGATCATGCGATTAGAAATTCCATACAGGAATTTCTGACTATTCTGGATTTTAAGACATATACCGCTGAAAGTGCTGAAAAAGCCTTGTCATTTCTCAAAACCTATCATGTGGATGTAATAATCACCGATATTATTATGAACGGCATGGATGGCCTGGAAATGACAAGAGTCATCAAGGAAAACTATGATACGGATATCATAGTTATTACCGGTTATACAGGCGATTATTCCTATGAAGAGGCAATCAGCAAAGGGGCTGATGATTTTATTTTCAAACCCGTAAGATTTGAGGAACTTCTGCTTCGTTTGAAAAGGGTATTACGGGAACGTGCCCTGACCCAGGAACGCACACAGATGCTCGAAAGGCTCAAGGAGCTTGCGATCACGGACGATTTAACGAAACTTTATAATTCCCGGCATTTCTACCATCAGCTGGAAAATGAAATTAACCGATACAACCGCTACCAGCGCCCGCTTTCCCTTCTCCTGATCGATGTGGACCACTTCAAGGAATTTAACGATAACTATGGTCACCTTGAGGGCGATAGGGTACTTTATCAAATTGCCAAACTGATTACATCCTGCCTGCGAACAATGGATACCGCCTATCGGTATGGCGGGGAAGAGTTTACGGTTATTTTGCCTGAAACAACCTGTGATGCCGCAATGGCTGTTTCAGAACGTATCAACGAAGTCGTTAAAAACGAACTTTTTATTGAAGATGATAAAAAAGACATGTCCGTCAGTGTCGGCGTAACGGAATACCTGCCCGGCGAACTCGTGACCGAATTTGTCCGTCGGGCTGACAAGGCCATGTATATGGCAAAAGAAGGCGGACGAAACAGGACCTCGCTTCTACTCCCTTAATTTTCTACCAAGGCTGCTGAAGCCTGACTTTTAATAATAAATCACCCTTCTGACCGTCTGGCATCTGCTTCCCGATCCCCTTTAACCGGAGGATCATTCCGTCCCTCGTACCGGCTGGAATCGTCACGTTATAAAACCGGTTATAAAATCCCCAGGGGATATTGATCGTTTTTTTAGCACCGGCAGCTGCCTCATACGGCGTAATGTTTATTTCCTCGTAAAGATCCCGGTCCTGCCTCAAATTCGCCCCCTTTAAAACCTGAAAGCGCGGGGATGTTTTCTTTTTAAATGAAGCGGATTTAAAACTACCCCAAATGCTGGCTTCCGGCAGCACATTAAAAAACTTCAAACTCACAACACCAAAAACGAATCCGCCGACATGGGCCCACCAGGCAATTCCGCTGGCCATCGCGCTGCTGAAAGCTGCATTGAACAACTGCATGACAAACCAGAAACCCAGGAAAAAAACCGCAGGGATTTCCACAAACCAAGGGAAAATGACAATCGGAATCAGGGTTAAAATTTTTGAATTGGGATAAAGAATAAAGTACGCCCCCATGACACCGGCAATCGCACCGCTGGCACCGATGGTCGGGACGGTGGAATGGTAATTGAGAATCAAATGAAAAAGACCGGAAATTAATCCGCAAAGCAGGTAAAACACCAGATAATAAAACGAGCCCAGCCGATCCTCGACATTATCGCCAAAAATATACAATGTCCACAGATTCCCCAGGATATGCATGAATCCACCATGCAGAAACATGAATGATATCAGAGAAAAAAGCTGCTGAGTTAATGTAAAATGTGAAGAAATATAAGGTATTGAAAAACGGGCCGGAACCAGACCGTATGTATAGATAAACCGTTCCAACCCGATGCCCTGGGACATCTGAATTAAAAATACGACAATATTGACCCCGATCAGGGTTGTGTTAACCACCGGATAATTCTTTGACGGGATTGTATCTCGAATAGGTATCATTTATTTAAGACCTAAATTGAGCTCAACTTAGGTAAAAAGAAGGCATTTCTTTTGCGTTTTCAGGACGAATAGGACTTAATTCGCATGCTGATATCAACAAAAACCGCACCATGAATAAGCGCCCCCACGGAAACAATATCAACACCGGTTTTTGCCAGACCCTTTAAATCGCCTTTGCTAACTCGACCGGATACTTCAACAACAGCCCGGCCATTTATTAAATCAACCGCAGACGAGATCTCTTCAAGGTCCATATTATCCAGCATGATTACATCGGCACCCGCATCAAGCGCCTGATTTACTTCATTTAAATCAGACGTTTCAATTTCAATTTTTATCAGGTGAGACACCTGTTTCCGAATATATTCAACCGCACTTGCAATACCGCCAAAAGCCTCGATATGGTTGTCTTTTATCAGAACGCCGTCGTACAACCCCATTCGGTGGTTGTACGCCCCGCCAATCCGGACCGCGTATTTATCCAGAACCCGCCATCCGGGGACGGTCTTGCGGGTATCCACCAGCCGGATCTTCGCATCTTTGAGTTCTTCAACATAACTTCTCACATTGGTTGCAATACCGGATAAGCGCTGGAGAAAATTTAATGCCGTGCGCTCGCCGGTCAGAAGCATCCCCATTGATCCGGAAATCTCAGCAACCACCTCTTTTGCATCAACGGCATCACCGTCTTTGTAATTTGACTTAAAATCAACATCCGGTTCAAATTTTTCAAAAACCCGTTTAGCAATTTCAAGTCCGGCGATAACGACCGGTTCTTTGGCAACAATCTCTCCTCTGCCCTGAGCTGATGGATCCGGCAGATGATTGGTCGTAATATCACCGGAGCCGACATCTTCTGCAATGGCAAGATCAATCAGATGATCCGTATGACCTGAATTTAAACTGCTATCAAATATTTTCATATGCTACTCGGACTGAAGGGATTGAATTTTTTCAAGATTAACAGTCAATTTTTCCTTTTTCTCTACATATTCAAGATATTGTGTTTTGACTTTATCAACCACCGCTTCCGGGGCCTTATTGACAAATCCCGGATTATTCAGCTTCTTATTTAATTTTTCAACTTCCGAATCAATTTTTGCAATTTCTTTGTCAAGACGCGCGACTTCTTTTCCAAAATCAATAATACCTTCCAGATATACGGAAATTATTGCCTGGTCAACGATGGCCGTTGCAGTGCCTTTTGGTTTTTCACCCATGGATTCAACAGTAAAATTGGTGAGCCTGGCCAGATTGATTACAAACTCCCGGTTCTGTTCCAGCAGAGTTTTTGTTTTTTCATCAGATGTCTGAACAAGTACTTCCAGGGACTGGGACGGGGATATATTCATCTCCCCCCGGATATTGCGAATACCGTTTATTATGGCCATAATAAGTTCCATTTCGGAAACCGCATCCGGATCAAAGGGAATCGCCCCAAACACCTTTTCTTCCGTGGGAAACGTCGCTTTCATAATCGAACCTTCGGTTCCCGGCAATATATGCCATATTTCCTCGGTGACAAACGGAGTGATGGGGTGAAGCAGAATCAACGTGTCATGAAGAACGCGCCACAGGACTTTTTTGGATGATTGTTCTTCCGTTTCGCCTTTGTTGCCGTAGAGCGCCGGCTTAATAAATTCAAGATACCAGTCACAGAATTCATGCCAGACAAATTGATACAGTTCATTGGCCGCATCATTAAACCGGTAGGCATCCAAGGCATCGGCCATATTTTTTGAAACGGTTTTCAGCCGATCCAGGATCCATCGATCCGGCAGGGAAAGACCAGAAAAATCATCTGATGCATGATTTTCCTTGATGTGCATAAATGAAAAACGTGCGGCATTCCATAATTTATTTATAAAATTACGATACCCTTCAATACGCTTTTCAGACAGCTTAATGTCCCTTCCCTGGGCGGCAAATGCCGTCAGTGTAAACCGCAGCGAATCAGTACCGAATTTGTCTATGATTGAAAGGGGATCGATGACATTACCCGTGGATTTGCTCATCTTCTTGCCTTTTTCATCCCGAACCAGGGCATGAATATAGACATCATCAAACGGAACATCATCCATAAAATGAATCCCCATCATCATCATTCGCGCCACCCAGAAAAAGAGAATATCAAATCCGGTCACCAGAACCGACGTGGGGTAAAATGATTTCAGCAGCTGAGTTTCATCCGGCCACCCCATGGTTGAAAACGGCCACAGTGCTGAACTGAACCAGGTATCCAGTACATCCGGATCCTGGACAAGGTCGGCACTTTGACACGCGGGGCAATGATCAGGCGTTTGAACGGCAACAATTGTTTCATTGCATTGGCCGCAGGTCCAGACCGGAATCTGGTGTCCCCACCAGATCTGACGGGATATACACCAGTCCCGGATATTTTCCAGCCATTTATAATAATCGTTTTCCCATTTTTCAGGCACGATTTTTGTCCGGCCGTCCTTGACGGCTGCCAATGCTTTTTCAGCAAGGGGTTTCGCTTTTACGAACCATTGCTTTGAAAGATTCGGTTCAACGACTGTATTGCAACGATAGCAATGACCGACACTGTGATTATGCGATTCGACTTTTACAAGAAGCCCTTGTTCCTCAAGGTCCCTTAGCACGGCCTTACGACATTCAAACCGGTCAAGACCTTCATACTTACCGGCATCCGGCGTCATCAGACCGTCATCACCAATGACCTTGATACTCGGAAGATCATGAATACGGCCCACTTCAAAGTCATTCGGGTCGTGCGCCGGTGTTATCTTTAAGGCACCGGTGCCGAATTCCATTTCCACATATTTATCAAAAATAACCGGAATCCGTCTGCCGGTCAGCGGCAGTTCCACTTCTTTGCCGGCCAGGTATTCATACCGACTGTCTTCCGGATGCACCGCCACTGCGGTATCTCCGAGCATGGTTTCCGGCCGGGTGGTTGCAACCACAGGACCCTTTGTACCGTCGGCAACAGGATAATGAATGTGATAGAGATGACCGTCATGCTCCTCATGTTCAACTTCCAGATCCGCCAAAGCGGTCATGCATCGAGGACACCAGTTAATGATATAATTACCTCTGTATATCAGCCCTTCTTCATAGAGCTGGACAAAAACCTTTTTAACCGCCTTAGACAGGCCGTCATCCATTGTAAACCGCTCGCGCTGCCAGTCACATGAAGCGCCAAGCTTTTTCAACTGGTTAATGATAGCGCTCCCGTAAGTCTTGCGCCACTCCCAGACCTTTTCTACAAATTTTTCCCGCCCCAGCTGATGCCGGTCAATTCCATTAGCTGTCAGATCCCTTTCAACGACATTCTGGGTGGCGATTCCGGCATGGTCAGTTCCCGGCATCCACAACACATTATCACCGCACAATCTTCGATAACGGCACAAAATATCCTGCAATGTAATATTAAGAGAATGCCCCATATGCAAAACACCAGTCACATTCGGCGGCGGAATCACTATGGAATAGCACGGCCCGTCACCATTGTCAGATGCAGCAAACAGACCATTGGTTTCCCAGTATGTATACCATTTCTTCTCAACCTCATGTGGTTCATAACCTTTAGTTAACGTCGAATCCATTCTTTTATCCTGTGAAACTTGATCACTTGATCTCTAAAAATTAAATAAAAAGGGGATTAAAAATTAACCCCCTGTTATTGCCATCATTGCTTTAAATATAACCTGATAAACAGGCCTGCCCGTTACTTTTTAACGGGAATTCCGAGCAGATAGTCCTTTAACTGGCTGATTTCTTCAGATACAGTTCTTTCGATAATTTCGTCAAGTATTCTGTTGATTTTTTCAGCAAACATTTTTCTGATGACCCGTTCAAGTGCATCATCTAACTGCCGGGCAGAGATACTGATGTCATCCATTTGAAGGTTTTTTTCATCAATCGCCTGAGCCCCGGACGCGACTTCAGCTTGAAACGCCTGCTTGGGCGTGTCAATTAAGGTTGTTTCTTCGATTACGGGGGCATCATCTTCTGTTCCGAAATAATTATCAAGCTCTTGAGTGATATCCTCTTCAAGATTATCATCATCCATATCAACAGCGCCGGAAATATCATCAGGTTCAAGGCCGTCAGAAAGCGTGTCGGAATATGTATCATCATCAGATGCTTCAATACCCGAAAGGGTTTCAGAAAGATCAAGCCTCCTTTCGTCCTCATGAATAACTTCACTGGTCGCACCGGCAAAACCGACAAAAGCTTCGCCAATCAGTTCTTCCGTCAGCTCCACGATCGCATCATCTTCCGGGGTGATGCCGATGGCTATATCTGAAAGTTCAATAATGCCTGAATCCTTTTCAAAACTCTCCTTTTCATCTTCAGCTGGAATTCGCTTGTCACTATCATGATCGTTTTGATGATTTTCAGTCATTATGCCCCCTATATCGCCTAATCCGAAACCGGATTAATGATTACAAATATTCTATATTAACCAAATTATACGCCATTTAAGTACCATAAGGAACAATTTAGTGTCAAGGGATTTGCTTGCCTGCAAAGCATTACAAAACCGGCAAATAGAAGGATTTTAAATGACATTGAAAAGCACATCAACTGCTATGCACAATAATAATTTACAAAATTACCATTTGATATATTATAGTTCCATCTTCACTTAACTTTATTGTTTGGAACATTCAAAGCAGACAAATTAAAAGAATCACTTTTTATAAAATAAAAAAACCGATTTTAATCAAATAAAAATCCAGGCATAAAAACAAACAATGAAAAGATTTTTTATTGAGCGTTCTCAAATTATTAAGACATCTCCGGTTATTGATGGCCAGGACGCCCATCATATTACAAAGGTTTTTCGATTAAAGCCAAAAGATCGTATTATACTCATAGACGGCTCAGGCATGGAATATGAAGCCCAAATCACAGGCTTTTCAAAAAACAAGGTATTCGTCTCAATTATCCGAAAATATTCACCAGACACCGAACCCCCAGTGCAAATAACGGTCGGCCAGGGCTATTTAAAAGACAAAAAAATGGATATGCTGATCCGTCACCTGACTGAAATTGGTATTACCCAATGGATACCGCTGACCAGTGAATATTCTGTTCCAAAACCTGATACAAAAAGAATAAATTCGAAAATACAGCGATGGGAGATGATTGCAAAAGAAGCCGTGAAACAATGCCGAAGAACCCGGGTGCCTGAAATTTTGTCCCCGGTAACTTTTCAAGAGGCTGTTGAAGAAAATAGCGGTGCGGATTTAAAAATTATTTTTTATGAAAACGAAACCGTTTCATTGACTGAGACCCTGCGTTCTTTGAATCAAGATCTATTAACTATTTTTGTCCTTCTCGGTCCTGAAGGCGGATTTTCCAATAAAGAGATAGAGTTGGCCAAATCCAACGGATTTATTGTCGCCTCTTTAGGTCCCAGAATTTTACGGGCGGAAACTGCGTCTCTTTCAGCCTGTACAATAATTCAACATCTATTTGGCGATATGTGTTAAAAAAACCCTTGACAGGGTCACCTGTTTTGAATAATACAACAAATACTTTTCGTGCCGAGGTAGCTCAGTCGGTAGAGCAGGTGACTGAAAATCCCCGTGTCGGCAGTTCGATTCTGTCCCTCGGCACCACTCAAAAAAAGCCCTTTCAATCCCTTGGGATTTGAAGGGCTTTTTTGGTTGGATGTATTCGGCACATTTCGCATGCAATGAATGTCTTTTCCAATTCCATCAAATGATTTGGGAAAAAACCAGATCATGAAACCCTTCGCCCAAGTCATAAATCTGACGATCTGAATCATCAGGACGTATCTGCCGGAATTCTTGATTAACCCGCTATTCCACACACAAAATAGAATCTATGGTTTTCAAACTAATTTAATTCATTTATACTTTTCAACATAACCCAAAGAGATTTACGATCTTAAAGAATGAATGCATCCATAAAACAAAAAAAAACGAATCAATCACACCCATCGGTGGTTATTGTCGGTGCTAATTTTGCCGGTTTAAAAGCCGCTGTATTGCTGCCGAAAAAATTCCGCGTAACAGTGGTTGACCCCTTGCCCTGGTTCGAATTTTCACCCAATATTCACGAACTGATATCCGGCTTTAAAACACCGGACGCGCTAAGATTCTCAAAAGAAACCGCCATCAGCCGCGCAGAGCATTCTTTTATTCCTGATACCGCTGAAACCATTCTGCCTGAAAAACAAACAATCATAACACGTTCCGGCAGAGTCCTGCCCTTTGATTACTGCATCCTTGCTGTCGGCGGTCAAGCCAATATGTTTAACATTAAAGGTGCGAATATTCATGCTATGCCTTTTAAAAGTGTGGATCAATGCCGGGTCATCGCACAACGTCTGGAAGAATTGAAAAAGAAAAAAAAATCATTTTCAATCGTAATTGCCGGCGGCGGCTTTGAAGGCATTGAAGCGCTGGGAGAAATCCTTCGACGATATAAAAATGTAAAAGGGATCAAAATTCATATTGTCGAAAAACAGAATCGGCTGATGATGGACGCTTCCGCTGATATAGACGGTGAACTGCGGCGAATTTGCGCCCCCTACCCGGTTGAATTTCACACCGGCAGCGCCATCGCCCGGGTATGGAAACATTCCATTGATTTATCCGACAAAACCAAGCTCCCTGCTCAGCTTACCATCTGGACCGGCGGGGCGAAACCGCCTGAAATTTTATTTAATTCAAACCTTTCCAGTTCACCGGATCAATGGGTGAACGTCAATGCTGCCCTTCAGCATATCTCTTATCCGAATATTTTCGCGGCCGGAGATGCTGCCGGGCTGCATATGCCATTGAAAAAACAGGCCTACCATGCACTGGATATGGGAAAAACAGCTGCTGAAAACATTATTCGCCAGCATGCCGGCAAACCGCTGAAGAATTTTAAACCATCTGCCAAACCCATGCTGGTTTCCTTTGGTGACCTGGAAGCGTTTCTTATCGATCCAAGAATTGTGGTTGCCGGACCAGCCATCGGCTTACTTAAAGAAGCAGTTTTCCAGCTTGTTATGACGGAACTGGATCCGTCAGGTTTATTCTCAAAAGCGATTCATTCCACCGAGCGAGTCAGCAACGCAACCCTGAAACTGGCATCTGCCACGTCTGTTTCGCCGGTTTCACTGGCGAAACTTGGTAAGGTACGTATTATTCAAAAAGCTTGAAGGACAACTTATAATTCAGGAGGTAAGCGATGGATGAAAAAATCAAACTCGGGATCAGCGCCTGTCTGCTGGGAGAAAATGTCCGCTATAACGGCGGCCATGCCCATGATCATTATTTAACCCAGACGTTAGGCCGATTGGTTGAATATATCCCGGTTTGCCCGGAAGTTGAATGCGGTCTTCCGGTGCCCCGTGAAACTATGCGACTGGTGGGGAACTTTGAAAACCCGGTGCTGATGACCAATAAAACAAAAAAAGACATGACTGCGCAGATGAAATCATGGGCAGAAAAACGTGTCTGTGATCTGGAAAAAGAAAACCTGTGCGGATTTATTTTTAAAAGCAAATCGCCTTCCAGCGGGCTTTATCGGGTAAAAGTCTACACAGAACAGGGAATGCCTTCCAACCGAGGAGTCGGCATCTGGGCACGCAAGTTTACCGAACACTTTCCGCTGCTGCCTGTGGAGGAAGAAGGCAGGCTCCATGATCCGGGTTTACGGGAGAACTTTATCCAGCGCATCTTTGTGTTTAAACGATGGCAGGAAGTATTGAAAAAAGGAAAAACCCGTGGCAATTTGGTTGATTTTCACACCCGACACAAACTTTTGCTTTTATCACATAACCAGAAAAATTACCGAGAAATGGGAAAACTCGTTGCCTCACCCAAAGAAGTGACACCAACAGAACTGTATGATCGATATGTTCTAATATTACAAGAGACCATGTCGTTGAAAACCACACGACCCAAAAATGTCAATGTACTGATTCATATTTTGGGATATTTTAAAAAAATGCTGACTTCTGATGAGAAACAGGAATTGCTTGAAATAATTGATCAGTACAAAAAAAGCTACTTGCCGTTGATTGTCCCGGTATCGATTCTCAACCATTATGTGAGAAAATACGATGTTTCGTATCTGGCCTCCCAGGTTTATTTGAATCCGCATCCGATAGAGCTGGGGCTGCGAAACCAGGCATAGAGGTCACATGATATTTCACATTGAACCGGACCGAATCCATCGGCTGAATGATAATATGCCTCAAAAGGGAAAATTTGTCCTTTACTGGATGCAGCAGTCCCAGCGGGCACACTGGAACCACGCCCTTGAATATGCCATCGACCGGGCCAACCAAAGAAAAAAAACGCTGATTGTTCTCTTTGGCCTCACTGCCGGCTATCCGGAAGCCAACCTCCGCCACTATTTCTTTATGCTGCAGGGCCTTTTTGATACCATGGGTGCATTAAAATCCCGGGGCATCCGGATGATCATCCTGGGTAATGATCCTGCCAGGGCAGCACTTGCAGCGGGCAGACATGCGTCGGAAATCATCTGTGACCGGGGATATACCCGCATCCAGAAACACTGGCAATCCGTTGTTGCCGCCGAATCAACCTGCCCCCTCACCCGGATTGAAAGCGACGTCGTGGTACCGGTTGAAACGGTTTCTGAAAAAGCGGAGTATGCCGCACGCACCATCCGCCCGAAAATTTTAAAACACCTGTCCCGTTTTCTTGTACCTGTCAAAAAAATTTCACTGCAAAGCCCCTCTCTTTCTTATAATGTTTCCGAACTGAACATAAAAAACATTCTGGCAGATAACTCGCAGCCTGTTGAATATCATCAAATCGATACGATTCTCGGCACGCTTGACATTGACACATCCGCATCACCGGTCTCCCGATTTTTTCACGGCGGCGGTTCGCATGCCAGAAAACGTTTTGATATTTTTTTAAAAGACAATCTTAAAAACTATTCACAAAACAGCAACCAGCCGCAAACAGATGACACGTCCGGCATGAGTCCGTACCTGCATTTCGGACACATATCCCCACTTTACCTTGCGATTAAGACACAAAAACAACAAATCCCGGATAAAGCCATCGAACAAACCGTAAAAGACGATTTTTTAGAAGAGCTGATTGTGCGCCGGGAACTTGCTGTCAACTTTATCAATTTCACACTGGATTACGACGAATATTCCTGCCTGCCGGATTGGGCCCGAAAAACATTGAAAGACCATGAAAAAGATCACCGGCCCCAAGCCTATACCATTAATGATCTGGAACAGGCTCAAACGCATGACCCATACTGGAACGCTGCCATGGACGAAATGAAAACAACCGGATTCATGCACAACTACATGCGCATGTACTGGGGGAAAAAAATTCTAGAGTGGTCCCCCTCCCCGCAGAATGCTTTTCAAAACACCCTGACACTGAACAACAAGTATTTTTTAGACGGTCGTGATGCAAACTCTTTTGCCGGTGTTGCCTGGATATTCGGCGTTCATGACCGAGCGTGGAAAGAACGGGATATCTTCGGAAAGGTCCGGTATATGAATGCTGCCGGACTTGAGAGAAAATGCGACATCAACGGATATGTTCTAAAAATAAAGCGATTTAAATCTTTAGCTCAAGTATAAGCAAATCCTCGGAAAAGCTTCCGGTGATGTTTTGTTCAGGCCAATTACAGCAGAGAAGAAAAACGCCCTGTCCCACTGTCTTCAAATGAAATGATCTTAAAACGAAGTCAATTTACTTCCGATACGATTGCCCCGCAGTTTGGACGTTTTTATCCAGGGGGATGGCCCCGGCCGGAATCAGATAAATATTATCCGGATTCATTCATATCAGACCCGGTTTATGCGGTTTGGGGAAAAACAGTTGCCTGACAAAAGGAGTTAAACCGCTGTTGCGTGAAGCATAATCCCTTACGTTCGACTGCTTAATAAAATTATAATTTTTCACAATCTATGGTTTTAAATCACTAATCGACTAGACCTATGGACATTCTGTCCATGAATCAATCACAGGCAGGGTGTCCTTTTTTAATTTTTTCAAAAAAATACCGAACAGTAATTTAAAAATGGAAAAATCAAAAAATCAGTTTCTTAATTAAAATCTAACAATTTTCATTGATAGAGTCAGACGGATTTAATATTATATCAGCTCCATCAATCTTTTTTTATCGGATGATTACGATGATCATTGAAAAAGATCCCCTAGCGAATGAACCCTATTTATATCAATATTTCATTAAAATATGCCATCGACTGGGCATTTCTCTGATCTCATGCATGGAAATCCAGAGGATGCTCCTGGCCAGCGATTCATATATCCGGCAATTGATTCATATTGCGGTGTTGTCCGGCTATGTGGGAATCAATTTAAAAGCATTGCAAATGCTGCGTCCAAACTGTTGAATCAAGAATTGATTCCCTTTGAAAAACTCAAAAAATGAAATTCAGTTGAATCATTACCTGATGAAAAAATGCAGCCGGAAAGAAATGACAATTCCTGAATTATTGGGGGCAAAATGATAAAGCCGTCCCGTCATCGCAATATTACCTCAAAACGACTAATTCTGGATTTCTATCAATTTATCCGCTCACAATCATTGTTGGTCAAAGTTTTCGGCCGGCAATTCTCGCCCGGGCGGGAATTTGCAGAAATTGATATTACCTACAAATGCAATTTAAAATGCATCAACTGCAATCGTTCGTGCACCCAGGCACCCGGCAATACGGAAATGGCGGTATCAATGATTGAATCGTTTATACGCCAGAGCATTGATCAGCAAATACAATGGAAACGGATCCGAATTCTGGGTGGCGAACCCACGCTTCACAGCCGTATTTTTGATATTATTGATCTGCTGCTTGATTATCAGTCAGTTCACAATCCAAACGTCCGGTTGGTGCTCGGGACCAATTATTTCGGCAAAACCGTTCATCAGGTTATCGAGAAACTCCCTGCCAATATCATCATTAAAAGCACACTCAAAACTTCACGCGTAAACCTTTTTAAGCCTTTTAATGTGGCACCGCAAGATACACGATTTAACAAATTCTCTGATTATTCATGTGGTTGTCGTATCATCGAGGACTGCGGCCTGGGACTGACATCTTCCGGATATTATATGTGTGCGGTTGCCGGCGGCATCGACCGGATATTTCAGTATCATCTGGGAAGAGATACACTCCCGGAGAAATCCGACACCCTGGCGGACCAGATGTCCGCTTTCTGCTGTTTGTGCGGTCATTTCGGTTTTCAATGGCCGGTTAAAAAGGAAAAAATATCTCCGACCTGGCAAATGGCGTATGCGAATTTTTCTAAACCACAGCCGCCACTATGATGGATGCGTTGACATTTCATGACTGTGCCCTACATTATAATTGAAACAAAACGCCTGCCAGGCTTTTATATATTTTTTTAAAATAGGAGGAACGGATATGAACAAAAATCTATATAATGTGCTGAACAGTATTGCAGACGAATATAGAAATGATATTTTTAACGGAGCACGGAATTACGTTGAAATTGATATTGGAAAACGCGCGGAAGCACTTGGATACCCGGAATTGAAGAAAAGGTACAATAATGTCAACGCGGTAGTACCGATTAGACAGCCGGAACAAGGCATGAAAGTCAGAATTGACGGCAGAACATTCGTAAACTATGCCCGGTATGACGCAGGTATTGCAGTACCCGGTTATGTTGTTAAAGATGCCGGCATGCCGCATGAGACGTTTATCCCAAACGAACACATGATCCTTAATTTTGCATAAAATCAGCAGCCTGCCTTTGATTCAGCAGATTACTGCCCGTTTACAGTTTCTGAGCAACTTTAAAAAATGCATGTTATGAGGTAAACTCATAACATGCATTTTTTAAATTAAAATAACAGAACCGGTCCTGATTATTTGTCATTTTCAACTTCAATATTGCCTGCATAACGTCCTACAGTCGCATCATCTACGCAGTTCGTCAATTCATCATCTGTGGCATGCTTGATATCTTTTAAGGCATCAAGGGTGCAGATAAATTCATTTCCTTTTGCATCTTTAACCCGAACATAGGTCTCTTTTTTTTCTTTATCCGTCATAATGGCCTCCAGATTATTAAATTGTTGATATTGCATTGTTAATAAAAGCAGTTCAACGATCTTATCGAGAGCTACTTAATATTAATACATAATTGACCATTCTGCATTGAAAATTTTATAAAATTAATGCTCTATGTTTGCAATATATCATTAATTAAGATAAATTGTTAAAAAACAAAGTTTAAAATCAATTAATTTAAATCGGTATAACAATAACTGTTGATCATCATACTATGACACCCGATACACGACAAACTCCCAAACGGATATTAGTTACCGGGCCCACCGGATTTATCGGCAAACGCCTGCTATACAAGCTTGATGAAAAAGGATATCAGGTTCGGTGCCTGGTCCGACCGCCGGAGTCCCTGGTTCTGGAAATCCCCCTGACTCATGAACCGGAAATCGTTTACGGTGACCTGCTGGATCCGGATTCGCTGAATGCGGCATTAGTGGGTATGGATACCGCCTATTACCTGGTTCATTCCATGGGCGGACGAAGCATTCGGCAAACCCTGGCTTTTGAAGAAAAAGACCGTCGAGCTGCTGAAAATTTTCTGCGTGCTGCTGATTCAAACGGCCTGAAGCGGATAATTTACCTTGGCGGGCTGGGAGATATATCAGATAACCTGTCTCACCATTTGGCCAGTCGTCAGGAAATCGGAAGAATACTGCAGTCCGGAAAAGTTCAGACAACTATTCTCAGAGCAGCTGTCATCGTCGGTGCCGGCGGTGCGGCGTTTGAAATTGTGCGCTATCTGGTAGAGCGTCTGCCAATACTGATGTGCCCGAAATGGGTGTACACACAATCGCAGCCGATTGCCATTGACAATGTGCTTTCCTATCTGGCCGGATGCCTGGAAACGCCCGAGACCGCCGGCAGGTCCTTTGATATCGGCGGGCCTCAAATTGTTAGTTACGCCGACCTGATGCGAATGTACGCACGGGTCAGAGGGCTTAAACGATATATTGTCGGTATGCCCATGGTACCGTTCAAACTTTCCGCTTACTGGGTCAATCTGATAACACCGGTACCGGCGGGCGTTGTGCTGCCGCTTGCCGAAGGTCTTCGCAATGAAGCCGTCTGCCGTGAAAACGATATCCGCAAGATGTTACCCGTTCAACTGCTGAGTATGGAACAGGCGATATGTAATGCTTTGGCTGAAGAATCAGAAGGGCCTGGCAAGCTTTTATCGCAGCAGGCATGTTTTCTGCCAGAGGATTTACAATGATTATTAAAGCGGTCATTCAAATCGACGCCCAGCTGCAAAGGGTCTGGGATGTTTTTTCTGATATTTCCAACTGGGATGAGTGGAACCCGGTGTGCCGGGAATGCCGGTTTGAAACGGGCGAATCTTTGGTCAAAGGGTCTTGTATCTCATTTGAACTCACGCCGGTTGTTTTGCCTATTCGTATCGCACCTGCGGTGGAACATTGTGAACCTGGTAAGAAAGTGGTGTGGAGCGGTTCCAAAATGGGCATTCATGCGGAACATGAATTTTTCTTTGAAGAAAACGACAGCGGTGTTGAACTAACCAGTATCGAACATTTTAAAGGACCCATGCTCTTTTTTGCAAAAATGATGTTTCTGCCCTCCCGTCTGCATAGTTTGACGATCCGGCTCCTGGACGCCATTAAAGAAAAGGCTGAAGAAACAGCAGCGTAAGCGCATTTAAAATATTTTACGATACGGAAACCCATATTGATGTTTTAACTTTTTATTTCAACCCAAAACCAAAAATCTGCAATAATAATGAGATTAACCATGTCAGGAATACTTCAAAAAGTCTTCGAGTCAACTTTTGGAAAATCATCTGTTTCTATTGAAGTTAATTTCTTGGACGGCTCAACCTATCGTAACTCAAATATCCTGCCGGAACTGAAAATCACATATAAATCAAGGTGGGCTCAGCTCAATTCCATTATCAACCATGGATGGGGGCTGATCGAATCTTATATCTCCCAGTCAGTCGATATTGAAGGCGACCTGAAACTAATCATCAAAGCGGATTCGGAATCCGGCCCTTCCCTGGTTGACAACCTTCGTCTGACACGAATTCCGCACCCGATCATCCGGCTCCGGAACTTTTGGCATGAAGTGCGGTTTGGCAACCGGAAAATCTCCCATTCAGTGAACAATGCCCTTCATCACTATAACCGGGGCAATGAAATATTCTGGCAATACCTTGACCCTTCCATGACCTATACCTGTGCCTACTGGAAAAACGGTACGCAATCCCTTGCTGAAGCGCAGCAAAACAAACTGGACCATGTTTGCCGGAAGCTGATGTTAAAACCCGGCGATCATCTGGTGGATGTAGGCGGCGGATGGGGGTCTCTTTTATTTCATGCCTGTGAAAATTACGGCGTGAAAGGAACAAATGTGAGCCCCACGATAGACCAGAACCAGTGGCTGACAAAAAAAGCACGGGAAAAAGGTCTGGGAAAAAAAATTTCCATCCAGGAAAAGGATTTCCGGCAGATAACCGGAACATATGACAAATATGCGTCTCTCGGGGTCTTTGAACACGCCGGCAAGGGCCAGCTCCGTGACTGGATCCGGTCCATGGCAGGATGTCTGAAAGACGGCGGCATTGGCCTGCTGCACTTTATTGGGCACGACCGGCCCATGGAAACGGACTTTTTTATCCGAAAACACATTTTTCCCGGCGGGTATTTACCGGGGCTCAGTGAAACCATCAACATCATGGCGGAATATGGTCTTGAAATTTTAGATATTGAAAACCTGCGCCGCCATTATGCGCTGACTTTAGACGTCTGGGCAAAAAACTTTGAACACAACTGGGAAGGAATCGCCTGCAGTGATTCCGATCATTTCAATGAACGGTTTCGCCGCACCTGGAAAGTGTATCTGAATTTCTGCGCGGAATATTTCCGAACAGAAAATTCTGTATTGCGGCTTTATCAGATCACTTTTTCAAAGGGAAATACAACATCCTATCCCATGGACCGTAAATTTTTGTACCAGGATGAAACCGAATCGTGCGATCATCCTGAATCGTTAAAAAACTGAGGTTTGGACATGGAGCAGTCAAGCAGTAAAAACATTGCAGTTGTCGGTTCAGGCGTTGCCGGCATTGTGGCTGCGTATCTTCTGCAGCGAAAACACCAGGTGACTGTTTTTGAAAAAAACGATTATGTGGGCGGCCATACCCATACCGTTGTCCTTGACGACGGCCCGGATGCGGGTACGCCCATAGACACCGGGTTTATAGTTCATAATGATCGCACCTATCCCAACTTCATCAAATTCATCAGCCAGCTGGGCGTGGAGCGTGTCAAATGCCCCATGTCCTTTTCCTATTATGAACGCAACAGCGGTTTTACGTTTGCCAGTGCCGCACCGTTTGCTGATCCTAAAAATAATTTTCGCGTCTCATACTGGAAATTTCTATACGACATCCTCCGGTTTAACCGTATGACCTTAGAATGCATTAAGAAAAACAAATTTCAAAACCTGAGCCTCGGCCAATTTCTCAACAAAAATCGATTCAGCAAAACATTCATCCGACAGTATATTATTCCCATGGGCGCTGCCATCTGGTCGACTCCGGATGACCAGATGATGAATTTTCCCGCTGAAACATTTGCCCGGTTCTTTGAAAATCACGGCCTGCTTTCGGTAAAGGATCAGCCCCAGTGGTATTCGATTAAAGGCGGCAGTCATGAATATGTGAAGGCCTTCATAAAAAAATTTATCGGTCAAATCCATACCGCATCCCCGGTTCGCACAATCAAACGCGAAAACGGAAAGGTGACCTTGACGGTTGATGGGTCGGAAACCGTATTTGACGCCGTGGTGCTTGCCGCTCACGCGGATGAAACATTTAAAATGCTGAATGATCCTTCTGCCGAAGAAATCCGACTTCTGTCGCCGTGGGCTTATACTGCCAACCAGACCATTCTCCACACGGACCGTTCATTTCTGCCGCCGCTGGCAAAAGCCCGTTCGTCATGGAATTATCTGCGGGAGACCAAAACCGCAGACCACATGCCCATGTCCATGACATACGACATGAACATGCTGCACAACCTGCAAACGGATAATGATTACTGCGTAACGTTAAATCCTCAGACCAAAATACCAGAGACACTGAAAATCGCAGAATTTATGTACACGCACCCGCAGTATACGCCAGAATCCGTTGCCGCCCAGAAGGAACTGGAGAGCTTAAACGGACAGCAGAATACCTGGTTCTGCGGCAGCTACTTCCGGTACGGTTTTCATGAAGATGCGGTTTTGTCAGGCGTCAATGTTGCCGAAAAATTCGGAATATTATTATGAAATCAAAAATCTATTCCGGTTTTATCGAACACACCCGTTTTCATCCGGTCTTGCACACATTTAACTACCCGATTTACTTTTACGGCTTAGACCTTGATGAACTGGAACAACTGGACCGGGAATTTTTTTTCTTTGGCTACAACCGCCTGCGCCCGGCTTCCATCCATGATTCAGATTATTTAGATGACACTCCTGGTTCCATTAAAGACAAATTGCTGCTTATGTTGCAGGAAAAAGATCCGTCCATTAATATTTCTTCGATTTTTATGATCACGAGTGTGCGGTATTTAAACTATGCTTTCAACCCGGTCAGCTTTTATTATTGTTTTGATGGCAATGATCAGATTGCAGCGATGGTTGTGGAAGTCAATAATACTTTTGGCGAACGCCATATCTACATACCCCAAAAAACAAGCCGTGATAGCGAATCCGGAGAAAACATAATATACGCTGCCCAAAAAGCCTTTCATGTATCCCCGTTTAACAACATGGAAGGCGAATATAAATTTTCCTTCCCGACCCCAAAGAATAAACCGGAAAATGAACCGGAAAATAAGATTGATATCCGCATTGATCTGATCCGGAATAAAGACAAAGTATTTTCTGCAAATCTTTGGGGGAAGCCCCATGAACTGACATCATTCAACTTATTGAAAATGATGATCCGTCATCCCATTGTTCCGCATCTGACCAAGCCCAGAATTTTTATGGAGGCTGCCCGGCTCTATTTCTCAAAAAAACTGAAATATCATGACAAGCCTGAACCTGTCAGTCCGATGACCATTAAACGAATACCTAAAAAAAAAGAATTGTGAGATGAAAAAAAAAGCCGCCCGAACCGGATATTCTGATTTTGGCGTCAACCGGAAACGGGTCGAGAATATCCGGGAAAAATTTCAGTTTCTCCTTCAGCAGTGATAAGTGAATTCGGGACACTGCTTAAATTCAGCATATCGAGCTTGAATAAATCTAAAAATGACAGAACGTGTCCACGAATCTATCCTTTTTCGTTAGATTCTAGCGGTGAATAATGGCGGCAATTGTGTTATTTACGACTTGTACTTCTATGATTGTCACTTGTATGCAAAATGGCAGGTAGACAACAAATATTCAATTCATCACCAAATCAAAAATTGCAAATTCCTATTCATTAAAATGGGACACAATCATCATGAAACCTGATTTAAACCTAGTATAATATTGTATGGGAAAAATGCCCCCGGAGTGCAATGGATTAATATTAAAAAGCTTTTCATGGTGACGGTTCACCATCGTATCAGCAAATAAACATTATCGATCATTTCCAAAGATCATGGATATGTTTATTCGGAAGTATCTTCCTGTTAATTGAAACCGGATGGGCGCCTTAAGCAATAAACTTCAATCGTATGGATTGGCACAATAAAGGTTTTATTAAAAAATTATTGCCCAATATTATCAAAATAATTATGCTTTACATGATTTTAAATAAATATTGATTGTTCCGGGCAGAAACTGCATCGACAAATCTAATATTCCAGTGCGTTAAATCATTTCTCCAATCGTTTTCCCATTGTTCCCATCACCTGACAAAATATATTTTTCGGATCAATGCCATTTTTAAGATCTGCTTTTAAAAGAGCTTGTGAATATATCGGATATCAACAATGCGAGGCAGCAATGAAATATAAAATCGTTTACGACGAAGATAAAGACATTATCACAGGTCATATTTATGGCAAATTCGATACGGATCTCGTTAAAAAGATGGCATCGGAATTTGCTCAAATGGTTCAGCAGTATAGTTGCCATCGATTGTTAAATGACCTGCGGGATGCCGAGATGTTCGCTCCGATGCTTGATATATATGACATGCCAAGAATCGCGGATAAGTCAGGCGTGCCGACTTCCTGTAAGCGGGCTCTCGTTGTAAGGCATTCATCGCCAGATTTTAAATTTCTTGAAAGGACAGCAAAAAACATTGGTCATGACGTTAAAGTATTTACCGATATGGATTCAGCAATCAATTGGCTGAAAGGCATTACGGATTAAATAGTGTTTGTCGGGCACTAAATACAAAGGAGAAAAAACCATGGATACCTCAGCACCTTTGGACAAAAAATTGAGAGACGCCACGATCAATCGCAAGAAACGCCCCGGCTTTCGATGTCTTGGCAAACAACGGGACGGAAACTACGCGATTATGATCGGGGCTGTCACCGGGACCGTGAACGGCGATCAATTGATGAAACTGGCCGACATCGTAATAAAATACGCAGCCGGCGGCCATTTCACAACCGCCCAGAGCATGGTCATCGTGGGCATCAAAGAAGAGAATTTCAACGATGCCCAGCAGGCGATTGTTAAAGCGGGTTTTGACATCCGATCCATTGGACGGGATGTTCGGCAGGTTAAATGCTGTGCCGGGGCCAACCTTTCGCCGTTTGGTTTGCAAAAGACCCCTCCCCTGGGCCAGGAACTTGAGGCGATGTTCCGCGGACTGCCAATGCCCATGAAATTTAAAATCAGTGTTTCTGGCTGCCCGAATTGCTGCGCAAATACCATGCTCAACGATTTTGGCGTCCACGGAGTGATGAACGGCTGGAAAGTTTTTATTGGCGGCAAAATGGGGACAAAGCCTGCCATTGCCCAGGAACTTGCAAAGCTGGTGATAACCGATGACGTTCCCAGGTACCTGGCGGCAGTGCTGCGGGTATATCGAGAACATGCCGAACCAAATGAACGTTTGTCAAAAACCCTGTCCCGGATCGGTTTGGAAGCTTTTAAAAGTGAAGTGACGGCCCATCTTGATACTCCTTTTGACGACTTCATCAAAGAAGCAGAAAACGCCCGAGAGACTGCGAAGAAAGCCACATGCATTGAACATATTAAGTTACAGTAATAACAAGGTAACAAAAAACAGAAGATACGCGGAGGTTCATATGAGTTATCAATCCAGCACAATAAACGGCTAAAAGGAGGCAATCAAATGAGAGCAGAAGTTATGATTGATACGGATGAGTGCATCGGCTGTGAGAATTGTGTTGAGAAGCGTATTTTAATTACGTGTCAACGAAATGATTAATACGGATATTCAGAAAGCCCCTTTTTACACTCAAACATTTCTCACCCCTGGATAAGCAGTCATTAAACATAGAATAGGGAGTATATTGTGCGATTTATGACTTAAACGTCTATGGTCTCCGGGTTTGAAAATGAAGTGGGAATGATTCATTCGATTGCTGATTCTTTTAATGCGTTTGGTATTAAAAAACTATAAAGGAGTTCCTATTATGAAACCGCGAGGACCTTTAATGATTGAACACCGATTAATCGAAAAAATGCTTAAAGTCGTTCAACATCAAATATCCGTCATTGAACAACAAAAACGCGTGGACCCCTTTTTTATCGACACAGTCATTGATTTTGTGAAAATCTATGCCGACCGGACGCACCACGGCAAAGAAGAAGACATTTTATTTAAGGATCTTTCAACGAAACGCATGCAACCAGAAGACGAGAAAATAATGGCCGAACTGATTGAAGAACACAAATTCGGTCGTCAGATCACCGCAGATCTGCTGCAGGCAGGAAAAGAATATCGCAACGACCGGGTGGAAGCTTTACAGATCATCATTGAAAAGCTGCGTGTTCTGGTGGAATTCTATCCGAAACACATCACCAAGGAGGATAAAGTATTTTTCCCAAATACAGAAAATTACTTCAGCCGGAAAGAGCTGGAAAACATGCTTGCAGATTTTTGGGAGTTTGACAGAAAAATGATACACGAAAAATACAAATCCGTACTTGAAAGCCTGAATTAAGGTGACGGTTCCCAATATATATTTGAGTGAACTCACTGGGAAAATAACGGCATACGGACATCATATCTGTTTATTGAAATTTATCCAGCAACCCATTGCTGCATGGTAGTTAAGGGCCATAAATAAGAGCTTCAGTTTTGCATCTGTTCATGCTTCACATAAATCAGCTTATCCGTTTCGAATCCAAGCCCCTTTGCCTGGCTCACCAATTCGGATAATAGCAAGGGATTCATTTCCGGCGTTCGGGATAAAATCCACAAATAGGATTTGTCCGGTCCGCACACAATGGAATAGGAATATCCGGCCTGGTCCAGCGCGATAATATTATACCCGCCGTAAAACGGACCGAAAAAAGAAACTTTCAGCTGCCCGGCACTTGAATCCTTAACGAAATAGGCTTTTCCCTTAGCCTCTTTCCATTCTTTTCCATCCGGATTATATCCCCGGTTAACCACATCTATTCCCCCGTCATCCCGCAGGCTGTAATCCGCACTTACATTTTCAAGCCCCCGTTCAAATGAATGATCCAGGCGGGCAATTTCATACCACCTGCCCAGATAACGATTGATGTCAAAACCGGTGACCGGAATTATCCCCTCCGGAACACCGACACAACCGGGCAGCAAGAGCATTATAAAAGCAAAACATTTTTTGAACATCAGAAGGTCCTTTTTAGATAGAATTATTTTTTGTATGGGTTAAATTCATCAGGATAAAGTTTTTCCGCGCAATCCGGACAGATGCCATGGGAAAATTCCGCATCCGAATGAATGCTGATGTAATATTCGATTTGATTCCAATATCCTGTATCATCCCTGATTTTCTTACACGAAGAACAAATCGGCAGAATTCCCCGAAGGGTGTTAATTTCATTTAATGCTTTTTTCAACTGTTCGATCAGCCGCTCCCGCTCTTCCTCATTTTGCCGGATTTCCGTGATGTTATCAAAAGCAACCGCCAGCTTGTTTCCCGGCAGTTTAAACGCATGAATTTTAAAGGCCCCTTCCAGGCGCTCATCTTTATACACCTTATTTTCCGTGCGATAGGTTTTACCGTTTTTTACGACTTCCAGAAAAGCGGCCGCCAATCCATCTTTTTTCGCATTCGGCCAGATATCATTAAATTCCAAGCCTTTCCATTCCATGATATTGATGCCGGACAAAATTTCACCTGACCGGTTCCCATCGAGTAAAATCAATTTGTCCGGCACAATATACTGATAGGTGAAAAGTCCTGAAGGAATTTCGCGGACAATATCCGCAGATGTCTGCAAAGATTTTTCCAGTAATTTTTTTGTCCTGGATTTTTCCGTGATGTCATTAAACGTAACAACCGCCCCGATCACTTCATCATTTTTTAAAATCGGGTGCGACCGGTATTCCACCTTAATTTTTCTATGATCCAGCCACCAAAAAATATCATTCTCGCAATAAACGCCCTGACCGATTCTAAATGTCGAAAAAATTCTGCATTCCTCTAACGGACAAACAGAGCCGTCCGCACGGGTATGGTGAATCAATTCATGAATATTCTGAGCAAGAATATCCTTTTCAGTTTCATATCCAAGAATATTGACACAGGCGGAATTACAAAATGTACACCGGCCATTCGTGTCCATTCCAAATATTCCTTCAGCTGTAGAATTCAGCAGCAACTTGATTTTTGCTTCACTTTCACGAAGCTGATCCTCGGCCAGGCGGCAGGAATCGATTTCTTCGTTTAATTTTTTGTTTGCTTGTTCAAGTGCTGAAATCTGCTGACGGGCATGTTCATCTGATATTGATCCATCTCCATCTCCCGGCTGATTTTGTTTCAACTTTTCGGACTTATTGATGTTCCTGTGAATCCCGATAAAACGTGTTGGAATCCCCCTTTTGTCCGTTTCGATCCACCGACCGATGGTTTGCATCCAGATCCAATCATCTAATTCTGTTTTTATCCGGTAAAAAATTTTAAAATGCTTATTTTTGCCGCTCAAACAGGATTTCAGGGTTGTATTAAATTCTGGCTGGTGTTCAGGATGAATTTTATTCTGCCACCAGTCAAATTTATACGTATTTTCGGATGTTTTATATCCCAATTTCTTCAGATAGTTTTCGTCAAAAAACATCTCGCCTGAAACCACATCCCATTGCCAGATGAATTCATCTTCAGATTCAATGAGCAGGTTTAAAAATTCCTTTTTCGGCCACTTTGTTGATTGCATTGAATTCTCTTTCTTTTTATTGGAGAATCTTAAAAAAACAATTCATCGCTGTTCAGCGATCTGTCGTATCCGTCGGGCGGCAATGGCGCAGACAAACCAATAAGGTGCCATAAAAACGGGTACTTCAAAGATCAGGCGGCATTTATGCTGTGAAATCAGTTCCACACAATGCCCGGTAGCAGGAATCCGACAAACCCGCCAGCTCCATTTTTTTGCATAAACAAACCGCGTGACTTTAAAGGGCAGCCAAAGTCCGAAGATTGTCCGGACATAACCTGTGGAACCGGATTGAATGAATCGATCATCGCAGCGGACATCCGACACCGACGGTCCCCATTCCGGCCATTGTTCTGTGTCCGTGAGGATCTGCCAAACGATCTCAGCCGGAGCCTTTATGATCACATTAATTTCAATCAACTTTTAGACATTTACCTTATGATGGTCACAATACCGAGAAATCCGTCAACTGTCAGCTGATCTCCGCTGTTAATTGCGGCCGTGGCATCAGGAACCCCGGTAATACAGGGAATTCCGTATTCACGGGCTATGATGGCCCCATGAATGAGCATTCCGCCTCTTCGTTCAACAATTGCAGCGGCCATGGGAACGATCAGGGTCATGTTTGGATCAATGGCATCACAGACCAGGATTTCACCATGACAAAAAAGGCCAAGATCTTCCCGGGTATTTATCACCCGGGCAATTCCGGTTCCAATTCCTTGTCCGGCCGGCTGACCGATAAGCTGACGTGCCTGAACGTCAAATCCCTTTACTTTTTCCGCTGCTTTTTTTTTAAATACCGGCTGATAATCAGAATCCCGCAGGGAACTGGCAATCTCATCAAACATTTCCGGAGACTCCGGGCGGGGAATATTTATGCCAAGCCTTTGCTTTCCGGCAGCACCTGCCCGTTTCATTTCCCTTTCAATCCGGCCGAGAAACATATTGTCATCATCACGCATCCGGTAGCTTGCCCGGGCAAGATCAAGCAATTCTTCATTATGAACCCGGGATTTCTCATCAAACATGTTCAGAAAATTTGTTTCCAGTTCCTTATGTGATTTTTCAGAATATTTTTTTTGTTTTATGCCTCCTTCTGCCATCTCCAAAAGAATGGAAACAAGGATTTCCGACAATCCGTCCGGGCTATCCACCTCAATATGAGAAGCATCCATATACTCATGAAAAAAATGTCTGGCGTTACCATAAAAATCCGGATCAATTAATTCCGTTTGTCCGCTTTTAAGGTGGTTCCATAATTTTTGATCGTGGCGAACGCTTTCGGCCAGTTGTTCAAGTTTTCGATTTCTTTCAATACTTTTTAAATCAGATGTTTCCAGCAGACTGACAAATTCAAACGGATCATCCGGCTTTATGGTATCATTGTAAACCTGGCCGAACATTCTCATGCCATGGGCAAACGGGATAAAATCCGCCCAGTAAATTTTTTCCCAGTCCTGATAGATTTTTGAGCGACGATCAATCTCTGCAGCCAGGTCATGATCCGACAGGTTATCAATATCCATAGCTGCGAGCAGATCAGCATCTTCGATCATTTTAACAATCAAATCCTTCTCAATACGAACGCGCAGGGCCTTAAGACTTTCAAGACTTCGGCGCAGGCTGAGGTACCACCCACGATCATCAGTGCCTTGATTGTCAATCCCTGTAGAAATTGGTCTGGATTGAAGCACATACATTTGCCTGTTTTTAAATGTCCACTCCATATCCTGCGGATAATCAAACAACTTTTCAGATGCCATGGCCTGCTTGAAAACCGTCCGGATATCATCACTATCAATGGAAGGAATCCCGGATTTTTGAACCGGCAGGTCATCTACAACTGCCCCGCCAGGTCCGGCGATCATCCATTTTTCGCGCACTGCCGGCTGATGGGACAAAATATTTCCGGATTCTATATCAAGCGTCCAGCGATCCGGCTCAATAATACCATCCACCAGTCCCTGATTCAGTCCATGAACCGATTCAATGACACTTTCATGCTTATTTGCGGGATTGCGTGTAAAAATAACACCTGACCGGTCACCGTCGATCATCTCCTGGATTATAACTGCCATTTTACTCTGGTTCACATCCAGGCCGATCTCTTTTCTGTAAAGCATGGCCGCATCCGACCAGAGAGACGCCCAGACCAGGCGCACATGATCAATGATAGATTCCAGTCCGCGGATATTGACAAACGATTCATGAAGACCGGCAAATGATGAACCCGACGCATCCTCACCAGGGGCAGAAGATCGGACAGCAACAACGGCATTTTCAAATAATGGTTTTAAAACACGAGTAAGATTCTCATTCAATTCAGGCGGTATCGGGGCTTTTAAAAAAAAGCTGCGGATCCGAAGTGCCGCATCCCAGATCTCCTCCCAACGCATTTGCGAAAAATCCTTGCGATTTATTTCCATCTGAATTCGGGTATGAAGCCCGGTAGCAGCAATAAATGTCTCATACACATGGGTTGTCAGGCAAACCGCTTTTGGAACCGGAAACCCGTTTTGATACAAATGGGCCAGGGCCAGACTTTTTCCCCCGACAAGATGTTGATCGGATGTTTGAATTTGATCCAGACTTTTAATCAAAATCATTTCCTCATATGCAGTTCCACCACGTTCTGAAACCGGTTGACAACGTAATAACATGATACATTCAAACGGATCAGCCGCGTGGAGGGGGATTTTACAAATTCGGCAAGATGGGGATGTTTTTGCAGATAAATATCCTGAAGTTCAATCAATTCAATTCCGCTAACAATGTCCACGGAACCGGTGGCAGTGGCCGCCATTGCATCGGCAATGTCGGATGGGGCATTGGATCGGTTATCAATCATCATGGAAGCCCGGGGATCATTGGTGACATTTACATATTTTCGCGTGGCCTGTCCGGTGACAAAATAGAGTGCTTTCAAGTCTTCAGAGCCGGCAAACGCCACCAGACTGGTATACGGTTGTCCCTGATTATGGGTTGCCAGAACAGCAAGGCTCTGTGAACCCATTAAACGGGTTAATGCATCCCAATATTCATTTTGATGCGATTTATCTTTCATGATTCCACCCATTGGGTATTCAGGTTGATTTGTTTTTATTCGCCGATGGCGTAAAATCAGTCATGAAATAAGCGATCCAATAAAACAAGTCATTATTTATCGGTATTGTTCTTCATTGCACCTAAACAAAAAATCAGGGGCAGAAAATGTTCAGCAGGAAACGGGTGACGCTGTTCCGGGTCAGGCGCGAATTTTTTATAAGCGATCAATTGTGTGATCTGAATTCCCAATGGGCGGATATACAGACGATCAATTCGGGCTGGGGAAATTGACCGCCCAGTTGTTTCAGAAAGGAACGAACCGGCGTATCTGTCAGCAAAATCGCCGGCGGACCATGAGAAATAAATAATACGGGCATCATCGGCGTTACCAGCCTTCTTGGTTCAAGAATTTTTTATAGGTTATATGCAGGATGCCGGAAATTCATTCATTTTCGGACTTTACAACACCTGATATTCAAGCTTTTTACCTGGCGGTTATGATGAAAAATAGCGGGTCAGGTAAAACACATAAAATCCGGCAAACACTCCCTGGGCCGTTCCCCACGCAATATCAATAATTGTGATGGGTACCGGATAATTCCGGACAAACGAGAGGTTGGTCAAGTCATAGGTACAGTACATCACAAATCCGGCAAATGCCCCAACACCAATTGATGTCACAAGGGTGTTTTCAACCAGTAGGCCCAAAGAGACAAACACCACCAGCCCAAAAGCGATAATCGCCTGAACCGACAGCCCGACAGGCAGATTAAATACGATCCGGCCATTTTCAATCACCGCCAGATAACTCATCTGCTTGAAGTAAATTGTTCGTGCAACGGCTGAAAGCCAGAGAAGATCAAGAACAATAAAAACAATGACGGATAAACCGGCAACTTTAAAGAATGTTGAGGAAAGGAAATAATTCATGCTCAGATCCTTTGATATCAGTTAAAAATTACGAAATACTGCTGTTTCCCATTTTTCATTGTTTAATCAATACGATCCATCCTGTTACAAATAAAATCACTATGCTTTATGACTATCAAGAACAGATAAAATAATCCTGTAAATGGTATCCAGATCCTTTCCGGTTTTAAATCCCCCTTGCTGGCAGAATCTTTCCATGAAGGTATTGTCATCAATTTTAAGGTCAGCACAGATAGCCCTTGCCTGGTGCCAGGACGGCAGCCAGACCAATTGTTCAACCATATTATCACGTGTGTGAAAAATATCCAGAAACCGGTTAATGTTGAGAATAAAATAGATCCGGCCGGGAAAAGGAGACGGGTAATTAATCACTGCCCCCCGGTCCCAGACAAAATCCCCGACTCGGGGGGTCCAGACCAGCCCGGCGTCTTTTAATTCAGCGGCCAGGTTACAGAGGGGTTCATCAAACGGGTGGGACGGTGGTAAATGATTCCAGGCAATCGTTTTTTTTGTCATAACAAGATCCCGAATATTTTTTATGACTGAACATTCAAAAAATAATGTTTATCAGCATGTTATGATACTGCAAAAAACCGCACACTCATGGTGTGCGGCTTTTTTAAAACCGTAATGCATAATTAAATATTCACATAAAGCTCATTAAAAAACAATATATTATGCGAATTGAATATACTTAAGGCGGCAACTCGCGTTTTCTAGCCAGGAACGGAAACCGGGGCTGCCTTGCCAATGGCTGCCATCGCCTCGTCGTATTTTGAGCGCATATCAATATGCGCATCATCGATTTCTTTCTTCTGTGGCGACCATTCGGTGGGGCACTCGGTTTTAAGGGAGCCGATCCGGTCTTCCAGTTCCGTCACAATATTGTGCAGATCCCCAATATTGCCGAGCATTTTTTCCTTTTCTCCCGATGAAAGTCCGTCAATTTTACGTATCATATCATACAGCTTTGCTTTCCATGCAGTCAGTTCGATCCCTACATTGTTGCAATAATCCATGACATCCATAACACCCTCCTTGGTTAAACAATAAAATGTTAAAAAAAATCCATTATTCTATTTGCTGATCCGGCAGCTGTCGGGTACATAAAAAACATTTTCTCTGGTCATTTAAATAACCGAACAGAAAACCGAATAAAGCCGAAAAGAAGAGCAGCCGCACCGGAACATTGATCTTTGACCTTCTGCGGTCGGCTGAAGTAAAACTTACGTCACTCAGGTAAAACCGGGGATTGCATTAACAGTTTGTTGAAAAACGTTATGAGCGCTGAGAAAACAAGGAAAATTCGACGAAAAAGCTGAGTTTATTCTTATAAATTAATATTTTGAATCGATTTTAACGCCGTATGATCAAGCGCAATCATTTTTCATCAGCCGGTTAAACCCATGCCGTTGTATCCGGTATGCTCACCCCAACATGATCCCCCATTTCAGCGAGCGTTTCAGACAATCTGGCGATGTTGTCATCGAGTTCTTTCTTGTTGGGCGACCAGTCCGATGGGCATTGGTTATTTAATTCACTTAAACCGGCTTCAATATCGGCGACCAGGGACCTCAACTTTTTTGCCGCATCGGAATGAACCGAATCTGAGACAGATTCCGTCTTGGTCATCACATCATACAAGCCCGCTTTTAAACCGACCAGTCGCTTATACGTTTTTTCACAGTAGTCCTTTGCATCACTCATTTTTCCGCCTCCTTCACAATTATATACTCACAAAAAGACCTTTGAAAATATTAAACGATCACAAGCTGTGTATGAATTTAATGATATAATGAAAAAATTATTAAACGTAATAACTACAAAAAAAGCAGGCGCATCAAGATTATATGGAGGTTACGTACAGTTGGAAGTGACTTGAAAGAAAAAGTGGAAGTCGTTTGAATTATCTAAAATCTTAATCTCATGAATAAGATTAGTCAAGCAAGTAAATTAAATTTTGATTCCTGTTTTATTTAATCTTGGCATATTAACAATGAACCGGTATAAATATATGAGGTTTTTTTCAATTATCCTTATTAGAGGATTTGAAACATGAAGACAAAACTTCAAACAATCATTTGCTTCATCGTCTGTTTTATATTCTTTTCTGCAATTCCATTGAATCCTGCTTACGGTGCAGTTATCGAAGGTGTTCACTTTGATAAAAGCGTCATCATTAATCAACAAAATGCAACTTTGCGCGGAGTCGCCCTTCTGCGATACATGATATTCATCAAGGCATATGTCAGCGCTTTTTATCTGAATGAAAATTTTTCAGAAAAAGATGCGCGGGGAAATGTTGAGCGACGTCTGGTACTCCATTATTTTCATGCGATTTCAGCAGAAGATTTTGCCGAAGCCACCACGGAAATGATTGAAAAAAATGTATCCCCCGATCGATTCAGAGCCTTGCAGCTGCCAATCCGTCAACTGAACGATTTATACAAGGATGTAAAACCCGGAGATGAATATACAGCAACATATATCCCCGGGATAGGCACAGAACTGGCGTTAAACGGTAAGACTCTTGGCGTGGTTCCGGGCGAAGAATATTCTGCTGCATTTTTTTCCATCTGGATCGGAGAAAATCCAATTGACAAAGGTTTTCGCAACAAACTGCTTGGCAAATAAATAACACTTCTAAAAAAACTATACATCCGAGAGCCTTAACAGTGAAAACTCTTTCCTTTACAAAAAAACTGGCTTATGCGGCACCGGCATTTGCGCTGGCCGTTGTCGGCATTCCTGTTTATGTCTATATCCCGAAATTCTATACAGATGTTGTCGGCGTCCACATTTCCGCCCTGGGGATCATCCTTCTGATCGTTCGTCTGTTTGACGCGGTGACCGACCCGGCCATCGGCCTGATATCCGACCGTCTTAAAACCCCTTTTGGCCGACGCCGCCCTTTGATTGCCGTCGGTTCCCTGTTTACCGCCGCCGCCATCCTGCTTTTATTCAACCCCCCGAAAATGGGTGAAGATGCGGCCACTCTCTGGTTCATGAGCTTGATATTTCTATTGTTTCTGTTCTGGACGGTGGTGATTGTTCCCTATGAATCTTTAGGTCCGGAACTGACCTTTGATTATGATGAACGGACCACCCTTTTCAGCATCCGGGATGGCGCACTGATTGCCGGGACCCTTGCAGCGGCGGCATCTCCGGCAGCTGTTAAATGGCTGTTCAGCATTCCGGATACTCCTGACGGTGAACGAACCACTTTTTTTGTTCTATCCGTTGTCTATACGCCGCTCATCCTTGCCGCCACCCTTTGGTGCGTAATGTCCTTTCGTGAAAAAGCAGTACAATTGGCCGAACGCACCGAGAGCTTTGTAACCCTGATCATGTCCAGCTTAAAAAACCGGCCGTTCCGGATCCTGCTCATCTCCTACACCATCAGCGCGATCGGCAATAACCTGCCGGCAACGCTCATCCTCTATTATGTGGAATATGTGCTCCATTCCCCCCGCGCGGACCTGTTTCTGCTGCTTTATTTTGCAACAGGAATCCTGTTTCTGCCTTTGTGGGTCTATGGATCGGGGAAAGTCGGGAAAAAAAACGTATGGCTGGCATCCATGGCGCTTAACACAGGGGCCTTTTTCGGCGTTTTTTTTCTCGGCCCCGGAGATGAATTCATCTACGGCGTACTGGTGTTTTTATCCGGTATCGGTTTCGGCGCCACACTGGCGATTCCATCCGCCATTCAGGCGGATGTGATTGACTATGATGAACTGATTTCCGGCGAACGGCGGGAAGGACTTTATATCGGACTCTGGTCGATTGCCAAGAAACTGGCGGCAGCCTTCGGTGTCGGTGCCGGACTGGCTTTACTCGGGACTGCAGGATACGTTCCCAATATCAGGCAACCCGAATCCGTGGTGATGACCCTGCGGATCCTTTACGCCATGGTTCCGTGCCTGTGCAATACCGCCGGTTTTTTGATTGCCCTGTCCTATCCGCTCAGCGGCGGCATTCACCGGGAAATACGTCAGGCCATTGAACGCCGGTCCCAGGGAAAATCTTTTCATGACCCGCTGGCTGTAAAATAAATATCCGGGAGAAAATCAATGGAGAACTATCTTTCACTTTTTTTTATAAATCTTGCGGCAGCCGCTGTTTTAATGACTGCCGGATGGGTGATCAGCCTGGCCCGCAGCAACGTGACCATTGCCGACAGTTTCTGGGGTCTCGGTTTTATCCTCATTGCCTGGCTGACCTTTTTTATCACTGACGGATTTATTGTCCGGAAAATAATTCTTACGCTGCTGGTCACCTTCTGGGGTCTGCGGCTGTTTATCCACCTGAGCCGCCGTAACCGCGGAAAAGATGAAGATCCCCGTTATGCCGTGTGGCGCAAAAAACACGGACCGAACTTTTGGATTATCAGCCTGTTTAAAGTGTTTCTAATTCAGGCATTATTTCAGTGGTCCATTGCACTTGGCGTGCAGTTTGGGCAGATTTCCGCTATCCCGGCCTGTCTGACCGTGTTTGACTATATGGGTATAATGATCTGGATTGCCGGATTTATCATCGAGTCAACAGCTGACTACCAACTATCTGCTTTTATAAAAAATCCTGCCAATAAAAGAAAAATAATGGATACCGGCCTCTGGCGATACAGCCGGCATCCCAATTATTTCGGGGAATCATTAATGTGGTGGGGAATTTTTGTCATTGTACTGTCAACACCATGGGGCATCTGGACCATCATCAGCCCCTTGCTGATCACCTATACCTTGTTAAAACTGACCGGCGTCACCCTGATGGAGGAAACTGAATTTGCCGGCAACCCCGAATACCAGGCGTACGTGTCACAAACCAGCGCGTTTGTCCCCTGGTTTTCCAAAAAACAGGAATAATCCGTGAATTTAACACCACCGCCAGCACACTGGGGCTTTTAGGTTCCATCTATTTTTACTGCTATGCATTTATGGCAGGAATTCTGAATACTGTGGGAGGGACCTTTTCTGATGCACGTTTATAATCTGTCGCATGCTGAAACCGGCACGATACCCAGCATGATCGCGATTGGAATGATCATCGGCAGTCCGACAATTGGTCTGGTATCAGACAAATTATAAAAAAAAGGGGAACCACTCATGGTACCCCTTTTTAAAACAAAAAATAATAATGCGTAATTTTTTTTTACAGCAACTCCGATGAATTTCTATGTCTGGTACTTAAATGACAGTTTCACCGTCGCCCGGTATAATACAACCTTCCCTTCCTCAATTTTCATGTCCAAATCTTTAATTTCGGCAACCCGTGTATCTCTTAGTGATTGGGCTGCGGTTTCAACAGCTGTTTTTGCTGCATCCTCCCAGGACGTTGCACTGGTTCCTACCATTTCAATAAATTTGTAAACACTACCGCTCATGATCGCCTCCTTACTTTTAAAAGTTTAAAGTTTTGTTCAGCGTGGTTGAGCTTATATAAATTATATAAAACGGTTGAGCTTGAAGATACCGTTTGAGGTTGAAGATACCGATAAGATAAAGGAATAAAAAATCGGAAAGAGAATTTGTAATCACTGGTGCTGATTAATTTTTAAATTACTACAAAGGCGGTTTATTGTCTATATATTTATTTTTTCAATAATGACACATCGATTAAATTTTTGGACCTGCCCTTGCATTATAAGAGGGGTATGATTATAATTTTAACATTATGAAAGTACAAAATGAAAAAATACCCAATCCAAAAGAGATTGAAAAAGAAATTGGCGAATTTCTGAGCAAGAAGTACGGCGATCAGGTCAAGATGATTTCACCCATTGTAATGCCCCACGCCGACCATTCAGAAACTGATGATTTTTCTAATAAAAAAATCAATCCCATTAACTTCGACTTGAAACCGGAAGAACTGATTGCCTATCTGGATCAGTATGTCATCAAACAGGACCTGGCCAAACAGGTTTTAGCCACCAAAGTATGCACCCATTTTAACCGTATTCAGTATCAAAAATCGTCCGAAGGTCCGGACCTGGACATCTCCGGCGGAATAAAAAACAATGTCCTCATGCTGGGGCCGACCGGTGTCGGCAAAACGTATATTATAAAATTGATTGCCAATAAACTGGGGGTTCCTTTTGTCAAGGGTGATGCGACCAAATTCAGCGAAACCGGTTATGTGGGCGGCGACGTTGAAGACCTGGTCCGGGATCTTGTCAGAGAAAGCGATAATGACATCGAACTTGCTGAATGCGGCATTATCTACATTGATGAAATCGACAAAATTGCTTCCAGCGGAAACCTGATCGGCACGGACGTATCCAGAACCGGTGTTCAGCGTGCTCTGCTCAAGCCCATGGAAGAAACGGATGTTGAGCTGAAAGTTCCCCATGACCCCATTTCAATGATCCAGGAAGTGGAGCAGTTCCGAAAAACCGGCAAGCGTGAAAAACGCTCCATTAATACAAAAAACATTTTATTCATAATGAGCGGTGCTTTTGGCGGTTTGGACGACATTATCAAAAAAAGAACCACAACACAGGGAATTGGTTTTGGTTCACGTACAAAAACATCTCAATCAAACTCCGACCTGATCAAGCAGGTAAAGGCTGAAGATTTGATCAGTTACGGTTTTGAATCGGAATTTGTCGGGCGTCTTCCGGTAAAAGCCGTTTTTGAACGTCTCAAAGAAGAAGACCTGCTGAAAATCCTTCAAACCCCCAACAACCCGGTCCTGCTCAATAAAAAACTGGATTTTGCGACATACGGCATTGACATCAGGTTTTCAAACGACGCACTGAAACAGCTGGCCCAAAAAGCGTATACGGAAAATACGGGTGCCAGGGGCCTGGTTAGTGTCATTGAACAGGTATTAATCCCCTTTGAAACCAAGCTGCCGTCTACAAATATAAAACGTTTTCCGGTAACCGTATCGGTTATTGAAAATCAGGAACGCACTTTAAGCACTTGGCTTACCGGGGAAAACAACGACCAGCGAATTGAAACCTTTAACTCAATTACGCTTGAGAACAGACAGTCTATCATTAATTATGTGAATGCGAATCGCGTCAACATTACCACTCAGTATGGGCTGCCATTGTCTGACTATCGTATCGATAAAATCTCGGACTATTACTGTGATAATGTGACGGAAATCGGCAGCGCTGTTAAAAAAATCAAATCCTTTTATGATAAAATAAAAAAAATTGAATTCGACTTTTACCGCAAACATGATATTAACATCGTACTGGAAGAAGATGCCGTTGATGCAATTCTGGAACAACTGGCAAGCGGCACGATAGATATCAACGGTGTTTATGAAAAAATATCCGCTGATTTTGAATATGGTCTTAAGCTGATCAGGGAAAAAACCCATCGAAATCGTTTTTTTCTGTCAAAAAAAGCCTTGACCAATCCGGAAAATTTTTTAAATCAGACGATTAAAGCGGAATTCACTAAAAATGATATCCGGGAAACTTATTCTTTAATTGATCCGGATTGCAAAGAAAATAATTTAGAATTAAACCATTAAGGAAACATCGCTAACTATCAACCCATACAGGCAATAAAGTAAAACATCTGGTTTCAATATTCTGCCATGCGATTACGGCGTACTCAGGGTACGCCGTAATGTTATCACCGGCATTATTTTCTCTCACATGTTTTTATTCCTGTTAAATACCATTTGGAGTAACCATTAGTCATATGATTGGAATCTCAAAACTATACTGCGGGACTGTCGAGCCTTCGGATGCCCTTCGTTACAATCGCCAGTCCAAAGACCTCCCGTCTCACCTGCTCCAGTTCTCCATCGACAAAAATCCGGTGGTGGTCTGGAATATTACCCGGCAATGCAACTTAAAATGCGTTCACTGTTATGCTCATGCAAAAGCCAGTCTCCAGGAAAATGAACTGACCACTGAGCAGGGAAAACAGGTAATTGATGATCTCTCTGCCATGGGCGTCCCGGTGCTTCTCTTTTCCGGCGGCGAACCCCTGATGCGGAAAGATCTCCCGGAACTTGCCGAATATGCGGTTCAAAAAGGAATGCGTGCGGTTATCTCCACCAATGGAACGCTCATTGACCGCGACACCGCCCGTACGCTGAAAAAAATCGGCCTGTCCTATGTCGGGATCAGCCTGGACGGCATGAAAGACATCAATGATAAATTCAGGGGCGTGGATGGCGCTTTTGATGCAGCTCTGGAAGGCATCAAAAACTGTCAGGAAGCCGGCATTAAAGTGGGACTTCGGTTTACGATCAACCGCTTCAATATAGATGAAATTCCGGCCCTGTTTGATCTGCTGGAAGAACGCGAAGTCCCCCGGATCTGTTTCTACCACCTGGTTTATGCCGGCAGGGGATCGGAACTGGTCAAGGATGACCTCTCACTGGAAGGCTCCCGGAAAGCCGTTGACCTCATTATTGACCGTACCAAACGTCTGCATGATATGGGCAAGGAAAAAGAAGTCCTGACCGTCGACAACCATGCGGACGGACCGTACATTTACCTGCGGCTCCTCAAGGAAGACCCCGCACGGGCAGCGGAAGTCATGGAACTGCTTAAAATGAACGAAGGGAATAATTCCGGACGGGGAATCGGCTGTATCAGCTGGGACGGTGAAGTTTACGCGGATCAGTTCTGGCGGCACCACAGTTTCGGAAATGTTACACAACGGCCTTTTTCGGAAATCTGGACCGATCTTTCAGAACCGTTGATGAAAAAATTAAAAAACAAAAAAGAATATGTGACCGGCCGTTGTGCCGACTGCCGATGGCTGAGCATCTGCGGCGGCAACTTCCGGGTCCGGGCCGAAGCAACCACCGGTGATATTTGGGCGCCGGATCCGGCATGTTATTTAACGGATGAGGAAATCTGCGGCGACAAAATCTGACGGCTTCGTAAAAAGCTTAATTCCTGCGTTGCGTTGCATCCTTCGCAGCTTCATCGTACAAAAAGTACGAATCATTGCTCCGGATTTGCGCGCCTTGGACTTAAACTTTTATACATTGCCGTCAATGCGGATTCTATAAAACTATCAAAATTTGGGAATAAAAAATGCTTTTTCCGGATTACCGAGCAAGACGATTAAGACAGAACGCCGCGTTCCGGCGCATGGTTCGTGAAACCACCCTTTCCGTGGATGATCTGGTTCTTCCGCTGTTTGCAATTAAAGGGAAGAATATTAAAAATCCGATACCTTCCATGCCCGGACATTTTCAGTTGTCCGTGGACAACCTGGTCAATACGGTTAAAGAAGCCCAGGCCTTAGGCATTCCCGCGATCATGCTTTTCGGGCTGCCTGAAAAAAAAGATCCCCTGGGAACCCGTGCCTATGCCAAGGACGGTATTGTTCAACAGGCTGTCCGCACCATTAAAAATAAAGTACCTGAAATGGCGGTCATCACGGATGTATGCCTGTGCCAGTATACGGATCACGGTCACTGCGGCATTGTTGATAAAGGTATTATCGACAATGACGCCACCCTTGACCTTCTGGCGCGGACTGCGGTCTCCCATGCCAAGGCCGGGGCCGACATGGTCGCCCCGTCAGATATGATGGATGGCCGCGTTGGCGTTCTCCGTGAAGCATTGGATGACAACCAGTTTGAAAATACGCCCATTATGTCCTATGCCGCCAAATACTGCTCGGCATATTACGGCCCCTTCCGGGAAGCGGCCCACTCGGCACCCCAGTTCGGCGACAGACGGACATACCAGATGGACCCGGCCAACAGCCTGGAGGCCATCCGGGAAGTCACCATGGATGTTGAGGAAGGGGCAGACATCATTATGGTCAAGCCCGCCCTTCCCTACCTGGATATTATTTCACGAATCCGGGATGAGATTGATCTGCCGGTGGCTGCCTATAATGTCAGTGGAGAATATTCAATGATTAAAGCTGCCGAAAAAATGGGATGGATCGACGGTCCAAAGGTGATGATGGAAACCCTGATTTCCATCAAACGGGCCGGCGCGGATATTATTATGACGTATTTTGCCATGGACGCGGCAAAAGCATTAACAGAATCTTGAAAAACTATTGCGCTTGTCAATACAGCGTTAAAATTCGGCTCAAAATACTCATTTATAAATATAGACTCCGTTTTTTCGACGAATTTTGCCTTGTCTTGACTGCGCTCATAACGTTTTTCAACATCCTGCCAAATAAACAATTAAAATTACAGAGGTTTAATCTGTATAACAGATATTGGACGGGAGACATCAACATTGGCTTCACCAACACCGGCACACCCGGGCGGGCATCCGCACCATACGCCCGGAGATGCAAAAAATGCGACATTACGTTTAGTTGCCTGGGAAACCACGCGAAATTGTAATTTAAACTGCGCCCACTGCCGGGCATCCGCAACAATGGGACCCTACAGCGGGGAACTCGATACGCAGGCATCTTTGCGCCTTCTGGATCAGATTGCCGAAGTCGGCCAGCCCATTGTCATTCTCACCGGCGGCGAACCTTTGCTGAGGCCTGATATTTTTGAGCTTGCCCGATATGGTACAGATAAAGGGCTGCGCATGGTCATGGCGCCCAACGGCACGCTCATAACGGACAACAATGCAAAACAGATGGCGGACTCCGGAATCCAGCGCATCAGCATTAGTCTGGACGGGACCACAAAAGAACGTCATGACAGCTTCAGGGGCGTTGACGGGGCTTATGAAGGCGCCATGCGCGGTATCGCTGCCGCCAAAAAGGCCGGCATCGAATTTCAGGTCAACACCACCATTTCAAAACTCAACTATGACCAGATCCCGGACATTTTAAAACTGGCTGAAAATTTAGGAGCTGTGGCCCTGCATATATTCCTCCTGGTACCCACCGGTCGCGGTAAATACATCATTGACCAGGAAATCTCCGCAGATGAATATGAGTCCACATTAAACTGGTTTTATGACCAGAAAGACAAAACCAGCCTTCAGCTGAAAGCCACGTGCGCACCCCATTATTATCGAATTCTGAGACAACGCGCCAAAGCAGACGGGAAATCGGTGACATTTGACACCCACGGCCTGGATGCTGTCACCCGCGGCTGCCTGGGCGGCACCGGGTTCTGTTTCATTTCTCATACCGGCATTGTGCAGCCCTGCGGATTTCTCGATCTCAATTGCGGCGATGTGACCAAACAGTCGTTTGCTGATATCTGGAAATCTTCCGAGATATTTACCAATCTCCGGAATTATAAAAATCTGAAAGGCAAATGCGGCGACTGCGGATACAAAGCGGTTTGCGGCGGATGCCGGGCCCGGGCGTATGAGGCCACCGGCGATTATCTGGCAGAAGAACCCCTGTGCTCATACCAGCCGATTCAATCCCAGCAGATTCAACCGAAGGCCTGATTCATGAAAATCAAAGCAATCTATCTTCCGCAAATGGCCAACTTCTGCTACATGATCGGCGATGAAGCCACCCAAACCTGCGGCGTCATTGACCCGGCATTTGATCCTCAAAAAATTTTAACTGCCGTCAGTGACGCCGGATACACCATCACCCATGTCATCAATACCCACGGACATTCGGACCACACGTCCGGGAATGCGGCAATTATCGAAGCAACCGGCGCCCAGCTTTGTATTCACAAACTCGATTCAGAACAGGTTACCCGCCTGCTGACCCGGGTATTATCCCGGTTTATGGGCGGCAAGGGCTCGCCCAAAGCCAGCCGCATCTTAGAGGACAATGACATCATCGCCATCGGCGAAACTGAACTGAAAGTGCTTCACACTCCGGGACATACGCCCGGATCCATCTGCATTTATGCAGAAGGCCATGTCTTTACCGGCGATACCTTGTTTGTACAGGCTGTGGGGCGAACCGATCTGCCCGGCGGTTCGGCAAAACAGTTGCTGACCTCTGTTCATGAAAAAATCTATACACTGCCGGGAGACACCAGGGTATGGCCCGGTCATGATTACGGCCCCTCTCCCTCTTCAACCATTGAAACGGAAAAACGGACAAATCCGTTTACCTGATTGATTATCATAGATAACAAAGCGATAAAAATGAAAAACGGGATGGAAAAAATCTATCGCCCTGATCTTTCGACAAAACTGACATGCCCGCTGTTTATGGTGCCGGTGGAAGCCGGGTTCCCTTCTCCGGCAGAAGATTATATTGAAGGCCAGCTGGATCTTAACAAACACCTGATCAAACATCCGGCTGCCACTTTTTTTGTCCGGGCAACCGGTGAATCCATGATCAACGCGGGAATCTTTCCCGGCGATATTCTGATCGTGGACCGCTCTCTGGAACCGGCTGACAAAAAAGTGGTCATTGCCGTGGTCAATGGTGAACTCACCGTTAAACGCTTCCGAAAAATCGACGGCCAGGCAGTACTCATGCCTGAAAACCAGGAGTATAATGCAATAGAACTCACTGAAGGCATGAACTGCGAAATCTGGGGGGTTGTTGTCCATGTTGTTCATTCGCTTTGATAAGGTATTTAGGTAGAAGGTAGAAGACTGAAGGATTAAATCCAATGAAGTCTATGTTTGCCCTGGTCGACTGCAATAATTTCTACGTGTCCTGCGAACGGGTCTTTAACCCGAAACTTGCACGCCGGCCCGTGATTGTCCTTTCAAACAATGACGGCTGCGCAGTCGCCCGTTCGGAAGAAGCAAAAGCCATCGGCATTCAAATGGGTGCGCCGGCATTCAAAATCCGTCACCTGATCAACGCCCACCGGGTTGCGGTCTTCTCATCCAACTACGCGCTTTACGGAGACATGTCTCAACGCGTCATGCAGACCCTGTCCCGGTTTACGGATCAAATTGAAATCTATTCCATTGACGAAGCATTCCTGGATTTTTCCGGTTTACAATCCGGACTGCGGCCGGACACCATGATAGATTACGGGCAGCAGATTTCCACAACCGTTGCCCAATGGACCGGCATCCCGGTTTCCGTTGGCATTGCCCCGACCAAAACCCTGGCAAAAATCGCCAACCGGCTGGCCAAAAAATCAGTTTTGAAAAACCGCGTGCTGGAATTAATCGATCCTCCGGATATCAGAAAAACGCTTGAACAAATCAACATTGAAGATGTCTGGGGAATCGGCCGGCAATATGCCGCCCGCCTTAAAAAACACGGTATTTCCACCGCCCTGGCACTGTCCCATGTCGATGAGCCGTGGATACAAAAAATAATGGGAATTAACGGCGTCCGGATCGTGAAAGAGCTGCTGGGTGTTCCCTGTTACCAGCTTGAAAATCAGCCGCCACCCAAAAAAGGCGTGACCGTGTCCCGGACCTTTCGCACGGAAATTGAAAACTTTGATGATCTTAAAACGGCGATTGCCGCGTACACCTCCCGGGGGGCAGAAAAACTCAGGTCTCAGGGATCTGCGGCCAACATGATGCTTGTATTTGCCGCAACCAACCGGTTTAAATCCCATTACGATTTTCATACCGCAACCGCACAGCTGCCGGTCCCCACCAACGACACACCGGAACTGATCCATTACGCGGACCAGTGCCTGCGAAAAATCTATCAATCGGGAATTTTATATAAAAAGGCAGGCGTCATCTTCAAAGACCTTGTCTGCGATTCCCCGATACAGACCGGTCTTTTTGACACACGGAACCGGAAGCGGTCCCGAAGTCTCATGCAATCCATTGACACGATCAATGCTGAAATGGGCAGCGGCATGGTCAAATACGCAGCCGCCGGCCTGGTCCCGGGCCAGAAATGGCATACGCTTTCCCGGCAGCGCTCTCCGGCGTACACCACCAACTGGAATCATCTTCCGATGGCATCATGAATAGAAAATAACTGCTCAGGTATATAGCCTGAAGACTGAAGAAAATCAGGACTGTCGGAACAGACTATTTTAAAAAAATGATTTATTCCGGCCACCCTTCAGTCAAACGAACCTGAGTATTGAAAAAAACAAACAGGATCCTCATGAACAATATTGATAATTTTTCCACCGAACAGATGGCAGGCCAGCGTTTAATGGTCGGGTTTGACGGCACTGAATTTAACAACGATCTTGAATTTTTAATTAAAGATTTAAAGGTCGGCGGCATTATATTATTTTCGCAAAATATCGAAAATCCGGAACAGCTCACCTCACTTTGCAAATCCATTCAAAAATGTGCGCTGGGCTGCGGCCAACCCCCGATGTTCATTGCCATTGACCAGGAAGGCGGAACGGTGGCCCGTTTGAGAAAACCGCACTTTAAAGAATTTCCCGGCGTAACGGAACTGAAAAACGAATCATATGCAACGGCGTTTGCCCGGGATATGGCAGCAGAACTTTCAAAACTGGGGATTAACATGAACATGGCGCCGGTCATGGATGTTGCACCAGCAGATATTGACAGCATCATGAAAAAGCGGATTTTCGCCCACGACCCGCAACAGGTTGCCAAAATGGGCCGGATAATCATCGAACAGCATCAGGAACAAAACATCATGGCAGTGGCAAAGCACTTCCCGGGCATCGGCCGCACCACCACGGATTCCCACCTGGAT
>JAQYVU010000200.1 GCA_030145385.1 Desulfococcaceae bacterium
ATAACGGCATGTTCAAGGGTATTTTTTAATTCCCGCACATTTCCCGGCCAGGCATGCTTCATAAACTGAACCGCTACCCAAGGGGATATTTCCTCAATTTTCCGGTTAAATTTTTTATTAAACTGCGCTAAAAAATGTTTGACCAGAAGCGGGATGTCATCCCGTCGAACCCTGAGAGGCGGCATTTTAATCTGGACCACATTCAGCCGGTAATACAGGTCTTTTCGAAAGGATCCCTCTTTTACCTTCTGGCCCAGGTTTTGATTGGTTGCCGCCAGCACACGGACATCCACCTTGATCACCCGGGTGCCGCCCACCGGCTCAATTTCCATTTCTTCGAGCACCCGGAGAAACCTAACCTGCATATGGGTTGATATTTCAGCGATCTCATCCAGAAAAATAATGCCGCCATCCGCTCTCTGGAATCTTCCGATCTTGTCTTTTATGGCCCCTGTAAAAGCGCCGCGCACATGACCGAACAATTCGCTTTCAAGCAGGCTTTCTGTCAACGCAGCACAGTTTACTTTGACAAACGGTTTCTCGCTGCGGTCTCCGATGCGGTGAATGGCATTGGCCACCAGTTCTTTACCGGTGCCGCTCTCGCCGGTAATCAAAACAGAGGTCTGAACATTGGCAAGAACCCTTATCAGGGAAAACACGTCCTGGATGTTTCGGCTGTTCCCGATGATACTGTCAAATTCCATATGATCCCGAAGACTGCGTTCAAGACGCAGCAGATGCGTCAGGTCTCGAACCAGCATTACAGCCCCGGTAAAATCATTCTGCTGGTTCAGCATGGGGGTTGCAGAAAGATTAACCGTATGGTCGGGCCGGAGTTCTGAACGGCATTCAAAATGATCAAATTCAACGGTTTCTTTTTGGGATAATGTATTTTGCAGTGCCACCATACAGCCGGCACTGCACTTAAACCTTATGTGGGAAATTTTTTTGCCCAGGGCCGCATCTCTGCTCACACCGCAGATTGAAGACGCAGACGGATTCATTTCAAGAACGGTCATGTCCTTGTCCACAGAGACAATTCCGTCCTTGACACTCCTGAAAATGGCTTCGATATTTTTCCGGAACATCTCCTTTGAATCGGCCAGCTCCTTATGGCGCAGGGCGATGGCCGATGTCCGCAAAAGGGTATCCTGGCGCAGCGGTTTAACCATATAATCCAGAGCCCCCAGCCGGATGGCTTCCGCTGCGGTTTCAACCGTGGGCACCCCGGTGATGATAATGACCTGGCAATTGGAATCTTTGCGTTTAAAATGCTTGAGTAAATCAATACCGGTCATGCCGTTAAGGAGGATATCGATGTAAACCAGATCAAACTTATTATTTTTCTGCATCCACAACGCCTTTTTATAATCTTCAGCAGTGGAAACCTCATAACCGGCTTCTTCCAGAAAGGTTTGGTATGTGTAACGGATACTTTCTTCATCATCAACAATCAGAATTTTTTCATTCATAATTAAATCCTGTTAATTTATATTAGAAGCAGGTGGTAGATCGATGCTCACAGCCGTATAGTCCTTCTAACGGCTGTCACTGTTCATATCCGGATGCGCCAAAATGTTTCGCATAAAGGGTTAATCCCGGAGAATATACCCCTCTTGCATAACGCCCATTAATATCCTTCCAGAATAAAATTTGAAAAAACAATCGGGTAGGTGGCGATTAGCCCAAAAGAGAGATATCCTGCCATCGAGGCCCAGCAAAGCCGTCTTTGGATAACAGGCGTTATTTTTTTTAAAGAATCAATATTTTTGAAACGGTCAAGCACGCCCACGCTGCTTCCTGCAATGGTTGCTAAAAACAAAGACAGATAAAGCGCATAGCCGATATAATGGTATTCCTTTTGAATCAGACAAAAAGGACAGTGATGGGTCGGAAGTGCATAATAATAAAGTGCAATAAACGAAATAATTGATGCCAGGGATATAAAAAACAATACCATACTCAAAATCCCAAAGAGGACGGCGCCCTTATGTTTAATACAAAAAAAAAGGCCGGCACCAAGTGTCAGTGTTAGACACGCATAAAAAACAATCTTGGCAGTGAAAGACGGCAAATGAGCCAGTTCACCGGCAACGGTTTGCGCATCGGGATTAAACAGTGTGCCGCAGCAGGATGTAATAATTTCCGGCTCAAGTCCTATAAAATAATTTATCAACAACCAGGTTTCAAACACGATAAAGGGCGTTATGCCGAAAAGCAGCTTGTATTTCAATCGTATGAGCGGATAATCATATCCTCTGTTGTCAAGATAATTTATGCACAGCCATATACCACAGAAAATGAAGTTCATTGTTTTAAAGATCAGCGTTATATAACCGAACGCATTGACATTCAGTGTTCCGGCCGCGCACATGGCACCGATAAACAGCGAATGGATGCGGTCCGTCATGGCGACAAACAAAAAGAGTGAAAAAAGCTCACACCCCATCACATAATTCAAAACCGTTGAAACCAGATAGGTTTTTCTTTCCAGAATGAGTTGCTGGCGGCAGCTGTTCTTCAAATCCCATTTACGAATCATTTGCACCCCCAGGGCAGATGCATAAATGACAGCAGTGCTGACAATCGATGAACATAAGAGTAACCCGATAATGGCCGGATTAACAAGCACGGTAATCACTCTCCTTTCTTATGACGGAACCGTCCCTTCTTTGCAGGAAAAAAAAATACATGCATGACGCAACTTTCGAGTGCTTGTTTGAAATTGGCACTAGGAGTGTTTTTGAAGCTGGTAGAGAATCGGGACAGCAATTCTGACAGCGGATGTCGGTTTCGGGAACGGGGCGCACATGGAGATCGTTTTCACCGCACATTTATCAAGAAGCGGTATCCCCGAGCTTTTCTTGATCGTGATGTTTTTCACACGCCCGTCAGATAATACGGTAAATGCAACCATCACTCTTCCGCACCATCCTTTCCTCCTTGCCAGTTGAGGATAATAGAGGTTTTTGTTCAGTCTGATTCGAATTTCAGTGTCGTTAACGTCCAGGTAACGGGTCCCTTTTT
>JAQYVU010000110.1 GCA_030145385.1 Desulfococcaceae bacterium
TATGCAGGATCTTACCAGAGCACAAAAAGCCCGGGTCGCCATCCGGTCATTTAAAACAATTGCCTACGCACTGGCGTTAAGAGGTTTTTACAGGCCTTCCGGAAAAATGGGACAGACCCTGGCCGATTGCCTCATCACCCTGAGCCCGGAAATCTACGGAAGCATGAACGACCCCCGAGTGGTGGAACTCAACGGACTGGAATATGTCATCGACCGGTTGCCCCGGGGAATTGAAGAATGTACGCGCATCATTTTAACGGAAGAAGAACGGTTCGAAGAAAGCACATTTGAAAAAATTATCCCTTTGAAACGAAGACGAAGCTGTTACCGGATCAGTGAAAACGAAATCTGCTTTGTAATTACCCGGGGCTTGAGCGAAATATATGATATTTTAACCCATATTACATTCCTGAATCTGGAGGCAAAAAAAATCCAGAGCCGGATGACCGATGAAGCAGACATAAAAACCAATGAATGGAGTGATCTGGAAAAAGCTATTGACCAAATCGACAGCTTAAGCCCCCGGGAAGTGGAGCAGGCGATCTGGGACGTCAGCCTGATTGTGGGAAGATCGTACCATGAAACAAAAAAAGCATATGAGTCATTTGAAAAAAACAAACAGGAACACACGAGCAACAATGGCCTTTTTTCCCTGATTTATAATCTGGGCAAGCGGGTGGAACAGGAAACAAAGTCCAGGGAAAACCTCCTGACCGTCCACCTGACACCTTCTTTGATGAATATTATCGCCCATCAGCGCTACGGCGAACAATGGGCCGATGATATCAAGAAAAAACTTTTGGGGCTCAACCTTCAGGATCGCCCCCTGCACATTATCAGCGCCAATCTTCACAGTGTGAAAAACCTGATCTACGGACATGCGGCAACCCTTGCCTGCGGAAACCAGACGGCAAAAACCAACGATGAACTGTATCTCTTTGTTCAATGCCTTAAGGACCAGCAGGCCGATATTTTAAGTTTTGCTGAAAAACACGGATTCCATGAGCTTCCGGACCAATCCGGAACCCATATTGACTGCCAGATTATTGATACCGCCGTACTTGATGGCGTGGCGTTTCATCCGGATCTGAAGCTGAATATGTCGGCGGTTGCCGATGAAAAACCGGTCATCCTGGTCATGGATTACGCATTCGGCGCCCAGGCTTTTGAAGTGATGGACCGCCTGCTGGAGCCCTTTAACAAAAACCATGATGTGCCGATGAATGTTCGATCCATATCCGTAATGGGCAAGGCGGGGATCCTGCCCGGGGAAAAAGGCGATATCATGCTGGCGAGCGCCCATGTCATTGAAGGGACTTCGGATAATTATATTTTTGACAATGATCTGGCAGAAAAAGATTTTGACCCAAATATCAATGTTTACGTCGGCCCGGTCATCACGGTTTTAGGCACTTCCCTGCAAAACAGGGACCTGCTGAAAAAATTCCAGTCCGGCTGGAACACCATCGGCCTGGAAATGGAAGGCGGCCATTATCAGCGGGCCATCAGTGCCGCCATTATCAAGGGGCATATCTCCAAAAAGATGAAAGTCCGCTACGCCTACTATGCGTCTGACAACCCCCTGACCAGCGGCCAGACCTTGGCGGCCGGGGAAATGGGAGACGAAGGCATCCGGCCGACGTATATGGTGACCAAAGTTATACTCGAAAAAATCTTTTCATAAAATGGCGTCGTCAAAAGTCCCATCTACTGCGTTGCAACGGTTTTTCAGGCTCTCAAGATACGACTTGTATGATTTCGAGCCTGAAAAACCGCCACGCCTTGTATATGAAACTTTTTACTTAGCCATTCTGATGATTTACCTGGGTGATATATGATTTCTGCGCCTTGCCAATTTTATAAGATTGGTAGAACTTTTTTCTTTGCCCTTCGAAACGGGATTTCCAATTTCACCGCATCTACTGCGTCAAATGCCACCCCGCATAGCAAGCTATAGCGAGGCAGCATTTTCCTTGTATATACGGCAAACTTGAAAACCCCATAAAATAAGTTAAAAAAGATTTTTCTTTATCTTTTTTAAGATACTTTAAAATAAACAAACCAGCATTATGCATCTTAATAATATAAGAATACTGATATTTGCAGCTCTGCTGATCCTTTTTCTGGCGGTTGGTTTTACATTTTCCCGCCCAAAACCGGAAACCGTCAATCCATCGATTGCAATCTGATCCGAACATGTTTGATCCCGTTCAAACCAATCCCTTTGCCGAAAAAAACCTGGCAGGGTTAAACGAAAAAAGGATTGGTGATTTTGAGACCATGGCCAAAAAAAATGAAATCCGCGCGCTGGTCCCATACAGCAAAAAATTTTCTTTTTTAAATCACTATTAACCCGGCAATTATCTATATCAAACATACTGTTTGCCTTAATCAATAAATTTAGGCAGTTAATCAATGACTGTCTTGGAAAATATTTATATTTTTAATTGCCGGTTTAATAAAGATAAAATAATCAGCTCGATGCGAGTTAATCACAAAAAAATAAGGATCAAACGGAACAATAAAACGACCTACATCAGCTTCCTACAAGACTTATTCTGTTGAAAACCGGCACATTTGATTGCATAATACTCAAAATTCAATTACAAAGTAAAAATTACATCAAAAATAAATTTGCGGGAAATGCCATGCAACAGCATACTGATATTAGTGATGATGTTTTAATTGCGCTTAGAAAAATCATTCAGGCCATTGATCTGAATTCAAAACGCCTGGTCAAGCAGGTAGGGCTGACCGGTCCCCAGCTGGTGATTTTGCATTATATTTCGACAGCAAAAGAAATCTCCGTAGGTGACGTGGCCAAAAATGTCAGCCTGAGCCAGGGAACGGTCACCGGTATCCTGGAGCGGATGGAAAAACGGGAACTCGTTGTCAGGCAAAGAAGCAGCCATGATAAACGGCGCGTACTGGTCAATATTACGGAACCGGGGAAACAGCTTTTGGATAAGGCGCCCCCGGTGATGCAGGAAAGTTTTTTAAAAAAATTCAAAAAAATAGAAAGCTGGGAGCAAACCATGATACTCAGTGCCCTGCAGCGCCTGGTATCCATGATGGATGCCAAAGCCATCAGCGCGGCACCGTTTTTGTCGGCCGCGCCTATCGGGGCCGTGGAGAGCCAGACAGGGGAAGAATCTTCAGCGGGCGAGCGGTAACGGGTTTTCGTGATTATCTGGCAGAATCTTATAGTTTTATCGCAATAAAAAATTCGTCCGGAGTCACTGGCACGTGACTCCGGACGAACATATACTCACTTAGACGGAGCCGTCTTTACACCACTAAACACCTTCCGCCTTAAACCGTCTTCCTGACTTTACTTTGCCGCTTTCCGGGCTTCCGCCAGCCATCCGTTCCATTTTTCCTGATTTTTGGCAATCCACTCATCCACATGTTTTTCAATATATTTCTGGGATTTCTGGCCTTCGTTCATTTTAGTATTCTGCGCATTGATATCCAGCAGCGGCAATGTAAATATTTCAAAAAACTTTTTGACTGCCGGGTTTTTTGCAAGCATTTCTTTGTTGGCAACAATCCGAATGTCAGAAACAACAAATCCGAGTTTGACCGGATCGGAAACAGCGCCTTTAACATCAGATACCGTCATCCGATCCACAGCTGTTGCTTGTGCTTCATCAGGCATAATTTCAGGCACATTAATCCACATGACATCTTTATCTGGCTGAAACTTGAAGACTGTCCAGTTGGGCGTCCAGGTATAAAAGAAAACCGGTTCACCATTTTTATAACTGCCCAGAGCGGAAGCCATGCCGGCTTCATAGGAAGCTTTGACCGGATTAATATGGTCATCCAGGTTATAGACGCTCATATGATGGGCAATCACCTTTTCACATCCCCAGCCCGGAGGACAGGCGGTTAAATCGGCCTTGCCGTCACCATTTTTATCAAAAGCTTTTTTCACTTCAGGCCGTTTAAAATCATCTAGTGATTTAATATTAAACTCTTCCACGGCTTTTTTGGATACCAGATATCCCTGGAGGCCACCGGCCTTGGCAACATAACCAATTTTCTCCGCTTTTTCATCAAAGTCTTTGGGCAATTGGTTATTATGCATCGGAAACCAACCGTTTGTCCAATAATCAAGGTCGCCTAAGGTAACGGATTTATAGAAAATCGGGTTTGCCAGATCTTTTACTTTTGCAACATTGTATCCCAATTCCTCAAGCCCGCGGCGAACCAGTGCTTCCTGAAAAAAACCGGTATTCCAGGTTGCCCGCGCCGGCTTCAAAGTTATTCCCTCACCGGGCTTGTCATTTGCCATGGCAGGGGTTGCCAGCAGCGCCATACCAATAAACACTGAAAAAAATGCTTTTGTGATCGTTTTCATAGTGCCTCCTTTTTTTTTAAAATTAGTGTTTTCTATTATAATAAAAAACAATTTTATCTAACTTGAGAGATTGACGAGGTTGCCGCATATGCAAGGCAAATACTTTTTCGCTATAGTCGGCTATGCGAAAAAGTATTTAACACAGCAGATGCGGTAAGATCGGTAATTTCTCATTTTTTTTGGGCCATAGATTGTGTTATCCGGTCCAGCACCATGGCGATGAGCACGATACCCAGGCCGCCGACGACCGCAAGGCCGATATCCAGGGTATTTAAGCCGAGAATAACCGGAGATCCAAGTCCGCCGGCACCGATAAGCGCGGCAATAACGACCATGGAAAGCGCCATCATTATGGTCTGGTTCAGGCCGGCAAGAATGGTCGGCAGAGCCAGGGGGATCTGGACGCGAACCAGCACCTGCCATTCCGTGGCCCCAAACGCCTGGGCCGCTTCCACCAGTTCCGGGTGAACCTGCCGGATCCCCAGATTGGTCAGGCGGGTAATGGGGGGCATGGCAAAAACAATCGTTGCCAGGACACCGGCCACATTCCCCACGGAAAACAGCATAACAATCGGAACCAGATAAACAAATGCCGGGGTGGTCTGCATGGCATCTAATACAGGGCGCAAAACAGAATCAAACCGCTCACTTCGGGCGGCTAAAATTCCTAACGGAATACCGGCCAGACAACAAAAAAGAACCGAAGAAAGCACCATGGCCAGGGTTGTCATGGTATCTGCCCACATGCCGAGCAACCCGATAAACACCATTGAAACAACCGAAAAAATGGCCAGGCCAAACCCGGAAAACCGCCAGGCGGCAATCGCAACCGCAGCAATCACGATAACCGGATGCAATGCGTTCAGACCGGTATCCAGTCCGTTTAAGGTCTGTTCAATGGGCCATTTAATTGCCTGAAAGACATCCCGGTGATTGTTTACCAGCCAGTCTACAAACCGTGAAACCCAAATATCTAATGGGATAACACCCTCTTCAAACATGTTTTATCTCCTCTATTAACGGCAAAAAAACGCCATCATATCAAACTTAAAATTTAATTTTCCTGCCGGGCTTCAAGCGCTTCGTCTTCTTCGGCCCGGTCCTGTTCCGTCCGGTGAAGTGTCCTGAGAAACCGGTTTTTAGAAACAACGCCTTTGTAGACATTCTCTTCATTTACTACCGGCACCGGAAAGCTCCATGACGCCACTTCCGGCAGAATATCCTGCATGGAGTCATCTATTTGAACTGCGTGTGCATCCTTGATAAATGCCTGAGAAAGGGGCGTATCCTTTGCGCCGTTTTCAAGGGCCTGCTGAATACCTTCGGATGAAACAATACCGAGGAACCGGCGCTGGGCATCAATGGCATAAGCAAAATCACGGTCACTGCTGCTCAGGAGTTCATGGGCGGCCCGCAGACTGCCTGTTTTTGTGATGAGGATGGTCGGATAGGTATCTCGGACAATGTCACCGGCGGAAATGACATTGGTGGGATCAACGCCCCTGAAAAACGCCCGCACATAATCATCTGCCGGGTTTTGAAGAATTTCTTCCGGTGTGCCCACCTGAACAATCCGCCCGCCTTCCATAATCGCAATCCGGTCCCCGATCCGCAGGGCTTCATCAAGATCGTGGGAAATAAAGACAATGGTCCGCTTATGCTTTTCCTGGAGCTTGACCAGTTCATCCTGCATTTCCGTCCGAATCAGCGGATCCAGCGCGGAAAACGCTTCATCCATGAGCAGGACATCAGGGTCCACCGCAAGCCCCCGGGCCAGCCCCACCCGCTGCTGCATTCCCCCGCTGAGTTCTTTAGGATAAGAATCCGCCCATCCTTCAAGGCCCACCTGTTCCAGAGCCTGGATCGCACGTTCCTTGCGCTTATCCTTGTCGACTTTGGCCAGCTCCAGGCCAAAAGCCGCATTTTCCAGCACCGTCATATGGGGCATTAAGGCAAAAGACTGAAACACCATGCTCATGGTATGGAGCCGAAACCTGACCAGTTCATCCGGTTTCATGGCTGTTACATTTTTTCCGTCAACAAGGACCCGGCCGGCTGTCGGCTCGATCAGGCGGTTGAGCATCCGGACGATAGTTGATTTTCCGGACCCGGAAAGGCCCATAACAACAAAAATTTCCCCGGCCTGCACAGTGAAGCTGGCGTCATTAACCCCGACCGTCATGCCGGTTTTTTCATGTATCGACTCTTTGTCATGCCCTTTTTTTATCAGCTCCATCGCCTTTTCCGGCTGGGGCCCAAAAATTTTGAACAGATTTTCAACGACAATTTTATCCATTTTATCCCTTTTCATTCATCTTCCTGATCTATGATCAGTTTTTTCTATAACGAAGAAGTTCCCGCCACTGTTTTTTTTTCCGTTTCCTCTATCGGTGTTGCGGATAAAAACGGTTCCGCAATCATGGTTTTTGCGTCCATCATAAAGACAAGCCGCTGCAGCGCAGACAGAATCATTGTCTTTTCCCATCCCTGAAGCTGGCTGAATTTTCCAAGAAAACTCTCCTGCATAATCGGCGGCGCATTGCTCAATAGCTCTTCCCCGGATTCCGTAATCCGGACCATGACCCGCCGTTTATCCTGACTGCTCCTTTGCCTGACAACAACCCCCCGTTTTTCCATCCGTTCCAGGATGCCGGTGACCGTTCCCTGGCTCAGGCTGACATTTTTGGCCACCTCACCGACGGAAACGGTTCCAAGCCTTGAAATTTCCTGCAGAATTACCAGCTGCGGCCCTGTCAGCCCCACCCGTTTGACCAGTTTTTTTGAATTCAGGTCAATGGCCTGAATAATTTTTCTAAGTGCAATCAGCACATTATCACTAATTTCCCGTTCCGGGAGCATTTTATCTACCATTCCCTGTGTGCCTATATGGAGAAATAACAGTTCATATTCTTTGTGTTAAAATTATAAGTGTAATTGAAAAAACATTTTGATGTCAAATTAAAAATCTGGCCATAAAAACATGAATCTCAACAAAAAGCATTAAAAACAAGGGCTTTATATACAATAACAATCTTTTTACCGCGAGCAAATTCGTTTGATTAAAAAGTATTTTGACAGGAATTAGCATGATTTTCAAAATATATTATTGACGTTTATTGTAAAATTGTTTTGAATACAAAACAAACAGCTTGGTTAAAAATTATGATTTAGAAAAATAAACGGAAAACAAACAATTTTTCTGTGAGAAATTGCCCGGCTAAATAACAACATACGGGCCTGTTTTTCTTAATAAATTTAGTAGAGACATTAATTTTAACAAACACACAAAGGAGTCCGACGTATGAGGTACATGAAATTTCTGCTTTATTTTTTAGTCAGTTTTATTTTATTATTTCCGGCCACAAACTGTTTTTCATCAATTGAAGCCGGACCGTTTACCATTGGCGGCACCATACGGGCCAATTATACGATCGGTGACTATGGACCGGAACTTGGTCACTCTTCCCGTGCAGAGAAGGATGGTGGCAACTTTGCCCTTGATGTCTTTCGATTCAATGTCGGCTTTGAACAAGACTCATTTATCGGAAAAGCCGAATACCGGTTTTACCCGGGATATGGTGCCAACAACCATGATGGCTATCATATGCTTCATACCGGCTGGATAGGGTATAACTTTGAAGACAAAAGCCAGGTCCAGGTCGGGGTCAACCGCGTTCCGTTCGGCCCAGGTGCCTGGGGCATCTCCCAGAGCTGGTTTTTTGATCAGCACTATTATGTTGGTCTCGCCGATGACATGGATCTGGGTATAAAATACTCCAAAACCTTCGATAATCTAGCCATTGATGCCGCTTATTATGTCTCCGACGAAGGGACTTATAACGGCAGCACGAAAGACTGTACGCGTTACTCTTACGATGCAGTCGATGAATCCGGCGACGGATATGAAGAGCGAAACCAGGTTAACCTTCGGGCAATCTATACCATTAAAACAGATAATCTCAGCACTGCTCTTGGAACCTCGCTGCAATATGGAGAACTCAAAAGCAACGGTTCTCAGGATGATGGAGATCATTATGCCGGTTCAGTCCACTCAGTTATAAAATTCGCTAATTTTACCCTTGCTCCGCAGCTCACATACTACAAATATGATGTGGACAAGGACCAGCCCTTGGGAACGGACACGCTTGTTCAATTCGGTGCGTTTGACTTTCCGACCCTGATTGCCGCCGAAGCCTGGATTCCGGCGGTGTCTCTGAGCTATTATCTGGCAACACCGCAGGTAGAATGGCTCGAATATGTGATTCCATATGTTGAATACAGTTCCATTGTGAAGGAAGAAGACAGTTTTAATGACAGTGAGCTGGTAACCGTGGGCGCTGCGTGGGGCAGCGGCGGATGGTATATTTACAGCGAATTCGCTTTCTCCAACGGCAATGATTTTGTAGGAAATGAAGCCGGTTATGGTGATTATCCAGGCAATGTATGGGCGAGTAATCGCTTTGGAGCCAACCCCACAGATAAATGGGAATACCGGTTTAATATCAATTTCGGATATTATTTTTAATTATATTTTCTAAATTTTTTTCAAAAATAAATCAGCCCGGCTTCTACAATATTCTTACTTGCAGCAGCCGGGCTTTTTTTTATTGGATTTTTTACAAAACCCTTCCAAATAAATAGATTGTAAAAAAAAAAGTAACACCGCATACTAAAAAAAAGATTAACTGTATTGTTTCAAGGGAAACCCCATGACCCTTTACAAAAAAATACAGATTATTTCATACCCCGACAGTCTGGGAAAAAACCTGCAGGAACTCCACTATGCATTAAACCGATACTTTGCCAAAGCTGCCGGCGGTGTTCACATTCTGCCTTTTTATCCTTCTTCGGCAGATCGTGGGTTTGCGCCGGTCACGTATTATGAAGTCGACCCGGCATTTGGAACATGGAAAGATATCGAACTTATAAATGATGATTATGACCTTATTTTTGACTTCATGGTCAACCACATTTCCCGGCAATCAAAATATTTTACAGATTTTCTGGAAAACGGCCATCATTCCGAATTTGCGGATTTTTTTCTAAGTCTCAGCAAACTGGACCCGGACGGCCAGGTCCGCGGAGAAGATCTTGAAAAAGTCTACACCCGCAAGCCGCGACCGCCGTTTCAGGAAATTCAGCGCCCGGACGGATCATTGGAGACGCTCTGGTGCTCATTTGATTTTGAACAGATCGATGTTGATATAAAATCTCCTAAAACAAGAGAATTATTCAGGGATTTTCTTATTTTTCTATCACGGAAAAGACCTTCATTTATCCGCATGGATGCCATCGCCTATACAACGGTTGAAATCGGAACAAACTGTTTTTTTCTGGAACCTGAAATCTGGGACATTCTTGAAACCCTCAATGGTTTTGTTTCGCCGTTTGGCGTCAGCATTCTGCCGGAAGTCCACGCCCATTATTCTTATCAGCTGAAACTGGCTGAAAAAGGGTACTGGGTGTATGATTTTTCTTTGCCCATGCTTGTTCTGCACACTCTTTATCACCACACAAACAAGCGGCTGCTTCACTGGCTGAAAATCTGCCCCCGCCGACAGGTCACAACTTTAGATTCCCATGACGGCATTGGTGTCGTGGATGTTGAAGATCTGATGTCGCCGGAAGAAATAGACAAAACCATTAACGGGCTTTATGAAAAAGGTTCTAATGTCAAGCCGAGATATTCAAGTGCGGAGTATCAAAACCTGGATATCTATCAGGTTAACTGCACATATTATTCCGCCCTTGAATGCAATGATGACTCGTATATTGCCGCCCGGACCATTCAGTTTTTTACACCCGGAATCCCCCAGGTTTACTATGTCGGTCTGCTGGCCGGAGAAAACGATATTTCCCTTGTCGAAGAAACAAAGAACGGACGGGATATTAACCGGCACAATTTTCATCTGGATGAAATCCATGACGAAATCCAAAAACCGGTGGTTCAGCGGCTGATAAAATTAATGGAATTTCGAAACCATTATCCGGCCTTTGACGGCGAATTGACCATTGAAAACTCGCCGGAAAGCCAACTGATTTTAACCTATACCCTGGGGCAGTATTCATGCACCGCCACCATCGATCTTTTTGATTATTCCTCAAAAATCAAATATTTTGACGAACAAACAAATAACTTCCGTTTGTTTACTGCTTAACGGGCATACCAATGAATCATAACCATCCAGAGGTTATCGTCGTTGTCGGTGAAATTCTTTTTGACCGGATAAACGGGAAAAAGCATCTGGGCGGGGCTCCGTTTAATTTTGCGTATCATCTGCTGCGCCTTGATTTTCCCGTCCGGTTTATTTCAAGAATCGGCAATGACGCCAATGGCGAAGAAATTCTAAAAAGATTAAAGGCGCTTCAATTTCCCGCAGCCGACATCCAAGTGGATCCTGATTATAAAACCGGTACCGTGCATGTTGAAGTCGACCGCGCCGGCATTCCCCAATTTGACATTGCGACACCGGCCGCCTATGATCATATTGAATTTATTAAAAAATCACACTTACCGCGTCTAAACTCCGCAGCCTGTCTGTATTTTGGCTCCCTGGTTCAGCGAAGCCCCAAAGGGCGTTTCCATATCCAGCAATTTTTGCACCATATGCCGTTATCCGGAACGTGCTTATATGACATCAACCTGCGGCCGGGTTGCTATACTGATGAGGTGATCAAAGAATCATTAAATCACGCAACTATTTTAAAATTAAACCTTGATGAGCTTAAAATCTGTAAACAGATCTTTGCCCCGAAAACAAAAACGGAAACGGAAACGACAACGACAACGGAAACGAATACCTTTGTCCGGCAATTAATGGACCGGTTCAATATTGCCCGGGTGGTATTGACAAAAGGCGCTGGTGGAAGCAATTTATATAATAAAAACAATATGTATCAATCTAACCCATCACCGGTTAAAACCATGGCTGATTCAATCGGAGCCGGAGATGCCTTTGCGGCCATGTTTTGTGCATGCACCTTAAAAAAATGGGAACCAAAGCCATCGCTGCTTGCCGCCTCTCTCTTTGCATCGCGCATCTGCGAAATCAACGGCGCAATTCCCGAATCTCCTGCGTTCTATGCGCCTTACATAAAAATGATCCATAAAAAGGTTCTTTATGAGACCGGCTAAATTTTATATCCAATTATTCAGCATACATGGACTGATCCGGTCAGAAACCATGGAACTGGGACATGATGCGGACACCGGCGGACAGATAAAGTATGTCATCGAACTGGCAAACGCGCTCAGCCAAAACGAATCCGTGCGCCAGGTGGATCTGTTTACCCGACTGATCTCCGATAAAACAGTATCCGAAGACTACGCAAGACCCGTTGAAGAGGTGAATGAAAAATTCAGGATTGTCCGTATTCAGTGCGGGGGGAAAAAATACATTCGAAAAGAATTACTATGGCCCCTTCTGGATGAATTTGTCGATAAAACAATTAAATATATCAAACGCGGCAACAGGATCCCCGACATTGTCCATGGACATTACCCGGATGCCGGGTATGTTGCCATGAACCTGGCTGAAACCTTCGGCATGCCGTTTGTGTATACCGGGCATTCCCTGGGCCGCTCAAAGCTGAAACAGCTGCTCAATGACGGGATGAAAAGAGCCGATATCATCAAAAAATATAAAATTGATCTTCGCATTAAAACAGAAGAAAAAATTCTGAAAAATGCGGATTTTATTGTTGCCAGCACCCACCAGGAAGTCAATGAGCAATACGGGCTGTATGAAAGCAGAAACATTCCAAAATACCGTGTGATCCCGCCGGGACTGGATATTGAAAAATTCTATCCGTTTTATCATGACCTGCTGCCGGAATCGAGAAAAGATGAAGCGGAAGTATATGCACAGGCATCTGTTTTAGAAGAATTAAATCGTTTTTTTATGCACCCGGACCGGCCGATGATTCTCTCCTTATGCCGCCCGGACAAGCGGAAAAACATTTCCGGCCTGATCAAGGCTTACGGCAAAGACAAAAGCCTGCAGTCCATGGCAAACCTGGCTGTTTTTGCCGGTATTCGTAAAGACATCTCCGCCAAGGAAGAAAACGAACGGGATGTTTTAACTGAAATTCTGCTGCTTATGGACAAGTATGATCTTTACGGTAAAATTGCGATTCCCAAAAAACACGATTTTGAGTATGAAGTGCCGGAACTTTACCGTATTGCCGCAGAAAAAAAAGGGGTTTTTGTGAATTCCGCTTTGACGGAACCCTTTGGCCTGACACTCCTCGAAGCCGCAGCATCGGGACTGCCCGTCATTGCGCCGAATGACGGGGGCCCCCAGGATATCATCAAAAACTGCGACTGCGGAATCATCGTCGACACCACGAACACCGGCGACCTGGCGGATGCCATCAAATCCATCATCATTGATGAAGAAAAATGGAAAACGTATTCAAAAAACGGTATTCTGAATGTCAGAAAACACTATACCTGGAAAAATCATGCCGCAACATACATCCGGAATATATCAAAAATTACAAAGGATTTCCGGCCAAAGGAAATAGCGGCGGCGGTGCCGGCGGATGCGATTGGCCGTCGGATCGCCGGGCTTGATTACTTTATCATAACAGATATTGACAATACACTGATCGGTAAAAATAACCAATACTTAAAAGAATTTTGCAATTTTTTGGAAAAACACAAAAAATGTATCGGGTTTGGTGTTGCAACCGGCCGGACCATTGCGTCCGCGACAGCGTATTTAAAAGAATTTAATATTCCCCCCCCGGATATCATCATTTCATCGGTTGGAACTGAAATATACTATGGTCCGCGACAGCATTTCGGAAAAGGATGGGAGACGCATATTTCGACAAAATGGAATCGTGAAAAAATCGCACGCCTGCTTTCAGATTGTTCCTTTATCGCCTACCAGGGTTCAGAAACCCAGCGAAAATTTAAAATCAGTTATGACATGGAACCGGGCAAAGACCGCCTGGCAACAATACACAACCGGCTGCTGGCACATAAATGCCGTTATAACCTGATCTATTCACATAACAAGTACCTGGATATTTTACCCTATCGTGCCTCAAAAGGAAAAGCGATCCGGTATTTAAGCTATAAATGGGACATTTCGCTGAAAAACTTTCTTGTCTGCGGTGACTCCGGAAATGACGAAGAAATGCTCAGAGGCGAACCCTGTGCCGCAGTGATGGGAAATTACAGCCCGGAACTTGAAAAATTAAAAGGACTTCGAAAAATTTTCTTTGCATCAAAACAAACTGCCGGCGGTATTTTAGAAGCCATTGACCATTATCAGTTTCATAAAAAGGCGACAGGATAAAAGATATGACTTTTCAATGCATCAAATATGAAAAAACAGCGCCCATCGCCGTGATCAAACTCCACCGGCCGCAGGTTTTAAATGCCATGAACAAACCGATGTGGCTGGAAATTCAAACGGCGATGGATGATGTAAAAACAGATGACACCATCCGGGTGCTCGTTTTTACCGGTGAAGGGCGGGCATTTTCCACGGGTGCTGATTTAAAGGAATCCAAAACCCGCACCATTGATGAATACCGCGATTATCTGGAATATCTCCAAAGCGTTTCTCTTCAAATTATCCGGTTTGAAAAACCCACCATTGCCGCCATCAACGGGTATGCACTGGGCTCCGGATATGAACTGGCCCTGGCCTGTGATATCCGGATAGCCGCAGAAGACGCACCCATCGGTTCCCCGGAAGCCAGGGTCTCTTCATCGGCAACCGGCGGTTCTTTCAGACTTTTGCATGATCTCATCGGCCCGGCCAAAGCCAGGGAATTGCTGTTTACCGCAGAAAATATTGACGGACAAACGGCTGAAACTATCGGACTGGTCAACAAAGCCGTTCCAAAAGACCAGCTCATGGATACAGCCCGGGCCATGGCCGCTAAAATTGCCGACAATTCACCCTTTTCAATAAAGGTGCTCAAGCAGGGACTCAATCGGGCCGCAGACGGGGAGCGTATGGAAACGCTTATGGATTTTGAAGTGGAAGCCTGCCTGGCCTGTGTTTCATCAAAAGAGAGACTGGGCGCGTTATCGGATTTTGAAAACCGCAAAAAATAACAGCCACCTACACCGGATAACCGGAGGAAAAAAAATGCCGATAAAATCCATTTTAAACGCGGAATCCGTAGCCATTGTGGGCGCGTCCAAAGACCCCACCAAAAGAGGCTTTCAGACCATTCAATCCCTTATTGATGAAAAATATGAAGGCCGGATTTACCCGGTCAATCCAAAAGAAAAAAAAATCCTGGGATTTCCATGTTATAAAAAGATATCTGACATTGAAGGACCGATAGATATTGCATTAATCGCTCTGCCGGCCCGGCTCGTTCCGGCAATTTTAGATGAGTGCGGACAAAAAGGTATCAACGGGGCGGTAATTTTAGCCGTCGGTTTTGGAGAAACAAATGCTCAAGGAAAGGCGCTTGAGGAAAAAACGCTTGCCATCGCCCAAAAAAACAACATCCGCCTGATCGGCCCGAACACTTCGGGAATGATGAACATTCATTCCGGTCTGAACCTGGTCGGGTTGCGGGACACCCCCAAAGGCAGTATCGGCCTGCTCAGCCAGAGCGGAAATATGGCCCTGACCCTGATTACCGAAGCCCGCTTAAAAAGCCTGAAAGGATTTTCATATTATATTGGCGTGGGCAATGAAGCGGACATTAAATTTCATGAATATTTGACTTTTTTAAAAAATGACCCGAAAACAAACGTCATCCTGATTTATGTGGAAGGCATGCGGGAAGGGCGCAAATTCCTCCAGCAGGCCTATCAGACGAGCATCAAAAAACCAATTGTTCTTCTCAAAAGCGGGCGCTCCGAGATCGGTCAACGTTCAGCAGGCTCTCATACCGGTGCTTTGGCAGGGATGTCCGAAGTTGCCAGAACCGCTTTTCAACGGGCGGGAATTATTGTGATTGAAAAATCAGACCAGCTTTTCCCGGCCGCCGAAACACTGGCCTGCCTGCCCACGTTAAAAAAAAACCAGGTGGCGATTCTGGCCGACGGCGGCGGGCATGCCACCATTGGCGCAGATATCCTGACAGAACTCTCCATAGATGTGCCGGAACTTTCCGAAAAAACCCAAAACAAACTGAAAACAATACTTCCACAGGCGGCTTCCGTCAGCAATCCCATTGATATTGCCGGCGGCGCAGACGCAGACCCGACGGTTTTTGCCGATTGTGCGGAAATTCTTCTCAAAGATAAAAATATTTCCGGCCTGCTGGTTGTCGGCCTGTTCGGCGGATACGGCATCCGGTTTTCAGAAAGCTTAGGGCTCATGGAGGAAGATGCGGCGCACCGGATGGGCAAACTTGTCAAAAAGACAAAAAAACCGATTGTTGTCCACAGTCTGTATGGATCGGAAAAATCCCATCCCCTGCATTTGCTTCGGTACTACAATATTCCGGTGTATGATTCGCTGGATGTGGCCGCAAAATGTATCGGTGTGCTCTGGGAATACGAAAATTATCATAATTCCTATCATGTCAAAACCAATTTTGTGCTTAACCCGGGGGCAAAAAGAAAGCCGGAAGCCATTGAAATTATCAATAAAGCAAAAAATGAAGGCCGGAGTGTTTTGCTCGAACATGAAGCCAAGCGTCTGCTGGCCCTTCACGGCGCACCGGTTACCCGGGATCTTCTGGCCAAAACAGCCGGAGAAGCCGTTTTGTTTTCCAAAAACCTCAATGGCGGCATGGCGCTTAAAATCGTCTCCCCGGATATTCTTCACAAAAGCGATGCCCGCGGGGTAAAGGTAAGCCTGCGGACGGAAAAAGAAATTCGGAAAGCATATTCTGAAATCATCAAAAACGCCAAAGCGTTTAAACCGGATGCTGATATTCGGGGGATATTGGTATCACCCATGGCAGATGAGGGTACGGAGGTGATTATCGGAACCAAAATAGATGATCAGTTCGGGCCGGTGATCATGTTCGGCATTGGCGGCATTATGGTTGAAATCTTAAAAGACGTGGCATTTCGCGTCCTTCCCATTTCATACAATGCGGCTAAAAAAATGATCCAGGAAATCCGGTCATACCCCATTCTCAAAGGGACCCGCGGCAAGCGCCCGGGCGATGAACGGGCTCTGAGACGACTTTTGCTGACATGCTCGGACATTATCGAGTCTTATGAAGAAATCCGTGAAATGGATTTAAACCCGGTGATTGTGCATGAAAAAGGCATCAGCATTGTGGATGCGCGGATTATTTTATGATGGCTTACGAGTTTGTACTTTTATAAAACCAAACAAAACTGTCTGTTTTCCCAGTTTCTGCTTTGAATTCAAAGTTTTCTCTTTAGATCAAATATTGTGTTTTTTCAATAATCATAAAAAATTGAATAATAGAACAATTCTTGGAACTTTTGGTTTTGTTTCAATATGAAATTTGGAACTTTTTTGTATCGGCCAAACCACAACATATCGATTTCCCATTTGGGTTTAGTTGGCAGGACTTGCTATTG
>JAQYVU010000111.1 GCA_030145385.1 Desulfococcaceae bacterium
TGTGCCGCTGTTTCTTTTAAGGGCGGAAGATAGATACAGGGTCGAGATCGGGCCGGAAGTGCCGCTTATTCGAACCGGTGACAAGCAAAAAGATATCGAAGCCAATACCCGGCAGTATAACCGGGTGATCGAAGACGTGATTCGCCGGTATCCGGACCAGTGGTTTTGGGTGCATCGGCGCTGGAAAACTAGGCCAAGTCCTCCCACGTCCTGATTTGTCCCCTGGCTGCGTTATCTGGGAATCGCAATAAGCCCAATGATCAGGGTGGTGAAAAACGTCATGAGCGCAGCCAATACAAGGCAAAATTAGACGAAAAAGCGGAGTTTATAAGCATAAATGAGTATTTTGAGGAGAATTTTAACGCCGTATTGGCAAGCGTAATAGTTTTTTTAATACCCTGAATGGCTTCATCCCGGATTCCTTACCAGGAAACAAATCGGAATGCGTTGAGCCGGAATTAATTTAAACAATAAATCAAAAGTATACTGGGAATTATTCCTTTTTGTCTTCAAAGGCCATGAAAAAACTAAACTGGAAGATCATCAAAAGTAATATCAGTGAGGCTCGCGAAGAGTTGCAGAAAATAGAATCACTTATTGAGTCGGAAGGTTTTCCTGATACTGGTGAATTTCAAATAATGGTGGAGCATGCTTATCACCACATGAATTTTGCTTGGAATGCCAGAAATATACCTTCAAAGCGGTATGCAAATTTAACAGACGATGATTTCAATTCGTTTGGGAAATTCCCAGAGGATATTGAGGAGTGGTGTGTGTCCGACTCAGGTGAGAAAGCCGAGTAATCGCAGATAATCATCTTCTGTATCTGACCGGTGTTTTGTTGCCTCGAACCGAAAGATAAGAAAAAGGAGTGTTTTTAGATAATTTCTTTGATAGTTATTTTTGTGTTTTTAGATCAATTATTATTTGGAAATTTTAAAATGAAACTCAAAGTCGCAGAAAATATATTAAGTTTAAAGCCATATACACCCGGCAAGCCCATTGAAGAATTGGAGCGGGAATATGGAATATCCGGTTCCATTAAGCTTGCATCCAATGAAAATCCGCTGGGTCCATCCCCCAAAGCGGTTGAAGCCATGCAGGCGGCACTGTCTAATCTGCACCGGTATCCGGACGGCAGTGGTTACTATCTGGTCAATAAGCTGGCGGAAAAGTTAGGTGTGTCAGCTGAACAGATTGTGCTGGGCAACGGTTCTGATGACGTAATCGGCATGCTGACCCGGGTGTATTTAACGGCCGGCGATGAAGCGGTTATGACATCCCCGTCATTTCTGATGTATGAAATTTTTGTAAGAACCGTGGATGCTATCCCGGTAATGGTGCCGTTAAAAGATTTGGCAATTGACCTGGATGCCATGGCAGGTGCGGTGTCTGAAAAAACGAAAATAATTTTTATTACCAATCCGAATAATCCCACCGGGTATCATATTACGACCAGTGAATTTAATGCATTTATGGCGAAATTGCCGCCACGGGTAGTGGTGGTGGTGGATGAAGCGTATATTGAATTTGCCCGGGACCAGCATTGTTTGAATGGGCTTAATGAGATCGAAGATGGCCGGCCGATAGCCGTGCTTCGGACATTTTCCAAAGCATACGGCCTGGCGGGTATCCGTATCGGATATGGGGTCATGCCGGCTGAGATGGCCGCAATGGCCAACCGGGTCAGGCAGCCGTTTAATACCAATATCCTGGCACAGGCGGGCGCGGCGGCCGCACTGGATGACGAGCTGTTTTTAAAACAAACCCTGGAATTGATTCACTCGGAACTTGCATTTATGCAGGCAGAGTTAAAAAAAATGGGCGTGGAATGCTTTGACTCCCAGGCCAATTTTTTTCTGATCGATGTAAAACAAAATGCCGGAAAAGTTTTCGAAAAGATGCTCAGGCAGGGGGTGATTGTCCGGTCCATGGTGTCTTACGGGTACCCTGAATATATAAGGATAACCATTGGAACCCGTGCGGAAAATGTCAGGTTTTTAAAAGCCTTGGAAACGGTTTTGAAATAAGGAAAAGGAGACTGCATGAAGAAACTCGTTATCACCATCGACGGACCGGCCGGTGCGGGAAAAACAACCGTCAGCAAGGCTCTGGCGAACCGGTTGCAATATAAGTATATTGATACCGGAGCGCTTTACCGGGGAGTGGCTTTTGAAGCACATGCAAAGGGCATATCCCCTGATGATGATCACCGGCTTGAGGCCCTGTGCAATGAACTGGAATTGAAGTTTGTTCGTAATAATAAAGGGGTGCGTCTTTATTCAGGTGAAACCGATATCTCGGATTATATAAGGACGCCGGAGATGTCCATGACGGCTTCGGCGGTTTCCGCCCGTCCGGTGGTAAGGGAAGCGCTGCTTGGGCTTCAGCGAAAGATGGGGGCGGAAAAAGCAGCTGTTTTTGAAGGACGTGATATGGGTACCGTTGTGTTCCCGGAAGCGGATGTTAAATTTTTCCTGACTGCGGATTTGGAAATCCGGGCATCCCGGCGTCATAAAGAACTTGAAGAAAAAAAATCGCCCCAGAAATTTGAAGAAGTTGAACGGGATATGCAGCGTCGGGATAATAATGATTCTTCCAGAAAGGTGGCTCCGCTAAAACCTTCAGAAGATGCCATTTTGATCGATTCATCACAATATTCCGTTGAATCGGTGATTGAACAGATGATGAAGCATATCAATGAAAAGAGTGCCGCAACGCCTTGATCCTTCCCAAAGAGTCCCTGAAAATAAATTTTATTTAAAAACACAAATTATTATATTTTGCCGGAGACGTAAAAAGTCAAAAAAGGCTGTTTTATGACTTTTGTCACAAATAAATTCAGTGCGTTAAAAAATAAACTTTTCACCAATCCGATTTTTTACAGAGACATCAAATTTAGATGTTGTTTTTTGAAATCAGGTCTGCTATTTGCCATTGGTTATACCGATCCTGCGCTTGCGCCGGGAGGTATAAAAAAATCGGCTAAAGGAGAAAATATTTAATGGAAAATTTTGTAAACAATTCTGAAAACGAGCAGGCCAACACGGATGCAGAGATGGAAAATGCAGCACAATTGGCAGCAGATGCTGCCGTAGCGGATGATGATGATTCCGAACAAAGCATGGAAGACTTGATGGCAATGTATGAAGACAGCCTCAAGCAGTTTGAAGAGGGTGAAGTCGTTATCGGCACGATCATCTCTGTTGACAGAGATCATGTCTTAGTTGATGTCGGCTACAAATCAGAAGGCCAGATTCCCATTCATGAGTTCAAAGATGAAAACGGGAAAGTGGATGTCAATTTAAATGACCAGGTTGAGGTCATGATTGAAGTATGGGATGAAGATGAAGAACGTGTCATCCTTTCAAAAGAAAAAGCGCTTAAAGTCAAGGTATGGGTAGCAATTAAGGAAATTCATGACGCAGACGGCACCATCGAAGGTGTTATCACCAATCGTGTAAAAGGCGGATTTTCGGTAGATGTCGGTGTTCAGGCGTTCCTTCCCGGTTCTCAAGCCGATTTGCGACCTATTCGCAACCTTGATGAAATGGTCGGAAAATCACTTGATTTTAAAGTGTTAAAATTCAACCGGAAAAGAAATAATATTGTTCTTTCAAGACGGGCGATTCTGGAATCCGAACGTGAATCAAAACGATCCGCGACCCTGGCTTCAATTGAAGAAGGCAGTGTCATGGAAGGTGTGGTCAAAAATATTACTGAATATGGTATTTTTGTCGATCTCGGCGGTGTGGATGGTCTGTTGCATATAACCGACATTTCATGGGGCAGGGTAAAACATCCTTCAGAGCTCTATACTGTTGGTGACACCATTAACGTAAAAGTTCTGTCGTTTGACAAAGAAAACGAAAGAGTCTCTTTGGGAATGAAGCAGCTGGTTCCGGATCCATGGACAACCGCTGAAGAAAAATATCCGGTCGGTACCAGGGTCAACGGTAAGGTTGTCAGCCTGACGGATTACGGCGCATTTGTGGAAGTTGAAGAAGGAATCGAAGGATTGATCCATGTCTCTGAAATGTCCTGGACCCGAAAAGTACGTCATCCGTCCAAAGTGGTGACTGCCGGTGAAATCGTCGAAGCAATTGTTCTGGATATCCGGCCGGAGAATCGAAGGATCTCCCTGGGCATGAAACAGATCAGCCCGAATCCATGGGAAATGATCAGTGAAAAATATCCCATTGGATCCACTATTGAAGGAAAAATAAAAAATATCACCGATTTCGGTATTTTTATCGGTATTGATGATGATATTGACGGGCTGGTTCATATTTCGGATATATCCTGGATTAAGCGAATCAAGCATCCCTCTGAAATGTATAAAAAAGGCGATATCGTTCAGGCGAAAGTTCTGGACATTGATAAATCCAATGAGCGATTTTCACTGGGAATTAAGCAGCTTGAAGATGATCCATGGAAGTCTGTTGCCGAACGCTATCCGTCAGGAACCGAAATCAATGGTACGATTACCAATATTACTGATTTTGGTATTTTTGTTGAACTGGAAGAAGGTATTGAAGGACTTGTTCATGTTTCCGAGATCAGCAAAGAAAAAATTAAAACTCCGGTCGGTCAGTATGAAGTCGGCGATACGTTGACTGCCAAGGTAATGAATATCAATACGGATGACAGGCGTATCGGGTTGTCTATTAAACGTTTGGGCGAAGATGATGACCAGTCGATTCTTGAAGAATATGTAAATAAATCCCAACCGGCCCCGTCTAGTTTTGGCGCAATTTTAAAAGAAAATCTCCAGGAAAAATTAAACGGGCAGGCAAAGCTGGCTGAAGCAGAAAAAGCTGAAGCATCGGCGGTTGAAGAAGTACAGGAACCGGCGGCTGCGGAAGAAGTTCCTGCTGAAGAATCTGTTGATGCTGAACCGGAAAAGGATGAAGACCCGGCTGCATAAATGTACAAAAAAACTACTTAATTATATTTTTTATGATTTAAGTAAAGCCGCATAACATTGCGGCAAGCAGATGATATAACATAGGGATGAAACAGGATTTTTGCTGTTTCATCCCTATGCCTTTTTTTTCAACAAATAATAAAACCAGGTAACTAAATTACATTCATGTTTTCCCGCAGGCATCCATATCTCTATTTTTTACTGGTGCTTTCCGCGATTGTCGCGACAAGCTCTGTTGTTTTATCGTTGTTAAGTTTGTTTGCGCTGGATCACTCTGAGATCGGGTTCGGCGAAAAAGTGGGGGTCATAGAGCTTAACGGGGTGATTGCCGATTCAAGGCAGATTATTGAGCATATAAAAGATTTCCGGAATAACGATTCTGTTAAATCGATTGTTATCCGTATTGATTCACCCGGGGGCGCGGTTGGCCCATCCCAGGAAATATATCGGGAAATCCGGAAAACAATTAAAGTAAAAAAAGTCATTGCATCTCTGGGGTCGATTGCCGCTTCCGGGGGGTATTATATTGCCGCCGCCGCAGACGGCATTATTGCCAATCCGGGCACGATAACCGGCAGTATCGGTGTTATCCTGGGATATACCAATTTTGAAGCTTTGTTTGAAAAGATCGGACTGAGTCCGGTAGTGATTAAGAGCGGAGAATACAAGGATATTGCATCTCCGGTAAGGAAAATGACGGACGTCGAGCGAAAACTTCTCCAGGAATTTTCCGATAATGTCCATACCCAGTTTATCGAAGATGTTGCCGAGGGAAGGCAAATTGAATCTAAACAGGTCCGGGAAATTGCAGACGGCCGGATTTTTTCAGGTGAAAAGGCAATGAACTTAAGGCTGGTTGACCGCCTCGGAAACCTTGAAGATGCAATCGAATGGGCTGGTCGGCTGGGCGGAATAAAGGGTGATATTACAGCAATTTATCCGCCGGAAGAAAAAATGCCGTTTATGAAGTATTTGGTGGATATGTCTGCTGAGCAGCTCAGGGAAGTTATATCACGGATGAATATCTCCATGATCACCGGAGGATATTTATATCAACCGGATTTTTAATTTTGAATCGAATGGACTGATGGGAAGGTTGTTGAAAAACGTCATGAGCGCAGGCCAGACAAGGCAAAATTTGGCGAAATAGCGGAGTTTATTCCTATAAATGAGCATTTTGAGCCGAATTTTAACGCCGTATGGCCAAGCGCAATAGTTTTTCAGCTTTTACCGGAAGATGGTGACATCTCCCTGTCCCTCCCGGATAATTTCAGGTTCATCGTGAATAAGAGAAACAACACTGGACGGTTCATCGGAAACAGGGCCCCCGTCAATAACCAGGTCAATATTCGCACCAAAGTGGTCATGAAGTAGTGAGGGGTCCAGAAAGATATCTCCGTCAGGCATGCTGGCAGAAGTTGAAATGATCGGGTTTTCAAGTCCCTGTACCAGTTTTAAGCAAATTTCGTGATCCGGGACGCGAATCCCTGCGGTTTTTCGTTTGGTTAACATGATTTTAGGAACCATCCGCGAGCCTTCAAGGACAAACGTATACGGTCCGGGCAGCAGTCGTTTCATGGTTTTATACGCGTAATTGGAAATCTTGGCGTAATCGCTGATGTTTTTAAGATCTGAGCAGATAAAGCTGAAGGGTTTGTTTTTATCCCGGCCTTTGATTCTGTATATTTTTTCGATGGCTTTTTTATTCATGATATCACATCCGATACCATAAATTGTATCCGTGGGATATGCGATCACACCGCCTTGCTTTAAAACGGAAACAGCCTGGGCAATCAGTCGGGGTTGCGGGTTTTGGGGGTTGATATGAATCAGCATGGGATATATTTTTTTAAAAGTTAAACGTTGAAGGGTTTATAAAAAAAAATTATCATTGTAGGAAGTATTAGTATAGTGATATTTAATTTGTCAAGTTTGATGGCTTCGTAAAAAGCCCAACTTCTTCGATGCGCTGTATCCCTCGTTGCTTCATTGTACGTTAAGTACGAATCATTACTCAGGATTTGCGCATCTTGAATTCGGCCTTTTGTACTTTGCCATCTAAATCTGACTTTTGTCAAGTTTGTTAATATACCGGGCAATCCGGTTATGATCTAATATTTTGGAGGCGTTATGATAAAGAGACCACCTGAAGAAGCATATTCATTTGATGATGTTTTATTGTTGCCGAATTATTCGGATGTTCTTCCGAGCGATGTGAACACGAGTACACGGCTGACGCAAAATATCGATTTAAATATTCCCATTGTCACTGCTGCCATGGATACGGTGACGGAAGCAGAAACAGCCATCAGTGTAGCACGGGAAGGCGGAATAGGGTTTATTCATCGCAACATGAGCATAAGTACCCAGTGTCTTGAGGTCAAACATGTTAAAAAATCTGAAAGCGGCATGATCGTTGACCCGGTCACAACACGTCCGGATGTTCCAATTCGCGACGTACTAAAATTAATGCAGCAGTACCGGATTTCCGGTGTGCCCGTCACTGAAGGAAAGCGTCTGGTCGGTATCGTGACCAACAGGGATTTACGCTTTGAAACCAATCTTGAAAAAAAGGTTTCCGATGTCATGACCAAAGAAAACCTGGTGACGGTTTCAGAAGGAATTGATCTGGAAGAATCGAAAACACTGCTTCATAAACACCGGATTGAAAAACTGCTGGTGGTTAAAAATGATGATCAGCTAACCGGCATGATAACAATTAAAGACATTGAAAAAATAAAAAAATATCCTAAATCCTGCAAAGACAGCATGGGACGACTGCGGGTCGGTGCGGCCATAGGTGTCGGTGCGGACATGGAAGAACGTGCCACTGGTCTGGTTAAAGCAGGTGCTGATGTTCTTTTGATTGATACGTCCCACGGCCATTCGTTAAATGTGATTAATGCCGTTAAGCGTCTTAAAGAGATGTTCGCAGATGTTGAGGTCATTGCCGGTAATGTCGGAACTGCCAAGGGTGCTGAGGAATTGATCAATGCGGGCGTGGCAGCTGTTAAAATCGGCATCGGACCGGGTTCCATCTGCACCACCCGGATTATTGCCGGAGTCGGGGTTCCCCAATTGACCGCCATCCTGAATTGCCGCTCGATTTCTAATAAAACAGGTGTTCCCATTATTGCCGACGGCGGAATCAAATATTCCGGTGATATCACTAAAGCGATTGGTGCCGGTGCCCATTGTGTTATGATCGGCGGTCTGTTTGCCGGTACAGAAGAAAGTCCCGGAGAGAAAATTATTTATCAGGGAAGAAGTTATAAATCCTATCGGGGTATGGGCTCGGTGGAAGCCATGAAACAGGGCAGCAAGGATCGCTATTATCAGGGAGATGAGACGGATGGCGACAAGCTGGTTCCCGAAGGCATCGTCGGGCGGGTGCCCTACCGCGGAACAATTGCTGAAAATATTTTTCAGATGGTGGGCGGACTGAAATCCGGCATGGGATATGTCGGGTGCCGAACCATTGAAGAGTTAAGGGAAAAGGCCAGGTTTATAAAGATCAGTGCTGCCGGTCTGCGTGAGAGTCATGCGCATGACGTCATTATTACAAAAGAAGCACCAAACTACAGCATAGAGTAATTTATATATGTCAGAAGATAATTCCGGTAGATTTGTTCACCTGCATGTTCACACGGAGTACAGCCTATTAGACGGTGCCATCCGAATCGATTCTCTGCTGGATCGTGCAAAAGCAGACGGCATGCCGGCGGTGGCGATAACCGACCACGGCACCATGTTTGGTGTGGTCGATTTTTATGAAAAAGCCCTCAAAGCCGGTATAAAACCGATTATCGGCTGTGAATGCTATGTTGCGCCCAGAACCCTTCATGACAAGACCCCTGCCGATCACAAGGGGGTTTCCCATTTGGTGCTCTTGGCGGAAAATCAGGAGGGGTACCGGAATCTGTGTGCCATTGTCACCCAGGCCAGCTTTGAGGGGTTTTACCATCGTCCGAGAATTGACAAGCATATTCTGGCCAAACATTCCAAAGGGCTAATCGGTTTGTCCGCCTGTTTAAAAGGCGAGCTTCCGACTCTGCTCCGTGCCGGAAAAAACGATCAGGCAGATGAGGCTGCAAAGTCTTTTGTGAATTTATTTGGCGAGAATAATTTTTTTTTAGAAGTTCAGAAAAATGGGATTCCGGATCAGGAGATCGTTAACCGGGGTCTTCTGGATATGCATAAACGGCTGTGCATTCCCATGGTGGCGACCAATGATTGCCATTACCTGAATAAAACGGACGTTAAGGCCCATGGCGTGCTGTTGTGTGTTCAGACAGGCCGGACAGTCAACGATACCAGCCGGTTTAAGTTCAATACGGAAGATCTGTACTTTAAATCCAGCGCTGAAATGATCGCTGATTTTGAAGGTTATCCAAATGCCATTGATAACACAAAAGCCATTGCGGATCGTTGTCATGTGGAATTTGACTTTAATACATATCACTTTCCACAGTTTGATCTGAATTCCGAAAAATCTGAGGCAGATATTTTTGAAGAAAAAGTACGAATAGGGTATGCGAAAAAGCTAGAAATTATTTGCAAGAAAAATCCTGATTTTGATGAATCGGTTTATAACGCGCGTATTGAGTATGAGATCTCGGTCATCAACGATATGGAATTTCCCGGCTATTTTCTGATTGTTGCGGACTTTATTGAATATTCAAAGAAACAAGGCATTCCGGTCGGCCCCGGCCGCGGGTCTGCAGCCGGCAGCCTGGTAGCTTATTCATTAGGGATCACTGATCTTGATCCCATCGAACACGGGTTGATCTTTGAGCGGTTTTTAAACCCGAGCCGCCAAAGTATGCCGGATATTGATGTGGATTTTTGTATCAACGGCCGGGAAGAAGTCTATCGCTATGTGGTGGAGCGTTATGGCGGCGGTGATTATGTCGCCCAGATCATCACATTCGGGAAAATGAAAGCCCGGGCAGTCATCCGGGATGTGGGGCGGGCGCTGGATATTCCGTTGAGCGAAGTAGATGCCATTGCCAAACTGGTGCCCGAAGCGGTGAACATAAGCCTTGATCAAGCCCTTGAACAAGAGCCAAAGCTCAGGGAAGCCATTGAAGCCAGGCCTGCCATAGCTGAACTGATCGAAATTTCCAAAGTGCTGGAAGGGTTAAACCGTCACGCATCCACCCATGCGGCCGGTGTGGTCATTGGCGACAAGCCGCTGGTTGAATATCTTCCTTTGTATAAGGGGAAAAAGGGTGAAGTAATAACCCAGTTTGATATGAAAAAGGTGGAAGGTATCGGGCTGGTCAAGTTTGATTTTTTAGGACTTCGGAATTTAACCATCATTGCCGATGCTCTGAGAATTATCAAATCCCAGGGTAAGACGCCGCCGGATATGGAACACCTGGATTTAAAGGATAAAAAAACATATCAGCTCCTGGCAGCCGGTGACACCTCAGCTGTGTTTCAGTTGGAAAGCACCGGAATGAAGGATCTGATCATCCGGTTAAAGCCTGAAACGTTTGCTGAAGTGACTGCATTGGTGGCCCTTTACCGCCCGGGTCCCATGGGAAGCGGCATGGTGGATGATTATGTGGAATGCAAGCATGGTCGGCGGGAAGTTCAGTATCTGGTTCCGGAACTCGAACCGATCCTGAATCCAACCAATGGGGTTATTCTTTATCAGGAACAAGTCATGAAAATCGCCAGTGATCTGGCAAGTTTTTCGATGGCGGAAGCTGATGACCTGCGAAAGGCCATGGGCAAGAAAATTCCGGCGGTTATGGCCAAGCATCTGGACCGTTTTATTGACGGGGCGGTTAAGAATAATATTGACAAGAAAAAAGCGGCAGAACTGTTCGGATTAATAGAAAAGTTTGCCGGCTATGGATTTAATAAGTCACACAGTGCCGCATATGCGTTAATAGCCTTTCAAACCGCTTATTTAAAGGCGCATTTTCCGGTTGAATATATGGCAGCCGTGCTCACTTCTGAAATGAACTCATCGGAAGGGGTGGTGAAATATATTGCCGAATGCCGCAACCACAATATCCCTGTACTGCCGCCGGATATCAATGAAAGTGACAAAAAGTTTTCCGTTAGCGATTCGAAAATTCGGTTTGGCTTGGCAGCGGTAAAAAATGTCGGCGAAGCCGCCATTGAGTCGGTCATTGAAACCAGAAAAGAGGGGAATTTTTCATCGGTTTTTGAATTCTGCCAGCGGGTGGATATACGCAAAGTCAATAAGCGGGTGCTGGAAAGCCTGATTCAATGCGGTGCATTTGATTCAGCAGGTTTTTACCGATCCCAGATGATGGCGTGTGTGGAGGATGCTTTAGATTACGGGCAGAAAATCCAGAAAGAGGCGGCAGACTCCCAGATGCAGCTATTCGGCGGCAGCTCCGGACAAGAGCAGCTGAATCCCCCTACCATGCCGGATATGGCCGAATGGGATGAAAAACAGAAGCTGAGCCTCGAAAAAGAGGCCATTGGGTTTTATATCACCGGCCATCCCTTAGATGAATTTCAGGACCTGCTTGAGAAATTTGCCAGTACAAATTCCCTTGACTTAATGGATGAAGGTGTCAAGGATGGGGCTGCTGTCCGTATGGGCGGTATTATTCGGAGTGCTAAAACAATCTCGACCAAGCGGGGTGATCCCATGGCGTTTGTGGAACTGGAGGATATCAGCGGTTCGGTTGAGGTAGTTGTTTTTACAAGGGTTTATACCCAGGTGAATGATTTTCTCCTTACTGATACCCCTGTTTTTGTGCAGGGTGAGGTCCAGAAGAATGAAAAATTTGTCAAGATTCTGGCGGAAAGCATCGTTCCCATTGAAAAGGCGGAAGAGTCCTGGACCGCCAGTGTTCACATGACGATTGATGCCGCACGAACAGATCAGCGGGTATTAAATGATTTGTCTCAGGTATTGAAGAATTATCCCGGTAAATGCCAGGGATTTCTTCATGTGGTGATACCCGGCAAAACAGAAACCATTATCGAACTGCCCCAGCAGGTGAGTCTGCGGGCCGGCGTATCTCTGACAAATGAGGTGAACCGGTTGCTTGGGTATAAATCAGTTACAACTCATTGTTCACCCATCATGTCATCTCCGCAGGTTACAGAAAATCGAGGAAAAAAGTTTGCCCGGCACAAAATATAATTTTTGTATGCAAAGGTTTTCGAATCGGTTAGTTGTCGATACAAATTTTTTATGGGGAAAAGGAGGTTGCTGTATGAAGGGGAACCTATTCAGATGGGTCTGTGTCGGTGTAATTGCTTCAATGTTGCTGGTGGTATCAGGTTGCGGATATGCTGAATATATGAGAAGAAGTTCAATCTCTACCAGCAATTCAACACAGACTGTCACACGTTATGATTCAAAAGATTACGATGTTTTGGGCCTTGTCAGGGCTGAGGGTAATTCCCGGTGTATTCTTGGAATTATCGTTGAAGGAACCGAAGGCGAAGCATTATTATGGGATGCGGCAAAAATTCAGTTCGGGGATCGGGTGACCGGTCTTAAAGATATCAATATTTCATATGACTATCAAAGCATTTTACCGCCGATTTTTTCTGAAATAAAAACTACTTATGTAGGAACAGCAGTTCACGAGAAATAATTATTGTTTGATTTTTTATACACTCGGCCTAACCGATTCGAAAATTTTTTATAAATTATTCAATGACAGGCGCATCAGCTGAAAGGTACTCTAAAATGCAGGTTCCATTACTCGATTTAAAAGCGCAATACCAGACGATTAAAGACGAATGTCTTAAGGTTACTGAAGATATTTATGAAAGCCAGTATTTTATTCTTGGTCCGCATGTGGAACAATTGGAAAAGGAAATTGCAGATTATTGTTCAGCAAAATATGCTGTCGGGGTTTCTTCGGGTACGGATGCGCTCTTATTATCCTTGATGGCGGTAAATATCGGACATGGAGATCGGGTGATTACCACCCCATATACTTTTTTTGCCACCGCCGGAGCGGTCAGTCGTGTGGGGGCCATTCCCGTTTTTGTTGATATTGACCCGGATACGTATAATCTCTCACCGGATAAGGTTGATGCAGTAATTAAAGGTATGCCGGAAGCGGACCGCAAAACATTAAAAGCAATTATTCCGGTTCACTTATACGGGCAATGTGCGGATATGAATGAAGTGATGCGGATTGCCGAAGACAATAATCTGGTTGTGATTGAAGATGCCGCCCAGGCAATTGGTTCCGAATACAATGGTAAACGTGCGGGATCCATTGGCGATTTTGGCTGCTTTTCATTTTTTCCGTCTAAAAATCTCGGCGGGTTCGGGGATGGCGGTATTATCACCACCAATTCCAAAGATCTGTATGAAAAATTAAAGATTTTAAGAGTGCATGGCGGTCATCCCAAGTATTACCATAGCCAAATCGGTGGAAATTTCAGGCTGGATGCGCTTCAGGCAGGCATTGTGTCAATAAAGCTCAAATATCTGGACCAGTGGACAAAATCCCGGCAGGAAAATGCGGAAAAGTATAAAATCCTGATTAAAGAAGCCGGATTAAGCCATGTGCTCACTGTTCCTTTTGAAAAGGAAAACCGTCATATCTATAATCAGTTTATTATTCAGGTCGACGAAAGACGGGATGAATTAAAAGATTTTTTAATCAAAAATAATGTGGGCTGTGAAATATATTACCCGGTACCCCTTCATCTTCAGAAATGCTTTGCAGGACTGGGTTATCTGTCCGGAGAGTTTCCGGTGTCGGAATTTGCTGCCGGACATACCCTTGCGCTTCCGGTGTATCCCGAATTGCGCGAAGAGCAGATTGTCTATGTTGTGGATCAGATTAAAAAATTTTACGCGTGACCGGATAATTAACTTTATATAAATTCGCCCATAATTGCTTTTTTATCGTCTGTTATTTGTATTGTTTAAAATATGATTTAAATTATAAAATGCGCCATGACCTGGCGCATTTTTCTTTTGGCAAGGGAAACCTTCTTTTAACAAATAATATATAATTTTATTCAAATGGTTAATGATCAACATAACGATAAGTTTGGTTTTATTGATGCGGAATTTGATCGGCGAAATGCAACCCGTCAGCTTCGGGAATTGCGAAACGTGTTGCCGCTAAACGGAATTGAGATCAATATCAACGGCCGTACCATGCTGAATTTTTGCTCCAATGATTACCTGGGACTATCCATGCATCCGCTGCTCCAGGAGCGATCCATTGAATTTATACATAAATATGGGTCTGGTGCAACCGCCTCCCGGTTGATATGCGGAAACTATGATTTTTATGAACAGGTTGAAAACAAGTTGGCGCAATTGAAACAGGTGGAATCAGCCCTGGTTCTTTCTTCCGGGTTTCAGGCTAATATTTCTGTAATACCGGCACTTGCAGACCGGAATTCATTGATTCTCTCTGATCAGCTCAACCATAACAGCCTGATTCAGGGTGCCCGGCTGGCACGCTGCAAGGTGGCGGTATATCGTCATAATGATTTGTCCCATCTGGCGCAGCTGCTTAAGCAAAACGCAGATAAAGGATTTTCCAGGATATTTATTGTCACGGAATCGGTTTTCAGTATGGACGGTGACGTGGCGGATATGGAGGGCCTTGTCGAGCTGGCGAAACAATTCAATGTGTTTTTAATTGTCGATGATGCACATGCGACCGGTGTGTTCGGGCATAAGGGCATGGGGCTTACCTGCGGGCATGATATTGATCTGGTGATCGGTACGTTCGGCAAGGCCGGCGGTTCATTCGGGGCGTACCTTGCGTGTTCAAAAAAACTTCGAATTTATATGATTAACTGCTGTTCCGGTCTGATTTATACCACGGCCCTGCCGCCTTCAGTTCTGGGGGCCATTGATGCCGCCCTTGATTTAATCCCTGCCATGGATGCCCAAAGAAAGACGCTTCATGCCAATGCGGAATATCTCAGGCAATCGCTTCATGAAAAGGGATGGCAAACAGGCTCGTCATCAACTCAAATTATTCCGATAATGATCGGAAAAGCAGCGGATGCACTTGAACTTTCAAAATGGCTGGAAGAAAACGGGATTCTGATCAGCGCGATACGTCCGCCGACCGTGCCTGAAGGTTCATCCCGAATCCGGTTGTCTTTATCTGCCTTGCATACCCGAAATCACATTGATCGTGTGATTGATGTGCTGGAAAAATGGCGTTCAAACAAATAAAGCGTGCTGACACAGGCAGGTATTTCTGAATGCATCATATTGATTTTCCAAATAAATTTTTTGTGACCGGAACTGACACAGATGTCGGCAAGACGTTGGTCAGTGCGATTTTAATGGCCGGGTTAAAGGCCGCTTACTGGAAGCCGGTTCAAAGTGGCCGGGAAAGCTTAACGGATACCGACTGGATGCGCAGCGTGACAGGTTTTACGGATGAATATTTTATACCGGAAACATATCTGCTGTCACAGCCGCTTTCTCCCCATGCGTCAGCCGGATATGACGGGATCCAAATTGATTTAGAGGCATTTAAGCTGCCGGATGATGAAAAATTTCCCTGTTTGATTGTTGAGGGCGCGGGCGGGGTAATGGTGCCGCTGAATGAAAATCAGTTAATGGTTGATCTGATGGATCATTTAAAGCTGCCGGTTCTGCTGGTGGCAAGAAGCACACTGGGAACAATCAACCATACGCTTTTGACCCTTGAATTTTTAAAACGAAGCGGGCTTGAAGTGATCGGCGTGGTGATGAACGGGCCGAAAAATCAAATCAATAAAAACGCCATTGAATCCTATGGCCGGGTAAGGGTTGTTGCCGAGGTGGAAAAACTGCCCCAGATCAATTTACAGACCCTTGGAAAAGCATATATCCGATATTTCGGGCAATAATTGAGTGATAATTCTATAGCCGACTTTCTCCAGATAAGGACTTGAGGATTTGATGGTTGCTCATGCTTTATTTTTGCTGGCTTAGCATAAAGCCTTCTATGTTAATGTCCTGTAGGAATGGCGATGAACGCACATTTGATTTGAGAAAAATTGTTTTTCCTGCTTTTTTGTAAAAAACAGCATTTTTTTGTTCAAATTAAGACTTTGCCAAAGGACAAATTTGATTTAAAGTCTCATTTAATCAAATAGTTGATGTGTTTTTGCAAGCTATTTAATTCGACCGGTTTTTATCGTATGGTTTTAATGAAACATGGCTGTTTGAGGCTGTTTTGGATAAAATTTTAATTTTTTAAATTTAGTGATTGACAAAGTACAGGGTGCCGTGTAGAACCGCATAATCCTTTTGATGAAAACGATTTTACTTCAAGGGGGCGCACTTAAAAATTTATCACGGTTCAAAAAAAAGTGTTGACAGGGAAAATTTTTAAGTATATAAATATTAGATTCCCTAACGGGGAAAGCACAAAACAAGGTTTCATTGTTCATTTAAAAAATATCAAAATGATGCCTTTGATCTTTGAAAACTAAATAGTGACGAATAAATAAATTGAATTTGAGTTTAAACAGGATTGATTAAAGAGTGCCTGAAAGGGTGCTTGACATATTAATTGGAGAGTTTGATCCTGGCTCAGAATGAACGCTGGCGGCGTG
>JAQYVU010000112.1 GCA_030145385.1 Desulfococcaceae bacterium
ACAGCAAACTTGAAAGCCTTATAAATCAGAAGCAATAAAGAAAAAAACCGGAAGACGCTGAAAGCGAATTCCGGTTTTTTTATATCTGTATTTTTTAACTGGAATCTATTATTTATCGATATTCTCCTGCCGTTTTTCCACAGCAGCTTCGTTGATCTTGAACTCGCCCTCTTTAAACAGCAGCCACTTGAGCCATTTAAAAGAAAAGCGAAGAAGTGCGATTTCATCTTTTTTGATTTCCTCCACGGTTTTGGGATCAATATCATAAAGGGTCAAAAAGGTGCTTTCAAAAACAAACCGCTTAAAGCGGTCAATGTCATAACTGGCCGTAAAAAACATATTTTTTGTTTTCTCTGTCAGGCGAACGTTTTTGGGAATAGACCGTTTCCGGACCAGCAGCTCCGTCCATTCAGCATTAATATCATCATGAATATCAACCCCCTGATCCTTACGCCATTCCTTGACCGTCCATTCCCGGTCTTCCTCAAACCCTTTGCAATGCGGTTCATTAATTAAAATATAAAACCCGTCTTTCTGCTGCTCTTTATAGCTCAGAGAAGCAACACCCAGCGGATAATACCGGCAGGTTGTCGGACGATCCTCATATATCATACACCCTTCTTCTTTTACAAACGGGCAGGATTCCTGTTCATCATCCAGCAGTTTCAATGTCACAACCGGCAAATCAGTCTTTTCAAGCAATTCCGGTTTTGTATAAATTGCCAGAAATTCTTCTGACGAAATCTGCATTCGATTTTTTAGCCTCACAATGTCATACGGCGTCAGCATGATGCTAATTCCCCGGCAACACTGAGTAAAGCAGGGCACGTCCTTGTGACACTTGAATTTAAACCGGCTGTTCTCATCCAATTGCATCGGCGGGATATTGGCTTTGTTATTATTATCTTTCGGATCCATTAAAATGATACTCCTTAATATATATTTTAATTTATTTTTTGCAAAAAGTACCCTTATCAGGCTCAGCCGTCAAATCAACATTTTTTTAAAATCCACACTTTGTTTAAAGAGACTTAAGTTCAAGTTAAAAAATAAGATAGATTCAGATGGCAAAATAAAAAATTCAAGTTCGAGGCGTGCAAGCCCTGAGGAACGAGGCGTACGAATGTACGTTGAGTGACGAAGGGCGCGCACAACAAAGAAATTGATTTTTTTAGGAAGCCATCAGTTTATTCCACGCCTTCAGGCATCGGTGCGACTATATCCCCCCCAATACAATACCCCCCATCCAAACGAATCACACTCCCTGTCATAAACGGCGCATCCTTTATAATAAAAAAAACCGCCTGCACCACATCTTTGACCTTCCCGGTCCGTTTTAACAATGTATGATTCACCAATGCCTGTTTTTGTTCATCGCTCAGCAGCCCCCACCCTCTTGTCTTTTCTGCATGCCGGGTTTCAAAAAAACCCAGCATAATTTCATTCACACGAATTTTAGGAGCGCCTATCCGTGCCCAGGTTTCCGTTAAAAGTGACACCCCCCGGCTTGCCAACGAATATCCCTCGTTAAAAACGTAGCTGGCCGGGCCGGATCGGCCCACAATACCGGCAATGGAAGAAAAATTGATCACACAGGCATCCTCAGACTTCTGCAGCCAGGGCAGCGCAGCTTCAAATACCCATTTTTTGGCCCGAAGCGTGGTTTCCATTTCAAGATCCCATTGCTGGGGCGTATACGCGCCATGGACCACCGGCCAACCGCCCCGTTCAATATTGTTAATTAAAATATCCAGACGCCCGAAACGGTTGATGACCTGCTCCATCATTCCGCTAATTTCATCGGTATTACGAAGATTAACCTTTATTATCAGGTGATCTTTTCCGGCGCCGGCAAAATCACGCTTCATTTCTTCAAGGGATTCCTCCCAGTCATAATATGTCAGGGCAACCTTTACCCCCTGGTCGATCAAAGCAAGCCCAACACCTTTCCCAATCCCTTTAATGCCGCCCAGAACAAGTGCCACCTTATTATTCAATTCCATATCGTGATCCTTATTTTTTGCCTAAACTATTGGCACATCATTTCGACTGAAGTGCCATGAAATATTTTTTGAGATAGTTCATCCCATACCGCAGCAGCTTTTCATCATCATTTTTTACAGCCTCAGGAATTTCACTTATTTCCAGCTCCGCCGCCCCACCCGGCGCCTTAAGGCGATCAATATCATAACACATTGTGTAAAAAAGTTTTTGTAAGTGACCTTTTAAAGGACCCGGCATGGTTTGGTTTTTAAGACTGATAATATCCATCATCAAATCATTGGCTTCATTATACGATGCAAGACCCTGCCCGGCCATCCACTCACGGACCGTCAATTGACTCTTCTGTTCAAATCCGCGACAATGTTTTTCCCTTAACAAGGCATACCGAATCTCTTGTTTTCCATCTTCCCGCGACCGGCTTAAGACACGAATCACCGGATACATTCGGCATGATGAGGGCCTATTTTCATACACGCTGCATCCGGAAGCGCTGACAAACGGACAAACACGTTCAAACCTGTCCGCCGGCGTGATAGTGATTACCGGGAGGCCTGTTTGAGGACCGATATGCTGTGTTGTATATTGTTTAAGAAATTCTGAAGATGACAGTTTAAAATGATTTTTCAGGCGAATAATATCATAAGGTGTTAAAAACTGATTCAGATCGCGGCAGCACTCATTAAAGCACGGCACATGGTTGTGACAACCAAAACAAAATGGTTCTTCAACAGACAGTTCAATAATTTTTTCCGATTCCATAACAATTCCCTGCAACGTAGTTTTTAAAAAAATATTATTTTTATTAATTTTAATATTGTATTACTGCTTATCCCATGATATCAAAATGTCCTTTATTAGATTAAAATCTTTCAGTGATGATAATCAAAGTCATTAAAACAGCTAATTTTGCTTGCATAATTTATAAATATTGATATCTTTAAGGGATATAAAGGCATACGGCAATATAAACCGAATGTAAATCAGTTTATATTTTTTAACAAAAAGATCAGGAGGTGCAAGAATAGCTAAGCAAAGACAGAGCGGCAATCAGACTCGAATCAACAGAGACATTAGAGCCAGGGAGGTGCGCGTAATCGATCCGGAAGGAAATCAGCTCGGGATCATCACGCTTCAGGCAGCCCTTGCGTCCGCCGAAGAATTCGGACTAGATCTTGTTGAAATTTCACCAAATGCAGACCCTCCTGTCTGCAAAATAATGGATTACGGCCGCTTTAAATACGAACAGACAAAAAAATTGCAGGAAGCCAAGAAAAAACAGACAACTTTTCAGGTAAAAGAAATAAAAGTCCGCCCCAAGACGGATACGCATGACTTGGAGATCAAAATTGCCCGTATTGAAAAATTCATTGGGAAAAAGGACAAAGTAAAAGTAACCGTTGTCTTCAGGGGGCGTGAAATCACCCTCACCCAGAAAGGTCGGGAACTGCTAACCAAAATTGCTGAAGACACCAAAGAATATGCCGTGGTCGAACAGTCTTCCAGAATGGAAGGCCGTATCATGCATATGATCCTGGCCCCCAAATAAATTTACCTGAATTAACCTGGACACAAATTTGGTTAATATTTTTGCCGATACAAGCACCTTCGGCATGAGATAGGCTTTTTGCGGATTAGAAAAATCTGCATTTTATAAAAAAACAAAATATAAAATGGCGCGGATACAGCCATCCGCGCCATCTATATTTTATATTTTAAATATATTTTTAGTAAATAAATAAAAAGAGTTGATCTGGGCAAAAAATTTTGCTTAATACCGAATCAACAATTGAATCAACAAATTGAAAAACGAATTTTTTTGAGGGGCAAAAGCTCACCTTATTTACACACATAAGGCCCTATAATAAATAATATTTATATATTATCAGCCACCCTCGATTATAATTCATTGTCTAAGGAGTATGGTTATGCCGAAAATTAAAACAAACAGAGCCGCAGCAAAGCGATTCCGAAAAACCGGAACCGGTAAATATAAATTTTCAAAATCTCATGCAAGTCATATTCTGACCAAAAAATCCCGGAAACGGAAACGGTCATTGCGGCAGGCGCAGGTTGCAGATAGGAGCAACATGAAAGAAATCAGACGCCTGCTTCCGAACGGGTAATACATACGCATCTTAAGGAGATGGACCATGCGAATAAAACGAGGATTTAAAGCAAGAAGACGTCGAAAAAAGGTCTTAAAACTGGCCAAAGGCTTTGTTGCCGGCCGGAGTAAATTATACCGAACCGCCGCGGATGCGGTTGACAAAGCGCTCATGTATGCCTACCGCGACCGCAAGGCAAGAAAGCGTGATTTTCGCAAATTGTGGATTGCCAGAATCAATGCCGGCGCCCGCATGAATGACATTTCATACAGCAAATTCATTCACGGCTTAAAGCAGTCTGAAATTGAGATTGACCGAAAAATTTTAGCAGAGTTGGCAGTGTCCGACCCTGCCGCGTTTTCTCAACTGACAGCAAAAGCAGCGGCTATTAATTAGCGATATCAAATACGACTGACGCGAATCCGTCTACCTGCAGAGTATCTAAAATTGGAAAACCGTATAGAACAAATCAAAGCCGAAGCGCTTGAATCGGTAGCAGAAGCTGCCGACATCGAACAAATCAAGTCCCTTTCCGTCAAATATCTTGGCCGAAAGGGGCTTGTCACTTTGTTTTTAAGAAACATTTCCCAACTTCCTGTCAATGAACGACCCGAAGCCGGTAAACAGGCAAATATCACCAAAAAAAAACTTGAAAGCGCTTTTGAAAAGGCCATTGCCGACTTTGAAGCGAAAACCAAAGATGACGGATTCAAAGCCATTGATATCTCGTTACCCGGCCGGCCGTCATCTGCGGGGACCCTGCACCCGATTACCCACATTACCCGGCGTATATGCAGTATATTTTCAAGAATGGGTTTTGATATTGCCGAAGGCCCGGAAATAGAGACTGATTACTATAATTTTGAAGCGCTGAATATTCCCAAAAACCATCCGGCAAGGGATATGCAGGACACATTTTACGTATCAGACAATATTGTCTTAAGAACTCATACGTCTCCAATTCAGGTCCATATCATGGAGCAAAATGCGCCGCCCATCAGAATTGTGGCACCCGGCAAAGTTTACCGATGTGATTCCGACCTCACCCACACGCCTATGTTCAACCAGGTGGAAGGCCTTCTGGTCGATGAGCATGTTTCGTTCGGTGATTTAAAAGGGGTTTTAGAAGCATTTGTTCATGAAATATTTGATGAACAGATCAGTCTCCGGTTCCGGCCAAGCTTTTTCCCGTTTACAGAACCCAGCGCGGAAGTTGATATCCTTTGTGTCATGTGCCGGGGAAAAGGATGCAAAGTATGTTCAAACACCGGCTGGCTGGAAGTGCTGGGATGCGGAATGGTTCATCCGGCAGTATTTGAAAATGCCGGGTACGACACCACCCGATACTCTGGTTTTGCATTCGGAATGGGCGTCGAACGCCTTGCCATGTTAAAATATGGAATAAATGATCTCCGGATGTTTTTTGAAAGCGACTACAGATTTCTAAGGCAGTTTTAAAATGAAAATCAGTCTCAACTGGTTAAAACAATACGTACCTGTCGACATCCCCGCAACTGAACTGGCCGACCGATTGACCATGGCCGGCATGGAAGTCGAAGGAGTTACCGAAAGATTTCAATATCTTGACTCCGTAGTTGTCGGAAAAATCATCGAGGTTTCCCCTCACCCCAATGCAGATAAGCTGCGATTATGCCAGGTCAGCATTGGCGAGCAAATCATTTCAGTGGTTTGCGGGGCCCCGAATGCAAAAGCAGGCATGACGGTTCCGTGTGCCCTGCCCGGCGCAGTCCTTCCAAACGGCCTTGCTGTTAAAAAAAGCACCATCCGCGGTGAGGCTTCTGCCGGCATGCTGTGCAGCGAAACCGAACTTGAACTGGGGCTGGACACGTCCGGATTAATGGTACTCAGCGATGACCTGGACGAAGGGGTTTCCTTAAACACGGCCTTAAATCTTTCAGACACCGTACTTGAAATCGATTTAACCCCCAACCGACCGGACTGCCTGAGCCTTATTGGTATTGCCAGAGAAGTATCAACAATGGTTAACCAGCCGGTTAGCCTGCCGGAAATAAAACTGCCTGAAGCATCCGGCCAGATTACGGATCTCACTTCCGTGACCATTAACAATACGGATTTGTGCCCCAGATATACCGCCCGGCTGATAACCGATATCACTGTGGGCCCTTCCCCATTCTGGCTTCAGGACCGACTGTTATCCATCGGATTAAAACCCATCAACAACATTGTGGATATAACCAATTTTGTTATGATGGAACAGGGCCAGCCGCTACATGCATTTGATTTTGACCGCTTGGCTGAAAACCGCATTGTTGTTCGTACGGCGCATGACAAAGAAGTCTTTACAACCCTAGACGGCAAAGAACGCCTTCTCAGCGACAACACCCTGATGATCTGCGACGGTGAAAAACCGGTGGCCGTGGGCGGTGTCATGGGCGGTATGAATTCTGAAATTGAAAAAACCACCACACGGGTATTGCTTGAAAGTGCTTATTTCAACCCTATCTCCATCAGAAAAACTGCAAAGTATCTTACATTAAATACCGACGCAACACACCGGTTTGAACGCGGTGTGGATCCTGATGGCACGGTCACAGCCTTAAACCGGGCCGCCCAGCTCATTGCTGAAATCGGAAACGGTCAATTAGTTGACGGCATTATCGACGAACATCCCTTGCCATCAATTGCAAACGCAATATCTTTGAGCATCGCCAGGACCAATCAACACCTTGGAACCAGCCTGAATCAGACACAAATCAGCGATTATCTTCAGTCAGTTGAATTCCAAGTAGAAATCAAAGATGAAGACACGCTTTCTGTCTTAGCACCGTCTTTCCGGGTCGACGTCAGCCGTCCGGAGGACCTGATGGAAGAAATTGCCCGGTTGTGGGGTTATAATAACATCAAAACAACATTCCCAAAAATTTCCGGCGTGACAAATCTCCCCAACCAGTCTAGCCAAATAAAAGATCAAATCAAAAATGTGATGACCGGTTATGGTTTTTCTGAATCAATCACCTACAGCTTTATCGGAAAAGATGCCTGCGACCGATTAAATCTTGCAGAAAACGATGAGCGGCGCAAGATGCTCAATATTTTGAACCCGATTTCCGAAGACCAGTCCGTCATGCGAACATCTCTGGCCCCCGGCCTGCTAGAAGCAATGCACCGCAACCTTTCTCACCAGATTAAAAATCTGCAATTTTTTGAACTGGGAAAAGTTTTTATCAGCAACGGCCAGGCACAACAGCCGACAGAAATGGAAATGCTGGCCGGGCTATGGACCGGCGTACGTTCCGACGTCACCTGGCACAGCAAACCGGTTTCATGTGATTTTTATGATTTAAAAGGGGTTCTTGAAGACTTTTTCCATTATTTTAAAATGGACCAGATTATTTTTTCAAAAATGGACGCTGAGTTATGCAGCTATACAAAAGCCGGCCACACCGCACAAATTCTCATTAACGGCAAGCCTTTCGGGCTTATCGGGGAAATTATCCCTGATGTTTTAAATAATTTTAGCATTAAACAGCCGGCATTTATTTTTGAAATCAATGTCAACACATTCATTGCGAATTTACCTGAAACAAAAATGTTTGTTCCGATTCCCAAATTCCCGTTTACGGACAGAGACATTACCTTAATTGTTGACAACGATGTTCAAGCAGGTGATATATTAGACAAGGTCAGATTCTTTGAAGAAAAACTCATGGAAGATATCTGCGTGCTGGATGTATACAGTGGAAAACCGATTCCTGTCGGCAAAAAGAGTATTTCTTTACGGATTATTTATCGGTCCTATACTGAAACATTGTCGGATCGGCAGGTAAATCTTGTTCACCAACAACTGACAGACCGGATCATCCAAAAGTTTGACGCCACGTTGCCGGTCTAAAACCTTAACAGGTTGTTTGCGACCATGGAGATCCAGATACCTCCAAAGACCTCTATACCGGACAAGCTGTATTTCAAAATCGGGGAAGTAACCACGATTACTGATCTGGCAGCTTATGTTCTCAGATTCTGGGAATCTGAGTTTAACATCATATCACCCAAACGAACCGAATCCGGCCAGCGGCTTTACCGAAAAGTGGATGTAGAATCGATTTTAAAAATTAAACATTTATTATATGAAAAAAAATTTACCATTGAAGGTGCAAAAAAATTTTTAAAAACCAACGGTAAACAAAAACCAGAGCTTGTTCCACACACCTCCTTCGAAGAAATCAAGTCAGAACTGCTGCAGATCAAGGCGATGCTCGGCTGATCATGTCCATTTCTTCAGCATCTTTCCGGTTCTTCCGTATCTTACTTCTGAAAACACCAACTGATACCCACCACAATTGGTAATTAAATTTTAATATTGACATAGCTATATTTTTCAATTAGTTTATTACGGCTATGGACGGGACGCGGGCATAGCTCAGCTGGTAGAGTACAAGCTTCCCAAGCTTGGTGTCGCGAGTTCGAATCTCGTTGCCCGCTCCAAAGTTCTTGTAGGCCCACTCGGGTTGAATGTGGTGTAATAAAGAAGCAATGATCTGAACGGCTTGATGAAACGGGCATAAATGCCCGTTTTTTATTTTTTAAAACGGAAGACAGGATATTGGCCAAAAAATTTAAAAGAAAAGACAAAAACCAGACCGATAAACCCGTATTGACTGAAAAGTCAGCTGCAATTGCGGATGCATCGGAAGTATTGGCTGTTGTCTGGGAACTGGCCGAACCGATATGTAATGTCGAGGGAATGGAACTGATCCATGTGGAGTACCAGCGGGAGGTCGGCGGTCGAATTCTCAGGCTATATGTTGATAAACCGGGTGGCATCACTTTAGGCGACTGCTCAATGATCAGTTCCCAACTGGGAGACATTCTGGATCTTAAGCTTGAAACTGAAGATACCTATACACTGGAGGTTTCCTCGCCCGGTCTGGATCGGCCCGTATCAAAACTGTCTGATTTTGAAAAATTTATAGGAAAACCGGCAAAAATAAAAATTGCCCGGCCCATCAACGGTCAAAAAAAATTCAAAGGGATCCTGTCTGGGATTATAGATACGAACATACAGTTGAAAACGGATAAAGAGACTGTTTCCATCCCTTATCAGGATATTATTAAAGCACGGCTTGTCAATTATGACGGAGATAACAAATGCTTATAACAGACATGAAACGTGTGATTGAGCAGGTTAGCCGGGATAAAGGTATTGAATTTAACGTTCTGGTGAAGGCATTAGAAGAAGCCCTGCGCTCAGCCGCAAAAAAGAAATTCGGTAACAAAATTGACATTGAAATTCAGTACAACGATGAAACCGGTGAACTCGAGGTATTCCAATTTAAAGAGGTTGTAGAAGAAGTCACTGAACCGGCTTTTCAAATCAGCATGGAAGAAGGTGTCACTCTGGACCCTGAATGTGAGATCGGCGACAGCCTCGGGACCAAAATGGATACCACAACCTTCGGCAGAATTGCCGCTCAATCCGCCAAACAGGTAATCATACAAAAACTCAAAATCGCAGAACGAAACGCGGTATACAACAGTTTTGTCGAACGCCAGGGTGAAATTATCAACGGGATTGTTCAGCGGACGACCCGAAATGAAATTATTGTCAACCTGGGCCAGGCGGAAGCGGTTCTGCCGAAAAGGGAACAAATACAGGGCGAAAGTTACAGACGGGGCGACAGGATCAGGGCCTATATCGTTAAAGTACTTGAAGAAAGCCGGGGACCTCAGGTTGTTCTTTCAAGAACGCACCCCGCTTTTCTGATCAACCTGTTTAAAACAGAAGTACCTGAAATAAATGAAGGAGTTGTCAACATTGTTGGCGCTGCACGGGAAGCCGGAAGCCGCGGAAAAATAGCGGTGAGCTCAAACGATCCCGATATCGATCCGATCGGCGCCTGTGTGGGCGTTAAGGGAAACCGGGTTCAAAGCGTGGTTCAGGAACTCAAAGGTGAAAAAATAGATATCATCCCCTGGCATCTGGATCCGGCAAAATTTGTATGCAATGCACTGGCCCCGGCTGAAGTTTCAAGGGTTATCATCGACGAAGCCAATCACAGCATGGAAGTAGTTGTTCCGGATGATGCCCAGTCAATCGCCATTGGACGTGGCGGCCAGAATGTTCGGCTCGCATCAAAACTATCCGGGTGGAACCTTGACGTAAAAAGCGTGACAGATTACGATAACAGTATCAAAATAGGTCGTGATACGCTGATGGAACTCCCCGGAATGGGTGATACATTAGCCGACATCCTTATCAAGGAAGGTTTCTTTTCAGTTGAAGACCTGGCAAAAGTTTCTGCTGAAGAACTCGTGGAGGTTGCCCAACTTTCCCCTGAAGACGCTCAAGCGTTTATAGAACAGGCAAAACAGACACTGAACACCGGCGGCAATAAAGACGAAGCTTCGGACGACGAAGCTTCGGACGACGAGGCTCAGGACGACGAGGCTCAGGACGACGAGGCTCAGGACGACGAGGCTCAGGACGACGAAAAATCCGCTGACATTGAAAAAACAGATCCGGCCGATGAAGATGCGGCTGATTCAGACGAAAAAATGTAACAAAATAAACCAAAGATATTATTAAGTAATTTAGTAATAATAAACATAAAGAGAATGATCCCGGTTTTTGATGGATAAACGAGGGGGATGGATGGCAAAAGTCAGAGTATATGAACTCGCCAGAGAACTTAACCTGGAGAATAAAGCGCTCCTGGAAAAAATTGAGATGATGGGCATTGAAGTCAAAAGCCATATGTCATCTCTGGACGAGCCCGTTATAAAGCAAATCAAAAAAGAGCTTTTCGGGACAAAAGACCCGGAAGAGGTAGTTGAAGACAAACGGATAAAACCCAACGTCATTCGACGACGGCGAAAACGCGTTCAGACGCCGATTGAACCGGAAGTGGTTGAAACACCTGAGGTTTCTGCCAAAGAAGAAGAAATCGAAGAAGTTAAAGAACCCGCTCCTCTGGAAGCAAAAACTGAAGAAAAAGCCATTGAAGCTCCGGAAGAAAAGCCGGAACCCGCTCGGATTGTCGCTGAAGAAGCGCTTGAATCTGAAAAAGCTGAAGAGGCAACGCCGGCAGCGGCTGCTCTGGCAGAACCGAAAAAAGATGAGACCGCTGAAAAGGTTGAAGAAGAAGCAAAGCCTGAAGCTGAAGTTCAAGATGATGCTGAAGTGGCAGTGGAAACTGAACCGGAAATACCGGCAGAGGAAAAACCGGATGAAGCAAAAAAAATCAAAGAAAAACCGGCTCCCAAAACCGCACTGAAGCGTAAAGGCAAAAAAGGGACACCGGCTAAAATCATCAGTCTGCCGACAGAGCCGGTCGAACCCGTAAGACCGAAGGCATCGACACCGGCCAAGGAAACACAGAAAGCGAATAAAAAATTTGTCAAGGGCAACAGAAAAAGACCCGCTGTTGCTGAACCGGATAAAACACCTCTTCCCGTTCCGGGAAAATCAGACGATCCGGGCGCTAAAAAGAAAGTCCGCAAAAAAAGGATTGTAGAAGAGGTTGTCGATCTCAAGAAGCCAAAAAAAGGAAAGATCGCTTCAAAACGTAAAGCAGTGGTCGAAGGATCTGCACTTTACGACAAGAGCTCCGGCCGAGGCCGAAAGGGTCGGAAAAAATTTAGATCAGCCCCGGCGGGCGGTGGTCAGAAAACGCAGATTACAACTCCGAAAGCCATCAAGCGTCGATTTAAAGTTGATGATACAATTGTTTTAGCGGATCTCGGTAAACGGATGGGAATAAAAGCCAACGAACTGATTGCCAAACTCATGGGCATGGGCATGATGGTCACGGTTAACCAGACCATAGATTATGACACCGCCAGCCTGGTCGCAACGGAATTCGGATTTGAGATCGAAAGAGCAACCTTTGAAGAAGAAACCGTCATAAAAACGGAAGTGGATTCACCCGAGCAACTGCTTCACCGGCCGCCGGTTGTCACAATCATGGGCCATGTCGATCATGGAAAAACATCTCTGCTGGATGTTATCCGCCGTTCAAAAATTACCGATTTCGAAGCCGGCGGAATTACCCAGCATATTGGTGCCTATCATGTGAAACATGAAACCGGTGATATTGTTTTCTTAGACACACCCGGGCATGAAGCCTTCACCGCAATGCGATCCCGGGGGGCCCAGGTTACTGATATTGTTATTCTGGTTGTAGCCGCAGATGACGGTGTCATGCCGCAGACCGTAGAAGCCATCGACCACGCCAAGGCAGCCGGTGTTCCGATTATTGTTGCAGTCAATAAAATAGACAAGCCGGAAGCCGAACCGGAACGTATCAAGCGGGAACTGGCTGAAAAAGGACTGGCTTCGGAAGACTGGGGCGGAGAAACCATTTTTGTCAATGTGTCCGCAAAAGAACAAATCGGCATTGACGAGCTGCTTGAAATGATCCTTCTTCAATCCGAAGTACTTGAGTTAAAGGCCAATCCGAATAAGCCTGCATCCGGACACATCATTGAATCCAGGCTGGACACCGGCATAGGCCCGGTGGCAACCGTTCTGGTCAAAGAAGGAACCCTTCGGGTGGGGGACCCGGTTGTATGCGGCAGTTATTATGGAAAAATCAGGATCATGTTTGATGATATGGGCAACCAGATCAAAGAAGCCGGTCCGTCCATCCCCGTGCAAATCGTCGGTCTGTCCGGGGTTCCCATGGCAGGAGATGAACTCAACGTTATGGCCGCTGAAAAGGACGCCAAGCAGGTCAGTGAACATCGACTTCAAAAACAGCGCGCCAAGGAACTTGCCCGGACCAGCCGGATGAGCCTTGAAAAACTGTATGAAAAACTGATGGAAGGCGAAGTCAAAGACCTGAATATTATCATCAAGGCGGATGTCCAGGGGTCTATTGAAGCGTTGAAGGATTCGCTGATCAAATTATCTTTTGATGAGGTTAAGATCGGTGTCATTCATTCTGCCGTCGGCCCGATTCATGAATCGGATATATCCCTGGCAGCGGTTTCCAATGCCATCATTTTAGGCTTTAATGTCCGGCCGACAGCTAAAGTAGCCCTTATTGCCGAAGAAGAAAACGTTGATATCCGGTATTATGACATCATTTATAATGCCATCAAGGACATTAAAGATGCCATGGTTGGCCTGATGGCCGCAAAATTTGAAGAAAAAGTACTGGGCGAGGCCGAAGTCAGAGAAACATTCCATGTGCCCAGTATTGGTACGATTGCAGGATCTTATGTGACCAGCGGCAAGATCAAGAGAGGTGCTCAGGTCCGGCTCATCAGAGACGGTATTGTCATCTATGACGGCAAAATAGCCACCTTGCGACGATTTAAGGATGATGTGAAGGAAGTCATCCAGAATTATGAATGCGGCATTCTCATTGAAAATTATAATGATATTAAAATCGGCGATCTTATCGAGTGTTATTATCTTGAAGAGGTAAAACCGACCATGCCGGTATAGAAAAAGATAGGTATAAGGCTGAAGGTAGAAGACCGAATGTTTTAATTTTTCATTAAAACAGATTGTTACGAGTCACCTGCTTTAATATGCAACTAAAATGGCTATTATATATGGTAGTCGGAATTGGAAAAATAACTTTCAGGCTGGCATTTTGCCATTCTTTAAAAGAAAAGCGGAAAATTGTTAAAGCAATTATTAACCGTACCCGGAATGCATTTAACGTATCAATGGCCGAAATTGATTTGAATGATATGCATCAGCGGGCGGAAATCGGATTTGCACTGGCGGGAAACGACCGCCGCCGGATTAACTCAAAATTAGATAAAATTTTTGAATTTATAGAAAATCTTCAATTAGCCGAAATTATTGATACGGACATGGAGATCATTAATATATGAACGTAAAACCATTTGCCAGAGCCGACAGGGTCGGCGGATTAATTCATGAAGCCCTGTCACGACTGTTACAAAAATCGATTAGCGACCCCCGCTTGGAATCGGTCAGCATTACCGGTGTCAAGATGTCACCCGACCTGAAACTGGCAAAAATATATTTTGTAATTTCCGATCGTATCTCAAACAAAAAAGAGGCATTTGCCGGGTTTAAAAAAGCAAAAGGGTTTATCAAATATACTCTTGCGCAGAAACTTAAACTGCGATATATGCCTGATCTTCAATTTTATTATGACGATTCAATCGATTACGGATTCCATATGAATTCCGTTTTGAAAAAAATAGAAAATGAGCATACAACAAATAATCAACCACCTGAAAAAGAGTAAACGCATACTGCTTGCGTCACATATACATCCGGACGGTGACGCCATCGGCGCACTGATCAGTCTGGGACTGGCACTGCAGGAATCAAAAAAAAAAGTCAGGGTCTTTAATGAAAGTCCTATTCCGGCGGTTTATCAATTTCTGCCCTCTCTCCACCTGATCAACCAGACAGTCGGCGACATCTCCGAATATGACACGGCAATTATACTGGACTGCTCGGATCTTCACCGAATCGGCGAGGAGGCAGCAGCCGTTTCTAAAATCCCTGTAATTATCAATATCGATCATCACACCACCAATACCCGGTTCGGCAACCTGCAGTATATTGACCCGGCAGCGTCTTCGACGTCTGAAATGATTTACCGGCTGCTTTCGGCGATGGATAATGTGACGATCGACAAAGGAATGGCCTATTCCATATATACAGGAATAATGGCGGATACCGGTTCATTCAGGTTTGCCAACACGACTCCGGAAGCATTTGAAATATCGCATAAAATGGTTCAACTGGGCGCCAACCCGCACAAAGTAGCACACCATGTTTATGAAACGATTTCCTTAAACCGGATCAAGCTGCTGAATATGCTGTTTGATTCCATTGAATTGTCCCATAATGGCAAATTATCAATTATGACGCTCACCCAGAACATGCTTCAGACCACCGGGACGATGCTTGAGGATGTCAATGGCCTGATCAACTATGCCAAGCAGATCGAAAACGTTAAACTGGCCGCTCTTTTGTTTGAAAGAAAACGAAGACCCGGCAAAAACTACGGAAGCCACTTTCATGTCAGTCTTCGCTCGGACGGAGCGGTTAATGTTGCCGCAATCGCCACCTCTTTTGGCGGCGGCGGTCATAAGAACGCGGCGGGATTTGATATTCAGGCAACCCTGCCGGACTTGAAAAGAACCATTTTCTATTTTTCGGGAAATCTTTAACTGACCGGAGGATGCTTTATTTATTTATAAAAAGAATGTGTTATAGACAATGATAAATGAGACCAACGGCATTTTGATCGTTGACAAACCGCAGGATATCACTTCGGCCAGAGTCATCAGCCGGATCAAAAGAATATCCGGTATTAACAAAATCGGCCACACCGGAACCCTTGACCCAATGGCCACCGGCATAATGATCTGCACAATCAACCGGGCAACCCGCCTGTCCCGGTTTTTTTTGGCCAGTCCGAAGAAATATGCAGCGGTTTTAAAATTAGGAGTTGAAACAGATACTTTGGACGCCACCGGACGTATCCTGGCAACTCATCAAATTGACACGGTTTCAGAACATGCTGTTGTCGCGGCATGTAAACAGTTTGAGGGTGAGATTTTACAGATTCCACCGGCTTATTCAGCACTGAAGCATAACGGCGTACCGCTTTATAAATATGCGAGAAACGGAACTCCCGTTATCAAGCCGCCCCGGAAAGTATTTATATCGTACATTAACATAATCGATATAAATCTTCCCGAAATCCGGTTTGAAACGGAATGCTCCTCCGGAACGTATATCCGGACGCTTTGTGCTGATATTGGGAATATGCTTGGATGCGGCGGACATCTGAAGGCGCTCAAACGGATCGGATGCGGCGGATTTGACATCAATGATGCGATACCCTTAGCGGATATCGAATCACATCAGACATTGGAAACGATTAACAATCGGCTTATTCCCATGTCAGATGCCCTTTCGGAAATGGTGTCCTATGTTGCGGATAACGGTTTAATGGAAAAAATAAAAGACGGAAAAAGCATCTCATTAACCGATATCAACATTGATATCCAAACCGACATCCAGACGGATGAAAAGGATACCGACAGTGCTTTCATCAAAATTGTTGACAATAAAAATAAGCTTCTTGCGATTGTAAGCCCTGATGAAGACAATGGCCGGTATAATTATTGTTGTGTTTTTCACAATCCATAATATGATATAAACCTATTCAAGATATAAAATATACCCATAGAGGAGGAAAAAGTGAATATCCCAGAGCAAATGAAAAC